>NZ_OESG01000001.1 GCF_900240945.1 Mycobacterium sp. 3519A
CCGAATACGACAAGATGCAGGGTAATCCGAAGTTAAAAGATATGCTGGAACAGTTCAAGCAGATTACGGAGACAATGAAGCAGATGACGGGACAGGCTAACGCCGGAACGCCTGCCGGCATTGGTGCCGGTACAGGGGGCGAGGGCGAGGCGTAAGCGGGGCCCCCGCAAACTTTAGTTGCGGGGACACGCTACGACCGCCCGCCCTTATTAACTTGATTATAAGGGAATATGTGTCCAAAACTTAGAGAAAGGAGGTTAGTTGATTGGAGATTAAAAAACTGGATTCCCCTGTTTCTATTTCTGATTCTGCTCTTGTTCGGCTTAAAGAAATGGGAAACATTACGGAGATCATGTATTCCGAAAAGCGTTCTCGTGGTGGTTATATTACCAAGATTGACAAAGACCACTATGTAGACAATCGCACCGGAGAATTATTGGAGTTTAAGCATCTCGAAAACCGTGCGCAGGATCTGGCGAATGTCGCAAAGTCTCTTGCTCAAGGTAGGGATATTCTAAACGCAAATATTACCGATGTTTCCCGCTGTCGCTGGGTTACTCTTACATACGCCGATAATATGACAGACCCTAAAAAGCTGATGCGTGATTTTCGGCACTTCAATACTCGTTGCCGTGAGATTTTCGGACATTACGAATATATTACCGCAGCAGAACCGCAAGGGCGTGGAGCATGGCACTTGCATTGCGTTTTTATCTTTTCTGGTAAGGCTCCGTATATGGAAAATGCGGTTGTTCGTGATTGCTGGAAACAGGGCTTTGTGACCGTGAAACGGCTTGATGATGTCGATAATGTCGGTGCGTACTTAACTGCCTATTTGGGCGATATGGAGCTTTCTGAAGCGTCTAAAGCGGATATGGCGGTATCTTACTCTAAAGGCATTAAAGAAGTCGAATACGAGGACGAGAACGGCGTTAAACAGACCAAAAAATATATCAAGGGCGCTCGGCTCTGTATGTACCCGCCTGGCTTCCATATTTTTCGATGGAGCAAAGGAATAAAAAAGCCGGATGTTTCTGTTGTCGAGTACAAAAAGGCAAAAGAAAAAGCCAGCTCTGCCAAGCTGACTTTTACTAAAACAGTTGCTCTTGAAGACCCTGAAAGCGACTTCAAAAACACTCTTCAATACGAGTATTATAATAGCATGAGAAAATGAGTGTGTCAATGGGGATGTCCCTTTTTTGTCCTTTGATGTCCCTAAAATGTCCCTCTGTTGTCCCTCGTGTAAAAGGTGGTGAGCCATATATATAAAGTCTCGGAAGTGGCTGAAATGCTGGGTTTCTCTGCAAAGACAATTCGCAGAGATATTGCAAGTATGCCCGATGATGTCCGTAAAATGTCCCTTGCGTGTCCATCCGATGTCCCTGTCATGTCCCTCACCGAATACGGCTTGAAATGGCTTGCAGAAAAACATGGTGTTCCTTTTTCCGGCTCTTCTCCTGATGGCTCATCCGGTCGGCAGGATGAAAAGCAGGAATCCGAAAATGAGCTTGTTTTGTCATTGCTGGAACAGCTTCGGCAAAAGGACATTCAGATTGCAGAAAAGGACAAGCAGATTGCTCAACTTATGGAGCAGGCTAAAAATTATCAAGTGCTTTTGCAGGCTCAGCAGGTGCTTTCTTTGCCAGCTCCGAAGAGGTCTTTTTTCAAGCGTCTATTTGGGATACATGAAGAGAAAGAGTGACGGCTTTGCCGTCGCTCTTCTTTTATGCCTTTAGATTCTGAGCCATGAAGAAGCCGACGAATACCAGAGCGTTAGAGAATGGTTTTCGGCGGTACAATGGAATAGGGCGAGCTATTGGAAATTATCTTTTATGCCTTTGAGTTCCTCGCCACGCTTGGCAAGCTCCGCCGAAAATGTTCGGTGTCAAGGTTGCCCCGTAGGGGTCGAGAAAAGTTTTCTGCAAGAAAAGTTTTCGTAGCCTTGATACCGGACAAATGAACGGATGGAGAGCGAAAAACTTTAGTTTTCGTCAAGTGTAGCTACACTTGCTGTGCTTGCTATTCTCCAGCACTGCCGGAACGGTATAGAAGTGCGCACTTACTCACCACCGTAAACGGCGGGTAAGTGCTTTTCTCTTGACAATTTTCCAACTTGATGTTATGATAACTACATTCTATTGAAAGGAGCTTTGCCATGAATCCGAAGAAGAATACCGTTGCTGTAACTTTTCGTTGTGATGTTGCTGTTGCTGATCAGCTTGACGAGCTTTGCAGGATGATGGGGATTAAGCGAAGTGAGTTTCTTATTTCTGCAATCACTTCCGAATACGACAAGATGCAGGGTAATCCGAAGTTAAAAGATATGCTGGAACAGTTCAAGCAGATTACGGAGACAATGAAGCAGATGACGGGACAGGCTAACGCCGGAACGCCTGCCGGCATTGGTGC
>NZ_OESG01000002.1 GCF_900240945.1 Mycobacterium sp. 3519A
CCACGAAGGCCTCCTGATAGTTGCGGTGAAGTGGTAGCAGCTCCACCCCACGACAGGAGGCCTTCGCCATCAACGACCGCTACAGCGTGTCGTCACACTTCCCCAACCAACCTCCCTGGGCAGTACACCTAGCAAGCAAGCGAAAGAGATGGCTTTCGGTGACTCAGAACGATCGGGCCCCTGGCGACGGCCGTGTTGTCGACCAATCGGCCGCGTCCGAGCTGCACTGGTGGGCGCTGGCGCTGGCCCCCGTCGCCTGGGTCGTCACGAAATTCTATGGTCTTGCAGGCCTGATCATCTGGGTCGCACTGATTGCGGTCGTGGCGGTCAATTACGTGGCCCTGAAGCGGCGCGGTCTCGACGGCGAGAAGATCGTCGGCGGGATCATCGGAGTTCTCGGCGGCGTGTGGGGCGTTGTCGCACTGTTGGTTACGTCGGCGCCCTCGAGCGTGATGTGGATGAGCGCGATCGTGTGCAGCAGTCCCCACCACCTGGCGTACGACGTTTCGCACTACAGTTACCGACCTGGCGAGTCCTCGTCCACTGTGGCGTACGCATGCGTAAGCGACGAAAACGTATACGAAATCAATCGTTTCCTGGTGTCTGGGTTGCAAGCCGCGGGCGTCGCATTCGTGATGTGCGTCGTCACGGCAATCAGTTTTCCGATTTGGCGCCGCTGGCGCCGGCCGAATTGCAGAGAGGCGATGAGATGTCAACGCACAGAACGCTTGTAGCGGTTACCGCGGCACTCGGAGGCGCCGGAATCGTCGTGGCCGCGCCGGCAGTGTCGTTGTTGGCCGGTGCACCTGCCGCGCGCGCCGAGCCATTGTCGGCGTGCTCGGCATCGCTTCCGTTGTCGTGTGACGCTGCAGCGCAGCTTGTTTCACCACTAGCGTTCCCTCTGGCAGCGCCCGGCGAATTCGGCAATCTCGTTGGCGAATTCATCGGAATCTTCATCAGCAATGGCGATGAGCCGGGCGAGAACGGTGGCCTGCTGATCGGCAACGGCGCGCCGGGGCTTGCCGGGCAGCGCGGCGGCAACGGTGGCCTCCTCTTCGGCAACGGCGGCCGCGGCGGCGATGGTGTGTTGCCCGGGCAGGCCGGTGGAAGGGGCGGCAACGCAGGTCTTTTCGGTAACGGCGGCGCGGGTGGCAACGGCGCGAACGGCACCCTCACCAGCGCCGCGGGCGCAGGCGGAAACGGCGGCAACGCCGGTTTGATCGGCAACGGCGGCGCCGGTGGTCTCGGCGGACACGGCGGCCCCGGTGCGAACGGAGTCAATCCGACCCCGACGCCTGTCGCCGCGGCGGGCGCAGGCACCACCGGCACGATCGTCAGCGGTCCTGGTCAGCAGACCGGCGGGCAGGGCGGCCCCGGTCAGCCCGGCACCGTCGCAGGCCAACCCGGCGGCGTCGGTGGCACAGGCGGATCCGGCGCCAGTACGGATGGCAGTGGCGGAACCGGTGGTGTCGGTGGAGCCGGCGGGGCAGGCGGCCTTGGCGCGCAGGGCGGCAGCGGAGGCGAGGGCGGCGTCGGCCTGACCGGTAATCCCGGCCATGCCGTCGGGGGAGCGGGCGGTCCTGGCGGCGCCGGCGGCGTCGGTGGTGGCACGGGCGGCACCGGCGGCACTGGCGGTGAGGCGTTCTCCGGCCCGAGCGGGGTGGAAACCGGCGGTGGCGGCGGGGCAGGGGGGGGCGGGGGGGGGGGGGGGGGCCGGGGGGGGGGGGGGGCAGGGGGCCCCGGGGGGCGAGGGGGCGGCGGGGGGGGGTTTG
>NZ_OESG01000003.1 GCF_900240945.1 Mycobacterium sp. 3519A
ACTCAACACCGCCCGATTACCCCACACATCCAACCGAGCACGCTCACCCTCACCCAACACATCCACCGACGACAACCGCACCTGCGGATCACCAACCATCACCCCCAACACCCGCTCAAAACGCCCCACCAAACCCTCAACCGTCGAGGTGTCAAACACATCGGTGCGGAACTCCACCAACCCCCGAATCCCATCGGGCTCACCAACATCAGACCAACACTCAGACAACGAGAACGTCAAATCCATACGAGCACTGCGAGTATCAACCGGCACCTGGGTCACCTGCACATCACCCAACGACAACCCAACCCCGCCACCACCAAAACCCCCCGGCACGTTCTGCCACGCCAAAGCCACCTGCACCAACGGATGACGCGTCAACGACCGCGACGGATTGAACTGCTCAACCAACACCTCAAACGGCACATCACGATGCTCAAGAGCAGCCAACCCCTTACGGCGAACCTCAGCCAACACATCAGCCACCGTAGGATCACCAGCCAAATCCACCCGCAACACCAACGTATTGACAAAAAACCCAACCAAACCATCCAACGCCGGATCATCACGCCCAGCGACCGGAAAACCCACCGCCACATCCGAACTCGCACTCAACCGCGACAACAACACCGCCAACCCAGCCTGCACCACCATAAAACTCGTCGCGTTATACCTAGCCGCCAACTCCCGCACCCGCCGCTGCAACTCCGCCGACCACTCCACCACCACAGTCGACCCACGCTGATCAGCCACCACCGGATACGGCCGATCCGTCGGCAACTCCACACACTCCGCCATCCCCGCCAACGCATCACGCCAATACGCCAACTGCCCACCAATAGCACTACCCACATCATCAAGATCACCGAACTGCGCCCGCTGCCACAACGTGTAATCCACATACTGAACCGGCAACGGCAACCACCCCGGCGCACAACCCCGCACCCGCGCCCCATACGCCACACCAAGATCCCGAACCATCGGCACCAACGACCACCCATCAAAAGCAATATGATGCACGACTATTCCGGCCACATACTGTTCCGGACCGACTGAGTAGATCTGCACACGAATCGGGATGTCGGTCGACAGATCGAACCTATATGCCGCCATTGACATCAACGCGTCGGCGAGGTTCTGTTTCGGCACCGACACCACTTCTGTGTCGCTGTGGCGCCACATCCCGCTGCGCGCTGGGAGCACACACTGGTACGGAACGCCGTTGTTGTCGGGGAACACGGTCCGCAGCGATTCGTGGCGAGCGATGACGTCATCAAGGGCAGCGCCAAGAGCCTCGATGTTCAATGGCCCATCGAAGTGAAATGCGCTGGGCATGTTGTATGCCCCAGAACCGGATTCGAGTTGCTCCAAGAACCACAGTCGGCTTTGGGCGAACGACAACGGGATCACTTCGGGCCGCTCCCGCGTCACCAACGGCTCACACCCGGGCGCACTTTCGTCGAGGCGGCGTGCCACCATGGCTACGGTGGACGCGTCGAAAAAGTCGCGCACCGAAAGTCTGGCACCCAGAGATTTGTTGATAGCGGCTAGTACTCGCAACGCCGACAGGGAGTCGCCGCCGAGGTCGAAGAAGGAGTCGTCGATGCTGATGTGGTCGTGGTCGAGGACTTGGGCGTAGATGCCGGCGATGATTTCTTCGATGGTGTTGGTGGGGGCGCGGTAGCGATCGGCCCCAC
>NZ_OESG01000004.1 GCF_900240945.1 Mycobacterium sp. 3519A
CTCACCGGAGGCCTCCTGATCTGCAACTGTGGCTCTACCGATGCGAGTGTTCACTCATCGTCGGCAACCCACGTCCGATTGCAGCCCGAGGCCTTCGGCCTCAAGTCGCCTCCATACCGTCTAGGGAATGTAGGTCCGCCACGGCGGGTCAATTGGGGTAGTCGACTACTCCAGCTGCGACAGCCCCGGTACGCCACCGTGAAGTAGTGCAGTCGACTCCGCACTGGGGTAGCGGACTACCTCAGCCAGACGCAGGGCACGGCGGCAGACTCGAGTGCGTGTCCCCCGATGCACGCCGCGCCGAATCTCTTCGGCGGTTGCCGCTGCCGTATGCCACCGCCCTGCGGATGCGGGATGCCGGCGTCGCCGACGACGTCATCGCCGAATGCGTCGGGGTGGAGCTCGACGCACTGCCGACGTTCATGCGCGTCGCCGACGCCAAACTGGCCGCGGTGTCGAGGCAGTCGCCGGACCGGTGAACGTCCACATTTGCTTGGAAAGAGAATCGGAACGTCGCTACCAGCTAAGATCCGCGCGGTGACCTCCCGGTGGCCGCTCGTCGGGCGAACTGAAGAGCTTGCACTGATCGCCGATGCCACCCGCGCGATCGCCGACCGTGCCCGCGGGATCGTGTTGTCCGGCGCTGCGGGTGTCGGCAAAACCCGCATCGCGCACGAGGCCGTCGCCACCTGCGGGCGGCGCAGCGCGTGCAGGCACTGGATCGTCGGTACCGCGACGGCGCGTAGCGTCCCATTGGGCGCCTTCGCCGACGTCGCGACCGACTTCGGCCCCGACCCCTTGCGCAGGGTGCGGGAGGTGATCGACGGGCTCATCGGCGATGCAGATGACGGCGAGGTCGTCCTCGGCGTCGACGACGCGCATCTGCTCGACGACCTTTCGGCGTTCACCGTCCACCAGATCGTCACACGCCGGCTGGCCACGGTGATTCTGACGATCCGTTCCGGTGAGCGTCCGCCGGACGCCATCACCGCGATCTGGAAAGACCAGCACCTGGACCGCCTTGAACTGCAACCACTTTCACTCGATGAGACCACCCTTCTGTTGGAGCACGTACTCGACGGGCCGGTTCACTCGGTGTGCGCACGCAGACTGTGGCAATACACGCAGGGCAACACGCTCTATTTGCGCCACCTTCTCGACAGCGAGGTCAACGCCGGTCACATCTCGCGGTCGTCGGGCATCTGGCTGTGGGAAGGACAACCCAAGCTGCCGCCGACGCTGGCCGAGCTCATCGATGCGCGCATCGCTCGCGCGCCGCGGGCAGTGCGCGACGTGCTCGACGCACTCGCCGTCACCGAGCCACTGGATATCGACATCCTCGCGGCGTTCGCCGATCGCGACGCCATCGCCGAGGCGGAATCTCTCGGTCTGGTGCGCATCGATGCCGATGTTCTCCCCGCCGCGGTACGGCTGGCGCACCCCATGTTCGGTGAGGTTCGCCGTTCCAGTTCGGTGCGGCTGCAACGGCTGGCCGGGCGGATCGCCACCGAACTCGCCAGGAAGGGTTCGACCGACCCCCGAGACGTCGTCCGCCGCGCGGTGCTGACACTTGAGTCAGACGTTGTCCCCTCCGCAGAGCTTCTCCTCGCCGCGGCCGGGGCCGCGATGCAGCTGATGGACCTGCGACTTGCCGAAACCCTGGCCGAACGCGCCGTCGCCGCGGGCGGCGGCCCCGACGCCACGATCACGCAGGCGATGGCGATCACGTGGCAGGAACGCGGGATGGATGCGGAGCACATCCTCGCCGGACTCGCCGGTGCCACAACGGAACCGCTGCGGTCCCAGGTTGCGATGCTGCGTGCGCTGAATCTCGCCGCTTCGCTCGGTCAACCGGCGGACGCCGAACGCGAACTCGAGGTGGTGGGAACCGATGACGGCGTAGCGCAGGCGAGCGCCGCCGCCCTGCGGGCACTGATCGCCGTGACACGTGGTGACGCCAGAACCGCCGTCGACCGAGCCGCGGCATTTCTCGCAAATCCGCCTGATGATGCTGTCGCACAGATGGTTTCGATCTGGGCGCTGGTGACCGGACTCGGTGACCTCGGCCGCATCGATGAGATCGAGCCCGTGGCAGAGCGCGGTTACGTGCTGGCCGATAGCTCGCCTGAGGCGTCGCATTTGCGCCACCCACTGGCAGTGCTGCAGGCGCACGCGTACCGACTCGCCGGTGCGTTGACAGATGCCGACGCGGTGATCGCCCGAATTCGAAGCGATACCTTCGATGTTCCGTTCGAAGGCACATGGCATGCCTTTCTGGCCAGTTTCGCGGCGCTGTGTCGAGGCGCGCTGACCGACACTCAGCGCTTGTGCCAGGAGTCCGTCGCCTTCCTGGACGGCGGCAGCGGAGGCATGATCAAGGGATTCAGCCGCACCTGGATGGCCACCGCGACTGCGATGGCAGGCAACGCCGTTGACGCCCGCCGCGAGTTCGCGGCCATCGAATGGTGGGACCAGGATCCCGACGCGTGCGAGTGGGACTCGGAGAGGGCGATCGCGCAGGCATGGACGCACGCCGCGGAAGGGTCGACATCGCAGGCGATCTCGATCTGTCTCGAGGCCGCGGTCCGAGAACGGCGGCTCGGCAGACCCGCCGTCGAGGTGTGTCTACTGCAGGCAGCGACGCAGTTCGGTGACGCCACCACCGCATCACGGCTCGCGGAACTGGCCGACCAGGTCCAGGGTCCCCGTGCGCCGACCGCCGCAGCGCATGCGTCCGCGCTGACAGCTGCAAGCGGTGCCGGATTGGTCGATGCGTCGCGGCGCTACGAGCAGTTCGGCGATCGCGTGGCGGCCGCCGACGCCGCCGCTCAAGCCGTGCTTGCTTACCAGCACGCCGGCCTGCGCGGAGCGGCGCTGACCGCCTCGGCGACCGCGCAGCGGTTGGCGGCCGTATGCCAGGGCGCTCGGACTCCGGCGCTGCGCATGGCGACCGCACCACAATCGTTCACCGCGCGCCAACGCGAAATCATCTCGCTTGCCGCGCAAGGACTCTCGAACAAACAGATCGCCGATCGGCTCGCGATGTCGGTCCGTTCCATTGAAGGGCACCTGTTCCGCGCCTCACAACGTGTCGGAGCCAACAGCCGCGACCAGCTGATCTCCCTGCTGCAGGGCTGCTGAATCCCGCTACGGGCAGGCGATCTCGAGCTCGAACGGCTTGTTCAGCGGCTGCATGGGGTTGGCCATGTCAATGCCCGTGACCGTGCCCGAGATCTTCCAGTTGTTGCCGTCCTTGGTGGCCTTGGCCTCGCCCTGGCCCGTGCCGTGCTGGTAGCCCAGCGTGACGCCGTTGACGTTGCCGAGGCCCACGGACTGGACGGTGGACCCGTCCTCGCTGACCACTGCGGCGATGCCGGTCGCGGCGTCACCGATCGCGATGTTCATGTTGCCGCCCATCGCACTGCAGACGACCGTGCCTGCGACGTTCTGATCCTGACCGTCGATCATGACCTTCGTCCCACCCCCGCTGGATGCCGCTGTCGGACTGGGGCTTTCGGACTCCTTGTCGCTCGAGGAACAGCCCGAGAGACCGGTGATGACAATCGCCGCGCCGCCAAGTGCGATCACGAGTTCACGCTTCATCCTTGTTCTCCTTCGTGTTATCCGTCAGCGCCGTCGCTGCCGTTGCTGGGGGTGTGGCCAGTGCCAGTGCCCCCTGCGCCGCCTTGCCCGCCCGGCGACCCGCCGTCTCCGCCGTTCCCTCCGGACGCAGGCCCGCTGCCGGGGCCGGCGTTGTTGGTCGCGCTGCCGCCCGCACCTCCGTCACCGCCGGTGCCCGTCACCGCGTTGCCGCCGGTGCCACCCGCGCCGCCGGTGGGGGTGCCGACGGGTGTGTGCGCGTCGCCGCCGCTGCCGCCGTCACCGGCATTGCCGAATGCTCCGCTGTTGCCGCCGTCGCCGCCCTTGCCGCCTGCGCCGGGGGCGAACGAGGTCTCCGCATCGCCGCCATCGCCGCCGTCGCTCCCGTCACCCGCCAACAGACCGCCGCCGCCCCCTCGCCCGCCGTCGCCGCCCGTTGCTTTCACCGTGTTGCTGGTGTCGGCGTTTCCGCC
>NZ_OESG01000005.1 GCF_900240945.1 Mycobacterium sp. 3519A
CCCACACATCCAACCGAGCACGCTCACCCTCACCCAACACATCCACCGACGACAACCGCACCCCCGGATCACCAACCATCACCCCCAACACCCGCTCAAAACACCCCACCAAACCCTCAACCGTCGAGGTGTCAAACACATCGGTGCGGAACTCCACCGCGCCGCCGATGCCGGCGGGCTCACCGGCCTCGGTGAAGCGTTCGGCGAGGGAGAACGCTAGATCCGTACGGGCGGTGTGGGTATCGACTGGCACCTGGGTCACCTGCACATCACCCAACGACAACTCGGCGCCAGGGTCGTTATCGTCTTGCCCAGGAAGGTTTTGCCAGGCCAACATCACCTGCACCAGTGGGTGATGAGTCAGCGATCGGCTGGGGTTGATCCGCTCGACAAGCACATCGAAGGGCACGTCTTGGTTATCGAAGGCAGAGAGGCTGCGATGCCGCACTTGGTTTAGCAGTTCGGCAAAGGTGGGATTTCCGGAGAGATCGATGCGGAGGCCCAAGGTGTTGACGAAGAATCCGACGAGGTCGTTGAGCGCGGGATGACGCCGCCCCGCGACCGGGAACCCTACCGCCACATCCGAACTCGCACTCAGCCGCGACAACAACACCGCCAACCCAGCCTGCACCACCATAAAACTCGTCGCGTTATACCTAGCCCCCACCCCCCGCCCCCGCCGCTGCAGTTCGGGCGACCAGTCGACGGTGACCCGAGAGCCCCGCTGATCGGCCACCGCCGGGTAGGGGCGGTCGGCTGGCAACTGCAGATGTTCGGGCATCCCCGCCAGCGCGTCGCGCCAATAGGCCAACTGCGCGGCGATACGGCTGTCGGTGTCCTCGAGATCACCGAACTGCGCTCGCTGCCACAACGTGTAATCCGCATACTGGACCGGGAGTTCGGCCCACATCGGGGGCAGCCCCGAACAACGGCTGGCGTACGCCGTACTGAGATCACGCAGGAGTGGGGCGATCGACCAGCCGTCGGCTGCGATGTGGTGCACGACGCCTACCAGGACATGTTCGTCGTCGCTGGTGCGGAAGAGCTTCGCATACAACGGAATCTGGGTTGCCAGGTCGAAGGTGTGGCGTGCGACTTTCTCGACGGCTTCGTTCAGTGTGGTGT
>NZ_OESG01000006.1 GCF_900240945.1 Mycobacterium sp. 3519A
ATGTGGTGCGGGTGCGGGCGGGGTTGGCTGAGCGGTTGCCCGGTTATATGGTGCCCGCGGCGATTGTGGTGATCGAGGCGTTGCCGTTGACGGTCAACGGCAAACTTGATGTGCGGGCGTTGCCGGCGCCGGAATACGGTGGGGTTGAAGGGTATCGGGCGCCGGGTAATGCGGTTGAAGAGGTGTTGGCCGGTATTTATGCCCAGGTGTTGGGGCTGGAACGAGTCAGTGTGGATGATTCGTTCTTTGATCTGGGTGGGGACAGTATTTCTTCGATGCAGGTGGTGGCTGCGGCGCGGGCGGCGGGGTTGGTGTGTCGGCCGCGGGATGTGTTTGTGGAGCAGTCGGTGTCGGGGTTGGCGCGGGTGGTGGTGGCTGTTGGTCAGCAGGGCGGCCCGGTTGATGAGGGTGTGGGGCCGGTGGTGGCCACGCCGATCATGCGGTGGTTGCAGTCGGTGGATGGTTGTGTTGATCAGTTCAATCAGACGATGGTGATTCAGGCGCCGCCGGGGGTCAGCGAGGCTGATGTGCGGGTGGTGGTTCAGGCGTTGTTGGATCGGCATGCGGTGTTGCGGTTGGGTGTTGAGGCCGGCGGTGGTGGTGGGTGGTCGTTGGCGGTGGCTGCGGTGGGTGCTGTTGATGCCGGTGATTGTGTGCAGTGTGTTGAGGTGTTGTCGGATGCGGTGGTGGCTGCGGCGCGGGCGGGGTTGGATCCGGCTGCTGGGGTGATGGTGCGGGCGGTGTGGGTCACCGGTAGTGGCGAGTTGGTGTTGGTGGTTCATCATCTGGCTGTTGATGCGGTGTCGTGGCGGATTCTGGTGGAGGACCTCAATATTGCGTGGGGTCAGCATTGTCGTGGTGAGGTGATCGCGTTGCCTGCGGGGGCGACGTCGTTTAAGCGGTGGGCGGCGTTGTTGGCCGAGTATGCCGGTAGTGCTGGTGTGGTGCAGTTGGCGGGTCGGTGGCAGCAGGTGTTGGCGGCGGTGCCGGTGTTGGCGGGGCCGCGCCCGGGTGTGGATACCTATGCCAGTGCTGGGCATGTGAGTGCGCAGTTGGATGTGGCGGTCACGCGGCTGGTGGTGGGTGAGGTTGCTGCGGCGTTTCATTGTGGTGTTCAGGATGTGTTGTTGATTGCGTTGGGGTTGGCGTGGGCTGAATACGTCGGCGATCACGGTGCGGTGGTGGGTATTGATGTGGAAAGCCATGGCCGTGCTGAGGGGTTGGTGGGTGATGTTGATTTGTCGCGCACGGTGGGGTGGTTCACTGCGAAGTATCCGGTGGCGTTGGGTGTGGGTGGGTTGTCCTGGGCGCAGGTGGTTGCCGGTGGTGATGGGTTGGGTGCGGTTGTCAAGGGCGCCAAGGAACAACTACGTGGTCTGCCCGATCCGTTGACCTACGGGTTGTTGCGTTACCTCAACCCCGATATCGACCTGTCCGGACCAGAACCCACCATCGGATTCAACTATCTGGGCCGGTTCGGCGCGGCCACCGCTGAACTGCCCGACGAGGTGTGGCGGATCAGCCAAGACAGCGTGCCTTACGCTGCCGCTGCTGCGGCGGTGCCGTTGACGTTGGCGCATGCGGTGGAGGTCAATGCGGTCACGGTGGATACCGAGGCGGGTCCGTCGTTGCAGGCGACGTGGACGTGGGCGCCGTCGGTGTTTGATGCCGGGCAGGTCGATCGGTTGAGCCGGTTGTGGTTTGAGGCGTTGGCCGGGTTGGGTGCTCACGTCGAGCGTGGCGGTGGAGGATTGACTCCCTCCGATATCACCCCGGCACGGCTTGATCAACGTGAGATCGAGGAATTGGAACAGCGTTTCGCCGTTGCTGATGTGTTGCCGTTGACTCCGCTGCAGCAGGGGCTGCTGTTCCATACCACCCGACAAAACAGTGATAGCGACTTGTATGCGATGCAGTTGGAGGTCACGGTGGCCGGGCCGTTGGATCCGCTGCGGTTGGCCGATGCGGTGCGCATGGTGATCGCTCGGCACCCCAACCTGGCCGCCCGGTTCTGTGATCAGTTCGACCAACCCGTTCAGATCATCCCGGCCGATCCTGAAATACCCTGGCAGTACCTCGAACTCGACACCGACGAACAAATCCCACACATCTGCGCCGCCGAACGCGCCGCAGTCAGCCACCCCACAACCGAACCAGCCTTCCGGGTGGCGGTGATCCGCACCGCCGATCAGTGTCACCGGGTTGTGCTGACCAATCATCACATCGTGCTCGACGGCTGGTCCCTGCCCATTCTGATGCAAGAGATCTTCGCCGCTTACTACCGCGAGCCTCTACCGGCGGTTGCATCGTATCGTCGGTTTGTCGATTGGCTGGCCGAGCGTGACGTGGACGCCGCCCGCGCGGCCTGGCGCCAGGTGCTGGCCGGCTTCGACACCCCCACCCTGGTCGGACCGTCGAACCGCTGCACGCTCGGGCCGCGCGCTGTTGTCTCGTCGCGGGTGTGCGAGCAGACTACCCGCGCGATCAACGAGTTGGCCCGGTTGTGTCACACCACCGTCAACACTGTGCTGCAGGGTGCTTGGGCGCAAACGCTGATGTCAATGACCGGCCAGCCTGATGTCGTCTTCGGCGCCGCGGTGTCCGGGCGGCCCACCGAATTGCCCGGGGCCGAGTCGATGGTGGGTCTGCTGATCAACACCGTGCCCGTCCGCGCCACCATCACACCCGACACCACCA
>NZ_OESG01000007.1 GCF_900240945.1 Mycobacterium sp. 3519A
TACAACTCCCCCACCACACCCACCGGCACCGGCCGCAACCACCCATCCAACACAAACAACGCCGCCCCCGGCACCGCCAACCCAATCGGCACCACACCCGAACCCGCCACCAACGGCGCACTGATGGCTACGCACATGGTCGTTTCTGTCGGGCCGTAGGCGTTGATCAACACCCGACCCGGCGCCCACCGATCCACCACCTCAACCGGACACGCCTCACCAGCGAGTACCAACGCCACCGACTCCAGGTCGGCGGAAGACAATGTTGCTAACGCAGAGGGGGTTTGCGTGAGCACGTCAACGTTCTCGGCGACCAACACGTGGTGGAAGTCGGTTGGTGACGCCGCAACGTGTTCGGGTACCACCACCACGCGTCCGCCACGCAAGAGAGGGGCCAGGATTTCCCACGCTGACACGTCGAACGCCAAGGAGTGGCACAGCGCCCAGACACCTGGCCGGGGCAGCCCGGCGTCCAAGTCCGCGAGTAATTGCGTGACGTTCTGGTGGCTGATGGCCACGCCCTTGGGTACACCGGTAGTGCCCGAGGTGTAGATGAGGTAGGCAGTGTCGTCTGGCGCGGGGGCAGGTAAAGGGGCTTCGGTGTGGGCGGCCGCGGTGGCATCGCTGTAATCAAGAACTGTTAAGTCGTACCCATGCAGTCGTGAACGCAGACCGGCGGTGGTGATCGCGATGATGGGTGCGGCGTCGGTTAGTACAAACGTTATCCGTGCCGGAGGCGTCGCCGGATCAATCGGCAGGTAAGCCGCCCCAGCCTTGAGCACCGCCAACATCGCGATCACCGCATCAGCCGACCGCTCCAACAACAACGCCACACACCGACCCGGACCCGCACCCAACTCAACCAACAAATGCGCCAACCGATTCGACGCCTCATCAACC
>NZ_OESG01000008.1 GCF_900240945.1 Mycobacterium sp. 3519A
TAACCCACCCCCACACCACGACCAGCCACATACAACTCCCCCACCACACCCACCGGCACCGGCCGCAACCACCCATCCAACACAAACAACGCCGCCGTACACACCGGCGCCCCGATCGGCGCCGGACCCGAACCCGCCACCAACGGCGCACTCATCGACGCATAAACCGTCACCTCGGTAGGGCCATAGGCATTGATCAACACCCGACCCGGCGCCCACCGATCCACCACCTGCGCCGGACACGCCTCACCACCGACCAACACCGCCACCGACTCCAACCCCTCAGTGGCCAACGCCGCCACCGCCGACGGCGTCTGGGTCAACACATTGACACCCTCAGCAATCACCAACGCATGCAGATCCTGCGGCGAAGCAGCCACCGACTCAGCCACCACCACCAACCGCCCACCACCAAGTAGGGCAGCCCAAATCTCCCACACCGAAAAATCAAACGCATACGAATGACACTGCGTCCACACCGGCGCCCCCGGCAGACCCACAGGCGCCGACTGCGCCAGATGAACCACATTAAGATGCGTCACCGCAACACATTTCGGCACACCCGTAGTACCCGAGGTATAAATCAAATAAGCAATATCCTCCCCAGTAGCCACCCCCACCGCACTACTAGGCCGATCCCGCACCCCACAATCCTCAACATCAACCACCACACACTCACACCCAACCAACCGCGACCGCAAACCCCCCACAGTCACCACCACCACCGGAGCAGAATCAGCCACCATGAACCCAATCCGGGCATCAGGCAACACCGGATCAATCGCCAAATACGCCGCCCCAGACTTGAGCACCGCCAACATCGCGATCACCGCATCAGCCGACCGCTCCAACAACAACGCCACACACCGACCCGGACCCGCACCCAACTCAACCAACAAATGCGCCAACCGATTCGACGCCTCATCAACCTCCCCATACGACCACGAAC
>NZ_OESG01000009.1 GCF_900240945.1 Mycobacterium sp. 3519A
CGTGGTCGTATGGGGAGGTTGATGAGGCGTCGAATCGGTTGGCGCATTTGTTGGTTGAGTTGGGTGCGGGTCCGGGTCGGTGTGTGGCGTTGTTGTTGGAGCGGTCGGCTGATGCGGTGATCGCGATTTTGGCGGTGCTCAAGTCTGGGGCGGCTTACCTGCCGATTGATCCGGTTTATCCGGATGCCCGGATTGGGTTCATGGTGGCTGATGCTGCTCCGGTGGTGGCGGTGTCTAGTGCGGGGTTGGCTGGCCGGTTGGCTGGTTGTGGTGTGGTGGTTGTTGATGTTGGCGATCCGGTGGTGGCCCGGTATCCGTCGACGGGTTTGGTGTTGCCTGATCCTGATGATGTGGCTCATATCATCTATACCTCGGGTACTACGGGTGTGCCCAAAGGTGTTGCGGTGACGCATCGTAATGTGACGCGGTTGTTTGAGTCGTTGGATCTGGGGTTGGTGTGGGGTCCGGGTCAGGTGTGGACGCAGTGTCATTCGTATGCGTTTGATTTTTCGGTGTGGGAGATCTGGGGGGCGTTGTTGTTCGGCGCCCGGTTGGTGGTGGTGTCTGAGTCGGTGGCTGCTTCGCCGCAGGATCTGCATGCGTTGGTGGTCGCTGAGAAGGTGACGGTGTTGAGTCGGACTCCGTCGGCGTTGGCGGCGATGCCTGTTGAGGGGTTGGAGTCGGTGGCGGTGATGGCTGCTGGTGAGGCGTGTCCGGTTGAGGTGGTGGATCGGTGGGCGCCGGGTCGGGTGTTGATCAATGGTTACGGGCCGACGGAGACCACGGTGTATGCCACCATCAGTGCGCCGTTGGTGGCGGGTTCGGGTGTGGTGCCGATTGGGTTGGCGGTGCCGGGGGCGGCGTTGTTTGTGTTGGATGGGTGGTTGCGGCCGGTGCCGGTGGGTGTGGTGGGGGAGTTGTA
>NZ_OESG01000010.1 GCF_900240945.1 Mycobacterium sp. 3519A
CGGGTGTGTTGTTTGAGAACTCAATAGTGTGTTTGGTGGTTTTTGTTTGTTGTTTTTTGGCCACGTTCTTTTTCCCGTTTAGGGCGTGGTTGTTTTTTGATGCCAGTTTTTGGTGTCTTGTTTGGTCAGATTTTCTCTGATTGTGAATTCTGCCTGGGTTTTGGCCTGGGGGTTTTTGTTTGGAGAGTTTGATCCTGGCTCAGGACGAACGCTGGCGGCGTGCTTAACACATGCAAGTCGAACGGAAAGGCCCTTTCGGGGGTGCTCGAGTGGCGAACGGGTGAGTAACACGTGGGTGATCTGCCCTGCACTTTGGGATAAGCCTGGGAAACTGGGTCTAATACCGGATAGGACTACGCGATGCATGTCGTGTGGTGGAAAGCTTTTGCGGTGTGGGATGGGCCCGCGGCCTATCAGCTTGTTGGTGGGGTGATGGCCTACCAAGGCGACGACGGGTAGCCGGCCTGAGAGGGTGTCCGGCCACACTGGGACTGAGATACGGCCCAGACTCCTACGGGAGGCAGCAGTGGGGAATATTGCACAATGGGCGCAAGCCTGATGCAGCGACGCCGCGTGAGGGATGACGGCCTTCGGGTTGTAAACCTCTTTCAGCATCGACGAAGCGCAAGTGACGGTAGATGCAGAAGAAGCACCGGCCAACTACGTGCCAGCAGCCGCGGTAATACGTAGGGTGCGAGCGTTGTCCGGAATTACTGGGCGTAAAGAGCTCGTAGGTGGTTTGTCGCGTTGTCCGTGAAAACTCACAGCTTAACTGTGGGCGTGCGGGCGATACGGGCAGACTGGAGTACTGCAGGGGAGACTGGAATTCCTGGTGTAGCGGTGGAATGCGCAGATATCAGGAGGAACACCGGTGGCGAAGGCGGGTCTCTGGGCAGTAACTGACGCTGAGGAGCGAAAGCGTGGGGAGCGAACAGGATTAGATACCCTGGTAGTCCACGCCGTAAACGGTGGGTACTAGGTGTGGGTTTCCTTCCTTGGGATCCGTGCCGTAGCTAACGCATTAAGTACCCCGCCTGGGGAGTACGGCCGCAAGGCTAAAACTCAAAGGAATTGACGGGGGCCCGCACAAGCGGCGGAGCATGTGGATTAATTCGATGCAACGCGAAGAACCTTACCTGGGTTTGACATGCACAGGACGTCGGCAGAGATGTCGGTTCCCTTGTGGCCTGTGTGCAGGTGGTGCATGGCTGTCGTCAGCTCGTGTCGTGAGATGTTGGGTTAAGTCCCGCAACGAGCGCAACCCTTGTCTCATGTTGCCAGCGCGTTATGGCGGGGACTCGTGAGAGACTGCCGGGGTCAACTCGGAGGAAGGTGGGGATGACGTCAAGTCATCATGCCCCTTATGTCCAGGGCTTCACACATGCTACAATGGCCGGTACAAAGGGCTGCGATGCCGTGAGGTGGAGCGAATCCTTTCAAAGCCGGTCTCAGTTCGGATCGGGGTCTGCAACTCGACCCCGTGAAGTCGGAGTCGCTAGTAATCGCAGATCAGCAACGCTGCGGTGAATACGTTCCCGGGCCTTGTACACACCGCCCGTCACGTCATGAAAGTCGGTAACACCCGAAGCCGGTGGCCTAACCCCTTGTGGGAGGGAGCCGTCGAAGGTGGGATCGGCGATTGGGACGAAGTCGTAACAAGGTAGCCGTACCGGAAGGTGCGGCTGGATCACCTCCTTTCTAAGGAGCACCACGAAAAACATTCCCGTTGTGGGGGTGTGAGCCGTGAGGAGCTTGGTCGCTGTAGTGGCGCCGGCTTGGTGCAACAGCAAACGTGTTGTGGCCCTGCGGGTTTAGGGGTTACGCGGAAATCATCAGACACACTATTGGGCTTTGAGGCAACAAGCCCGTTGTTCTTGGTCTGTGGATCAAGAGGTTTGGTTGTCGCCCTGCTTTGGTGGTGGGGTGTGGTGTTTGATTTGTGGATAGTGGTTGCGAGCATCTAGCACGCATGGGGCGTCGGCTCTCGTTGTGGGGGTTGGTGTTTTGTGTGTGTTGATGTGCAATTTTTCTGATGCCTGCATGTGCCCTTTTTTGTGGGGTGTGTGTGGGTGACTCATTTTTTGGTTTTGTGTTGTAAGTGTTTAAGGGCGCATGGTGGATGCCTTGGCACTGGGAGCCGATGAAGGACGTGGGAGGCTGCGATATGCCTCGGGGAGTTGTCAACCGAGCGTGGATCCGAGGATGTCCGAATGGGGAAACCCGGCACGAGTGATGTCGTGTCACCCAACGCTGAATGTATAGGCGTTGGGGGGGAACGCGGGGAAGTGAAACATCTCAGTACCCGTAGGAAGAGAAAACAAGTGTGATTCCGTGAGTAGTGGCGAGCGAAAGCGGAGGATGGCTAAACCGCGTGCATGTGATACCCGGCGGGGGTTGTGTGCGTGGTGTTGTGGGGCGTTTCTTCTCATCACCGCCGTGATGGGCGAAAGTGATAAACCGTGGTGTTAGGTGAAGTGGCCTGGGATGGTCTGCCGGAGTGGGTGAGAGCCCCGTAACCGAAAACATTGCGGCTTTCGTGGAACTGTTCCCCGAGTAGCAGCGGGCCCGTGGAATCTGCTGTGAATCTGCCGGGACCACCCGGTAAGCCTGAATACTTCTCAGTGACCGATAGCGGATTAGTACCGTGAGGGAATGGTGAAAAGTACCCCGGGAGGGGAGTGAAAGAGTACCTGAAACCGTGCGCTTACAATCCGTCAGAGCCCTCTTTGTTGTGGGGTGATGGCGTGCCTTTTGAAGAATGAGCCTGCGAGTCAGGGACATGTCGCGAGGTTAACCCGGGTGGGGTAGCCGCAGCGAAAGCGAGTCTGAATAGGGCGTATCCGCACAGTAGTGTGTGGTGTAGTGGTGTGTTCTGGACCCGAAGCGGAGTGATCTACCCATGGCCAGGGTGAAGCAGCAGTAAGATGTTGTGGAGGCCCGAACCCACTTAGGTTGAAGACTGAGGGGATGAGTTGTGGGTAGGGGTGAAAGGCCAATCAAACTCCGTGATAGCTGGTTCTCCCCGAAATGCATTTAGGTGCAGCGTTGCGTTTAAGCACTGCGGAGGTAGAGCTACTGGATGGCCGATGGGCCCTACTAGGTTACTGACGTCAGCCAAACTCCGAATGCCGCAGTGTGTTGCGTGGCAGTGAGACGGCGGGGGATAAGCTCCGTGCGTCGAGAGGGAAACAGCCCAGATCGCCGGCTAAGGCCCCTAAGCGTGTGCTAAGTGGAAAAGGATGTGCAGTCGCGAAGACAACCAGGAGGTTGGCTTAGAAGCAGCCACCCTTGAAAGAGTGCGTAATAGCTCACTGGTCAAGTGATTGTGCGCCGATAATGTAGCGGGGCTCAAGCACACCGCCGAAGCCGCGGCAACGTATTTATACGTTGGGTAGGGGAGCGTCCTGCATCCGGTGAAGCAGCCGTGGAAACGTGTTGTGGAGGGTGTGGGAGTGAGAATGCAGGCATGAGTAGCGATAAGGCAAGTGAGAACCTTGCCCGCCGAAAGACCAAGGGTTCCTGGGCCAGGCCAGTCCGCCCAGGGTGAGTCGGGACCTAAGGCGAGGCCGACAGGCGTAGTCGATGGACAACGGGTTGATATTCCCGTACCCGTGTGTGCGCGCCCGTGATGAATCCATTCTGCTAACCGTCCAAACGGTGGTCGATCAATCCCTTCGGGGTGCGACGGTCATCTGCTGCACGGGACCCGGATGGGTAGTAGTCAAGCGATGGGGTGACGCAGGAAGGTAGCCGTACCAGTTAGTGGTAATACTGGGGCAAGCCTGTAGGGAGTTGGGTAGGTAAATCCGCCTGACGCATATCCTGAGAGGTGATGCATAGCCGAGTGAGGTGAATTCGGTGATCCTATGCTGCCGAGAAAAGCCTCTAGCGAGCTCACACACGGCCCGTACCCCAAACCAACACAGGTGGTCAGGTAGAGAATACCGAGGCGTACGAGTGAACTATGGTTAAGGAACTCGGCAAAATACCCCCGTAACTTCGGGAGAAGGGGGACCCCCATACCGTCAACACCTTCGCGGTGGGTAGCGGGAGGGGGTGGCACAAACCAGTGAGAAGCGACTGTTTACTAAAAACACAGGTCCGTGCGAAGTCGCAAGACGATGTATACGGACTGACGCCTGCCCGGTGCTGGAAGGTTAAGAGGACCCGTTAACCCTTTCGGGGGTGAAGCGGAGAATTTAAGCCCCAGTAAACGGCGGTGGTAACTATAACCATCCTAAGGTAGCGAAATTCCTTGTCGGGTAAGTTCCGACCTGCACGAATGGCGTAACGACTTCTCAACTGTCTCAACCATAGACTCGGCGAAATTGCACTACGAGTAAAGATGCTCGTTACGCGCGGCAGGACGAAAAGACCCCGGGACCTTCACTACAACTTGGTATTGGTGCTCGATACGGTTTGTGTAGGATAGGTGGGAGACGGTGAAGCCAAGACGCCAGTTTTGGTGGAGTCATTGTTGAAATACCACTCTGATCGTATTGGGCCTCTAACCTCGGACCGTTTATCCGGTTCAGGGACAGTGCCTGGTGGGTAGTTTAACTGGGGCGGTTGCCTCCTAAAATGTAACGGAGGCGCCCAAAGGTTCCCTCAACCTGGACGGCAATCAGGTGTTGAGTGTAAGTGCACAAGGGAGCTTGACTGCGAGACGTACATGTCGAGCAGGGACGAAAGTCGGGACTAGTGATCCGGCACCCCCGAGTGGAAGGGGTGTCGCTCAACGGATAAAAGGTACCCCGGGGATAACAGGCTGATCTTCCCCAAGAGTCCATATCGACGGGATGGTTTGGCACCTCGATGTCGGCTCGTCGCATCCTGGGGCTGGAGCAGGTCCCAAGGGTTGGGCTGTTCGCCCATTAAAGCGGCACGCGAGCTGGGTTTAGAACGTCGTGAGACAGTTCGGTCTCTATCCGCCGCGCGCGTCAGAAGCTTGAGGAAACCTGTCCCTAGTACGAGAGGACCGGGACGGACGAACCTCTGGTCCACCAGTTGTCCCACCAGGGGCACCGCTGGATAGCCACGTTCGGACAGGATAACCGCTGAAAGCATCTAAGCGGGAAACCCCCTCCAAGACCAGGCTTCTCACCCATTCAGTGGGATAAGGCCCCCCGCAGACCACGGGATCAATAGACCAGACCTAGAAGCGCAGCAATGCGTGCAGGGAACTGGCACTAACCGGCCGAAAACTTACACACAAACTCGCAACCACACACATTCACAGCAGTCATTCACTGCACCCCACCACCAAATAACCACGGGGCTGAAAAAGAATTCCCACCCCCGCGTGGGCACTTCACATAAGTGAATAGAGTTACGGCGGTACATAGCGGCAGGGAAACGCCCGGACCCATCCCGAACCCGGAAGCTAAGCCTGCCAGCGCCGATGATACTACCCAACCCGGGTGGAAAAGTAGGACACCGCCGAACACAATTTA
>NZ_OESG01000011.1:300000-415879 GCF_900240945.1 Mycobacterium sp. 3519A
CCGCACCGTCTTCCCCGGGTGTACGTACTGGGCGACCGCCTGTGCCAGCTTGGCTCTTCCGGATCCCTTCTCACCTTCGACCAGTATCCATTCGTGGTCTCGGCAACATCGCTCGACCTGTGCACAACTGCGCCGCCATGAACTGCTCCGCCCGACCAGGCCCGGAATGTGCGGGGTGACCGATTGCCGAGTCATGACATGACGGGCGGTGACTTCCGGCGACAGTCGCACGTGGAAAACGACATTCGTCCTGCCGCCGCGGAGTTCGGCATGATCGACGACCGAGATGTCGGCGGTCGTTCCGCTCGGCAACACCGTCGGCGGATGCCGCGTGGCGGTGGTGTGAAGAAGATCCGAGGCATGTTCGAGCAGAGCGATTTGATCATTGGTGTCGAGTTTTTGACGCAGATAGCGGTTCATCAGCAACACATCACCGCCGATTGCCAGCACACCGAGCGGGAAGCGGCGTGCGTGGTGCTGATAGACCTCCAGCAGCGCGATCTCGCTTGCGTGGCCCAACTCTCGCATCCGGTCTTCGATCTGGCTGCCCAGGCTCTTGGCCAACGGCAACAACACCGGATTCGACTGGCTGGCCCAACAGGTGAGATCTACGACGCCGATGAGTCGCTGAGTTATCGGGTCACGGATCGGTGCTCCCGCGCAGGCGAGCTCACCCAGCGGTTCGACGAAATGCTCACCGCCGCGAATGAACACGGCCCGCCCGGTCTCGAGCGCCGTGCCGATGCCGTTGGTGCCGGCAAACTCCTCGGAGTAGCTGTAGCCGGGGGCGAGGCTCACCGAATCCAGCGTGTTCATCAAGCCCGGTTCCGAGGCCGAGCGTTCGATCACCACACCGTCGGCCGACGTGAGGATGACCGTCATCTCCTCGGTCGTCACGTCCTGCGTGGCCTCCAGCAGCACAGGCGCCGCGGCATGAGCTAATCGTGAGTCGGTATTCGGTTGCCGAACATAGGGCAAATCGAGCCGGTCGGGATGAACCCGCATGGCCTGGGATCGACGCCAGGAGTCCAGCACGTTTGCGGGCAGTGCCGTCGCCGCCAGGGCCCCCTCGGACAAGAAAAGTTCCCGAATCCGGCGGACGTCGGTGTCGATGTCAGCCTGCAAGCTCATCGACCCATGCACCTCGTTTCCGATCGAGCGGTGCAGCCGCTACCTAATCGTGGTGTCTCAGTTTGAGACCGCTAACCCTCCTCGGATTGAGACGTTCAGCATACGCCCGCGGCGGTGTCATTGATCACGTCAGCTAATACATCGGATTCAGCGGAAGGCATGGGACAGTGACCATCTATCAGCTGACCGATCGCTTACACGGCCGTACCGTGAGCGTCCCGGCAGATCACGTCGCGACCACGGTGGCCGCATGGCTGGCCGAGTTGGACGCCTGCAGTCCACTAGTAGAGGTGCTCAGCCGAGCGGTCCGCGATCGCGACTGGCCCGCAATACACGGCATAGCCGACTATCTCTCGGTGGAGATTCAGGAATCAGCATGACGTCTGGGCTGTCAGATGGTCAATCCGGTTGTGTGGTAACCGAACTCGGCAACGATGTCTGTTACGTGATGCCGTAGTCGTTCATCTTGCGGTAGATGGTGGCCCGCGACATTCCGAGGGCGTGTGCCGCCTGCAGCTTGTTGCCGCCGTTGTCCTGCAGGCTGCGGACAATCGCGTCTCGCTCCAGGGCTTCCATCGGTGTCAGCTTGCGCCGGGTAACGGAGCGGCACTCCGGCGGCAATTTGTCGGCGCTGATGATGCCCGAACGTTGGCGGGCAACGGTTTCGGTCAGAACCTGTCGCAGCTGCGAGATGTTGCCCGGCCACGGAAGCCTGCTGAGTTGGCGCATCGCATCGGGCGCCAGTCGCACATCCGCACCGCCGGTGATATCCGCCAGCAGCGGTGGCACGAGTTGTGGGAGGTCGTCAATCCTGTGTCGCAGCGCCGGCAGCGTCACGGTATGGGAAAACAGCGGCAGCAGTTTCTTCATCGGTGCCGAGGAAGAGGCGCCACTGCTGGTCGCGGCGATCCATCCCCTTCCGGTGCGAGCGGCCAGCATCGAGGTGATCGCTTCGAGTGTGTCCTTTTCGATGTCGTCTACATTGGCCAGCACGAGCGCGAAATCGTCGTCGCCGGACTCGGCCGCGATCTCGGCGACAAGATGTGCACTGCTCGGGACGGTTTCGGCGCGTATCACGCGAACGGAGCGGCCGGGTTGCGCATGTTGACCCACCGCCTGCGCCAACCGTGCTCGGCCAGAACCTTTCTCGCCCACGACCATCACCCAGTTTCGGTCGCGGCAGCATTGCTGCACCTGCTGGCAGCAGCGCAGCCAGGCGCTGTTGCGACCTGCCAGCCCAGGGATGGAGCTGTGCGCCGAGTGATCGATGTGGTCAGGTCGTGAGCTGGTCGCCTCGGAAAGGTCAACCCGGTATACGACGTTGGTGCGGTTGCGGCGCAGCGTCGACCGTTCGGCGGCAGTGATTTTGGCGATGCGTCCGCTCGGGAGCACCGCCAGCGCAGTGCCCGAAAGCGTGGAGGTGAGCAGATCCGAGGCGTGTCCGAGTAGCGCGGTCTGGTCATCGCCCCCGAGGGCCCCACGCAGATACGGGTTCATCAACACCGCGTCGCCGCCGATGGCAAGGACGCCGCTGGAAGACCGTTGTGCCAGACGCGAATATGCCGCTAGGAGCGCCGTCTCGCCCTCATGGGCCACCGCCCGCATGCGATCCTCGATGTGGCGACTGACACTGGTAGCCAGCGCGAACAACAGTGGGTCGGACTCGTCGGCCAGGCAACTCAGGTTGACGGCGCCGATTACGTTGCGCGTTATCGGATCACGAATCGGCGACCCTGCGCATGCGAACCTCGTGAACATCCCTACGTAGTGCTCGCCGCCACGGATGAATGCGGGGCGGCCAGTCTCGAGTGTGGTACCTATCCCGTTGGTGCCTGCCACCTCTTCGGCCAGGCTGTAGCCCGGTGCGAGGCTGATCGCGTCCAACGCGTTGAGAATGGACACTTGGGCGGCGCTCCGCTGCAGCACCACACCATTGGTCGAGGTGAGGACGACACTGACAGCGTGCGCGGCCAAATCATCGGTGACGCGCCCCAGTACGGGCGCGGCCGCGCGAACCAACCGGGAACCGCTATCCGGTTCGCGGACATAGGGCAACTCGACCCGGTCGGGGTGAACGCGCAGGACCTGGGACCGACGCCAGGAGTCCAGGACGCTGGGCTGCAGAATGTCGTGATCGATGGAGCGCACCGCGTCGACTGACCCGACGGTCAGGAACCTTTCCCTGGCCCGCTCGACTTCGCTGATTCGGCCCGCCTGCGCCTTCATCCTCCATCTACCTCGGCCCGGCTCGCTATCGGTTAGCCGAGACAGGCATCGACATCTCCAGAGCCACACTCACTGTACGCGCGCGGCACTGGCCTGCTGAAACCCTTTTGGGGGCCGCGGCGGTTGACGCAAGCGACAATTCGCCGAGCCGGCGACTCTATGCAGACAAACCGACGAAGGCCCTGCCGGCGTCTCACTTTGAGACGCGCACTCACTTCATGTTGAGACGCTCGAGGCTCGCGCGCGGCGCTGTGATCAGTCGTAGGTAGCCAACGCCTTCGACAGCAGAAAAGGAGAACCGCGATGAGCGGCCACAGTGTCAGCGCGGATTACGAGAAAATCGTCAGGCCATGCCGAAGGTCTGAGCGCGGGCCCGCGGCCACGGTGATCCTGGCGAACGGATCCGACCCACACGAGTCTGGCAGGACGGCACGAGGCCCTGACGAGCTCGGCGCTGCACGTGCGGTTCAGCTAGGCACCAAGCTGCACGTCCCGGCCACCGAGGCTCGACTGGTTCGCCGGGCCGCCCTACTGGAGGCCTTGTCGGCCGCGCGCGGCCGCAAGTTGACGTTGCTGAGCGCGCCCGCGGGCTGGGGCAAGACGACGTTGTTGGCGCAGTGGGCCCTCGGTGCGGGCGACGGCCGACCATTCGGCTGGTTGTCGCTTGATGCCTCCGATAACGACCCGGTGTGGTTTTGGATGTATGTGGTTGCGGCTTTGCAGAAAGCCGGTGTCGGGGTGGGCGCGCACGCAGTCCAACTCTTGGCGATGGGTGCCGATCCGGTGCAGGTGGTGTTGCCTACGCTGCTGAATGATCTGGACACCATCGCCAGCCCGACGGTGCTGATTCTCGATGACTACCACCTGGTGGTGAATCGGGCGATTCATGAGCAGCTGGCTTTTGTCATCAGTCGGATGCCGGTGAATCTCCATCTCGTGTTGGCCACCCGGTCGGATCCGATGCTGTCGTTGGCTCGGTTGAGGGCGTGTGGTGATCTCGTCGAGATGCGAAGCCAGGATTTGCGTTTCGGGGTTGAGGAGGCAGGCCAGCTGCTGAACGATGTTCTCGGGCTGGGGTTGGTCGATGACGATGTTCAGTTGTTGCACCGACGCACCGAGGGGTGGGCCGCAGGCCTGTACCTCGCCGGCTTTTCGCTTGCCGGGCGCACCGATGCCGCCGCGTTCATCAGGACATTCGCAGGTGACAACCGCCATATCGTCGACTACCTGATGGCCGAAGTGCTCGAGGGTCAGCCACCGCATCTGCGTCGATTCTTGCTACGCACTTCGGTGTTGGGTCGACTCAGCGGTCCGCTCTGCGACGCGGTGCTGCAAACCTCCGGTTCGGCGTCGGTGCTGGCGACAATTGAGCGCGAGAACCTGTTCGTGGTGCCACTGGATATGTCGCGTCGCTGGTATCGGTATCACCATCTGTTCGGGGAATTGCTGCGCGCCGAGTTGCGGCGCAGCGAATCCGATCTCATCGCCGATCTGCACCAGCGCGCCGCTGCCTGGTTCGAAGCTGAGGGCCTCATCGATGAGGCGGTGCGTCACCTGGTCGCTGCCGGTGACGTCGCGGGGAGCGCTGATCTGATCGCCGCGGACTGGGCCAACGAATTCAACTCCGGGGGGCTGTCCACCGTCTCCGGCTGGCTTGACTCGATTCCCGAGGAGACCGTCCGAAAGGACGCGCGGCTCAGCGCAGCCCGGGCCTGGATCGCGTTGAACGTGGGCAGGTTCGATGACGCCCGCTGCTGGATCCAGGTCGTGGCAGCCGGGTGCGCGGCCGACACCGTCGACGACGGCAGCATCGGCGCGCAACTGGTCGCCTTGCGCGAGGTATACGCGTTCAAGACAGGCGACGTATCCGCCGCACTGCAGGCGGCGCGTCGGGCCATTGCGCTCGACTTCGCCGACGCACAGCAAGCCCGGTCGGCGGCGTGCACCATCTACGGATCGGCGCTGTACTTCTCTGGCAGCATCGACCAGGCCGAAGCCACCTTCCGCGATGCCGCGCAGTTGGCCGAGAAGATCGGCGATCGGCGCCGCCGCATCTATTCGATGGCGTATCTGGCGCTCATCGCTGCCGAATCTGGTCAGCTTGCAGACGCCGAGCACCAGATTCGCCGAACAAGTGGCGTCGGTACATATCTGGCGGGCGGCGAGCACTTCGTCAACGCGATCGTGTCGTTAGCGGCCGCCATCCTCCTCGATGGTCGTGGCCACAGCGCCGCTGCCGCGGACGCGGCTGAGCTGGCTGTCGGGTTGGCCCGCAAGGGGGCGGGAATCCTGGAACTCGCAAAGGCACTGGCGGTCAGAGCCGACATCGCCGCGGACCTTGGCGATCACCGGACCGCGACCGCAAGCCGACGCGAGGCCAGCACACTGCTTCGAAATTGTGCGGACGCCGCTATCGCGCAAACGGTGCTCGCGTCGCGTCGGCGCAGCAAGTGCGTCGCGGTAGGCCCCCGCAGCCAGGGTGGCCCGGTCGTCGAAGAGCTCACCGTCAAGGAACAGCAGATCCTTCGGCTGATGGCCACCCGGCTGTCGCGCCGCGAGATCGGCGAGCGGTTGTACGTCTCACTGAACACGGTGAAGAGCCACCAGCGCGCCCTGTATCGCAAACTGGGCGTGGACAACCGCGCTGCGGCGGTCGAGCGCGCACGCGGCCTTGGCCTGCTCTAAGTCGTCAGCCCACATCGATCAAGCCGATCCATCAGTAATCACCCGGGTGAACGGGGCGCAGGGTGATGACCAGTCACCCCAGTCGGCGCAAATCTGATGGAGGCCAGGCCTTCGGACGACGAGGCGATCGGATCGAAGAGGACTAAAACGATGCATTCATTCGATGCACGACGCACACCGGTTTCGTGACGTCATCATCGTCGGGTCAGGTACCGCCGCCTGCGCCGCGGCGATCTACGCCGCACGGGCAGGACTTGACACCTTCGTCGTCGAGGGACATCGGCCCGGTGGTGCCCTGATGGCCGCAGGGCGGGTGGACAATTATCCCGGTTTTTCCACCCCGGTAGGTGGTCCTGACCTCGCCCGCGCCATGCGCGCACAAGCCCACCGATTCGGTGCCGAATTCCACGCCGGTGACGTCGACGGTTTCGATCTCGAAGGCGAGGTCAAGTCGGTCGCGGTCAACGATGACCTGTTCCACGCCGCGGCGCTCATCCTCGCGATGGGGTCAGTGAATCGGTCACTCGATGTGCCGGGGGAGCGTGACCTGCGTGGCCGTGGAGTCAGCACCAGCGCGAAGCGAGACGGTGACCAGTTCGCGGGCCGCGACGTCGCCGTAGTCGGAGGCGGCGAGGCAGCCATGGAAGAAGCCCTGTTTCTCTCGATGCTGGCCCGGCGCGTGACCGTCATCCACCATCGGCCTCGGTTGCGCGCAACGGCCGGCATCCTGTCCCGGCTGCGCGCCCAGCCCAACGTCGTTGTCCTCCAACGCACCGAAGTGCTCGAAATAAAGGGGCGAGGACATGTCACCGGGATGCGTGTGCGCAGTGCCCGAACGGTCTGCGACCTCGACGTCGATGCGGTTTTCGTGGCCGTCGGTCAAACTCCCAACTCCGCTGCACTGTCCGGACTGGTCGACCTCGACGCCCGCGGCTATGTGCGAACCCGAGACCAGTGCACCCACACCCATGTCGATGGTGTTTTCGCCGCAGGCGACCTGATCGACCGTCGGTACCGCCAAGGCGTCACCGCCGCCGCCAGCGGCTGCCGGGCCGCCCTCGACGTGCAGAGCTGGCTCGCTCAGTCACGGTCTGCCCCAACCAATGTCACCGCCAGAAAGGACAACGTCCAAGTATGACTCAACCCGCACCGATCACAGTCACCGACGCCTCATTCGCGGCCGACGTCCTCGACAGCGTCACGCCGGTACTGGTGGACTTCTGGGCGCAGTGGTGCGGCCCTTGCCGTGCCGTGGCGCCAGTGCTCGAAGAAATCGCCGCCGAGAACGGCGGTCGCCTCACCGTCGCCAAGCTCGACGTTGACGCTAATCCCATGACCGCTCGGCAATACCAGGTGGTGTCGATTCCTACCATGATCGTCTTCAAGGGAGGCGACCCGGTCGCCCGTCTCGTCGGCGCACGCGGAAAGTCCGCCCTCCTAACCGAACTCAGCGATCATCTCTGAACAACCCCCGCGGTATCAGTCACACCCGATAAGGAGAAACAAATGGGCATCAACACCTTTCGTGAGGTTGTCGACATCCTCGACGCGGCCGTGAACGGTCCAGAAACCGTGGTAGGCCCCCCGCATCATGCCTTCTGGCGCGGTGTCACTCGGGACGAGTTCGTCGCTACGAAGCTGCTCGGGCATCCGATCCTGGTGCCCGGTGACGGGGCGCACTCGAATTTGATCTTGTCTCTGAAAGGCGAGCCGCCGTTCGGCTCGGGACCCGGTGCGGAATTTCCCCGCATGCCAGTCGGTTTCGACCCGGTGCCGGACGACTCCATACGGGCGATTGAACAATGGATCAACGATGGCTGCCCCGATGTGACGAACACCGCTGAATCTGCATAGCGCCCGGGAGAATCCAGTGCCGAACAGGGGAACACGATGACCGAGGCCTATCTCCTTGGCGGTGTACGCACACCGTTCGCCCGGTACGGCGGGTCTCTGTCGCATCTACGCCTCGACGACCTGCTGGGCCTGGCCCTGGTCGGGGCATGCGAACGCGTCGGTGTCGATCGCGATCAGATCGAAGACATCATCGCCGGATGCGTGAATCCCGCGCATGAAGGCATGGGAGATCTCGCCCGCTGGGCCGCGCTGGCCGCCGGGTTCCCAGACAGTGCGGCGGGGGCCACCATCAACCGGTTCTGCGGATCCTCACTGAGCGCCATGGCCATGACCGCGCATGCGATCAAAGCCGGCGACCTCGGGATCGGGATCGCCTGCGGCGCCGAGTCGATGTCGCGCTCCGGGTTCGCGTACATGAAAGGCGAAGCCCCGTTCAGCCCGCGGGGACCCCAATTGCTGCTCGACACCATGTGGTCCGGTGCAGGCGGCCCACCGAACCCGGTCTTGCTGGGCCGCAACGCCTACATCGGCATGATCGAAACCGCGCAGAACGTCGCCGATCGTTACCAACTCACTAGAGAAGAGATCGATACGTTCGCGCTGCGCTCCCAACAGCACGCCCGTGCCGCCCGCGATTCGGGCAGGCTCGCCAAAGAAATCATGCCCGTGACCATCCCTGCGACCCGAAAAGCCGTGCAGCGCACCATAAGTCATGACGAATTCATCCGTGACGACACCACACTCGAGCAGTTGGCGGCCTTACCCGCCCAGCCCGGCACCACCCAGATGACGGCGGGTAACTCCACACCGCTGTCCGACGGGGCCGCGGCACTGATCCTGGCATCGGCCGCACGGGCCGCCGACCTCGGCGTCGTCCCACTGGCCCGGGTGGTGTCCTCGGCGGTCTACGGTAACGATCCATTGTTCATGGGGATCGCTCCGGCCTGGGCGCTGCCGCTGGCACTACGACGCGCGGGCTTGACGCCCGAACAAATCGATGTTTGGGAAATCCACGAGGCCTTCAGTGCGCAGGCCCTCGGTGTACTGCGGGAGTTGCCCAACCAACTCGACGGGTTCCGAGTTCCCGACGACAAACTCACGCCCAACGGGGGCGCCGTGGCCATCGGGCATCCATTCGGCGCCACTGGTGTGCGTTATGCGCTGACCCTTGCCATCGAACTACGCGAGCGACATCTGCGTTACGGTGCCATCGGTGTCTGCATCGGATCCGGCCAAGGCGTGGCCATGGTGCTGGAAAACCCGCAGGCTTCTTGATCGAAATCGGCAAACGGGGCCACACCCTCGCGGATGTGGCCCCGTCGGCGTTCGAATCCGTTGGCGCAGAACGACTCAGCCCGGCGGTGGAGGCACCGGTGGCGGCGGTGCGTCCGGCGGGGGCGGTGGATCGGGCTGGAACTGATCCAGACCTGGCGGAATGTTGGTGCCGGGCGGCGGCGCGGTACCCGGCAGTGGTTCACCCAGTTGCTCCTGTGGCACCTGGCCGAGCAGTCCACCCTTGAGCATCCCGGCGCGGTACATGTCGATGTAGCGGCCCAACCACTGCCGACGGGTGACGTCGGCGTTCTCCTGGCCCGGATCGACGCCGAACTCCTCGCACTTGCCTGGCGCCGACGGCTTCAGGCACTGCTGGACGCCGTAGGCGTTGTTGAACACGTTGAGATTGGGCACGGCGCCCGGGCTACCGCCGGGGGGCGCGGGAATCGGGTTCTGGCCAAGCACGGTGCTTGCATCCATGCCTGTGACCGGGGGCGCACCGAGCGCATCGGAGTTGGCGTTCTGCCCGGTCTGCGTGAGGACCCCGAGGCCCTCCGGCCCCAGCGGGGCGCCGCCCATCATCGGCACCGTCTGACCTGGCGGCGGTGGCGGCGCGGGGTCACCCGGTGCGGGCGCGGGATCCGGCGGTGGGTCGGCGGCGGCGGTCGCCGCGAAGGCGACCGCACCGACCGTGATGAACCCGGCGGTCGCGATGTTCGCGACAGCCAACGCTTTTCGGTTCAAAGGCATACCTGACGTCAGACCGCTTTGGTGACGCCGTAGTACGCCGCCACGTCGTCGGTATCGGTGGTCGAACTCGTCAGCGTGGCGTACGACCGGATGAAGGACTGACCGACGCAGCCGTCGACCTTGACGTGGGTGTCCTTCAGCGTGACGCGGACCGGCGCGGCCTTGAACGTCTTCTTGTCGACGGTGACCGTCGACACCGTGCCCGGCTTCGGGTGGATCTCGATGGTGCCGGACAGCGGGAAGCTGATGCCGGTCGGGATCAAGCCGCCGGTGATCGACGAACCCGAGGTGCTGATACCGGCCTGGCCGATGAGACGGACCTGGCCGAGTTCGATGCCGCAACCGATCTGGTAGCCGGCCTCCAGTGTGCCGCCGCTCAGCGTCGTCTTGCCGCTGCCGGTGACCGTGCCGGTGAAGGTGCCGCCCACCAGGTACTCGCGCGAGGAGACGGCCGTCGTCAACGGCGCCACCGGCAACTGGGTCTCGTCCTTGGCAACCACGGTCAGCACCCAACCGTCCGGGGAGGTCACCACGGTCGGGAGAGAGGATTCGACAACGCCGGTGTCTGGCGGTGGGCCGTCATCGTCGGGGTCGGCCGACGCGATCGGCGCGAGGCCGAGCGGGATCAGCGAGCAGAATGCCAGTGCGACAAAGCGATTCACGATTGTTTTCTTTCCTTCGAGATCGACGTGGATTAAACGGCCTTGGTGACGCCGAGGTAGGTGATGACGTCGTCGGTGTTGTCGGTCGAGCTCGTCAGCGTGGCGTACGAGCGGATGAAGGATTGGCCGGCGCACTGGTCGGTTTTGATCCGCACGCCTGTGATCGTGATGCGAGTCGTGGTGCCCTTGAACGACTTCTTGTCGATGGCCACGGTCGTCACGGTGCCGGGCTTGAGGTACACCTTGGCCTGTAGGCTGACGCCGAAGCCGCCGGTCGCGTTGCCTGTGAACGGAATCGAGATGCCCGGGGTGAAGTTGGCGCCGGGGTTGACCTCCGTTTCGTCGGAGATGATGCCGCAGCCGATCTGCTCGCCTGCCTCCATCGATCCGCCGTTCAGCTTGGTCTTGCCGCTGCCGCTGATCCTGCCGGTGAAGGTGCCCGCGATCAGGTATTCGCGCGACGTGATCGCTGTGGTCAGCGGGGCGACCGGCAACTGGGTCTCATTGCTGCCGACCACCTCGAGGTGCCATCCGTCCGGGGTGTCGAGCACTCCAGGAGGGCCTGACGGGACGGCGCCTTCCGGCGGCAACGGGTTGGTGGCATTCACAGGTACCGCCGGATCGGGTGGGGGAGGAGGATCGGCGTGCGCGAGGGGCGCGACGGTCGCGACCGGTATCGCAACGCAGACGGATGCCAACATGGCAAAGCGATTCAACATGTTTGGGATAGCGCCTCTCGTGGTCTGGACACAACGGATTCATAACGGGTGTGTCGCGAGGGAGCCTCTAATGGTGGGGTTTCCAAACGGTGAACGGACCCCAAACAGTTCGCGCCGCGTTTCCGTCTAACAAGCGTCCGCAGCCTGCGATTCCTGCCTTATCACATGCAGCTGAAAAGCCTCTCACAGGCGAACGAAAGCCGATGGACGGCAAGTAGATAACGTCCATTTGTCGTCAATTCACCATCCGGACACCTGGCCCGCAGACCGTGGTTTGCGTTCCGTATCGCCCTCGAGACACCGTGGGGCTCGTCGACGTGGCTGGGCCGATCGCTACAGCGCGTCGCAGCGGGTCAGCGCAAACAATCAGACCTGCGAGACTGAACTGACCGGAGGAAACCTTGAAGTCACCACACGTGTGCGGGAGAACCATTGCCGTGTCCGTGGTCGCCGTCGGGATCGGGCTGGCGGTTGCGCCGACCGCGATGGCCGACGACACCGACGGCGCAGGGGATCAGTCGTCGCCGCCAGTGGTGGTGACCGCGGTGGACCCATCGGATGATGCAAGCCAGCCCGCGGTGTCGGCGTGCGGAGCGTTCGCTCAGGTGCTCGACGATTCGTCGAACTACTACGGGGACTTCGCCGACTCGATCGAGGGTTCCGACTACTCGGATCCGGCCGTCGACAGCAGCAACGTGACGGGCAGGACCGCCCTTCGGCAGGCGGCGGGAGTGGCGATGCAGGCGGCGGGCACTCCTGGCCTGGATCCGTCGATCGCGAATCCGATGCGGATCTGGTCGTTGGGGGCGAGCAAGCTGCTCGTGAAGATGGGACTGCGGATTCCCGGGGACAGTCTGAACAGCACCGCAACCGAGATGAACAATCAGGCCGAGCAGGTCCAGGAAGCGTGCGCTGCGGCTGGGACGCACGCGTAACAACGTGAAACGCAACGGTTTTGGGGCGTTTTGTGCGCTCAGTGTGGTGCTGACCGGCTGTGGCGGTGGCGCCGTGTCGGGCGCAGCCGTGCCGACGAAGTCGGTGCCGGATTCGGTGTTGACGGAGTCGATGCTGACCGCGGACGAATTGAACACGGTGCTGGGCACGACCGGCATGACACCGCACACGCCAGTATCGCAGATGAGCGACAACCGCAATCTGCTGCCTAACCTGAACTGTCTGGGCGTGTGGCAGGTCAATCAATCGTCGATCTACGAGTCGAGCAACTGGAAGTCGGTGCGCCAGCAGCTCGTTCGCGCACCGGACAACGAGCAGTGGAACTATCTCGTGGTGCAGTCCATCGTGTCCTACCGCACCGCCGACGCGGCGCACAAGTTCTTGACCGAGTCGGCTGACCGATGGTCGAAGTGCACCAATCACACGCTCAACATCCAACTCAACGGACAGACCTTGCCGAAGTGGGTCAGTGGCGACCTCGCGAAGAGCGATACCCAACTCGCGATGCCATTCGTGCGCGGCACCGGCGATCAAACCAGGTCGTGCCAGCATTCACTGTCGCTGGTGGCGAACTTGATCCTCGACGTGCAGGCGTGTAGGCCGCAACAGCAGTCCGCGGACGGCGACGCTGTAACTGTCGCAGGCAAGATCACGTCGAAACTGCCTCGCTGAGCCGAGGTTGCCGCTAGGACTTGTCGGGCTTTTCGTCCTTGCCGTGTTTCGGCTCGTCCTGGTTGTGAGTCGACGCGCCACGGTCATCTGGCTCGGTCTTGGTCGGGTTGTCAACGGCCACATCGGAATCCGATCTTGACGGCGGTTCGCTCTCGGCGGTGGCCGCGGGCACGGCCTTCTTGCTGTCGCGCACCACGTGACGCTTCGGTCGCTTCTTCTCGACGGTCGGCTCGTCGGCGGCGATCTTCGGCGTGGAATCGGTCGCCGAGGTCTCCGAGATCGTCGAGGCCGCAGCATGGCTCGCGGAGGTCGGGTGGTCGAGTGCCGTCGAGACCAGCTGAGGCAGCGACGAGAACGGAGTCGCGGGCTGGTACTTGCTCGGGTCGGCAGGAATGGGGTTGCCGCGGGGGTAGGCGGAGTTGACGATCGCGGTCAACACCGGTTCGGTCAGGTCGGCGATCGTGTTGCCGAACGGCACCACGTCGCGAATCAGATTCGTCAGCGGCAGCCCGTTGGTCGTGTAGGTGACGTACGTCGTCGTCCCGCGCTGCGTGACGTACGCGGCGACCCGGTCACCTTCCGGGACATCGGCGCACCGCGCGTCCGGGCATGGCAGGACGTCGCCCTTGTCCGTGACGCCGCAGGTGTTGGCACTACCGCAGGTGACGGCGGGTGATCCGTCGGGATTGACCGGTAGATCAAGGTCATTCTGGTTGAGGCGGCGGTACAGGTACGCGACAAGGGAGTTGACTGCGGCGACGGGATTCAGCACGTCGGCCGGCGCGTTGGAGTTGTAGTCGTACTGGTAGCCAACGTCGACCACGCCGAGGGCGTCGGTGTTGGTGGGCGACGGGATCGGGTTCACGCCGATGAGGGCGAACCATGGATAACGGGTCCCGAAGCCGCCGTCTGGCCGGGCGACGTTGTTGTCGAGGATGAACACCGTCTTGGCGAGCACGGGATCCTTCGTGGCCTGCAGAGCCATCAGCAGCAGGCTGGCGTTGGCCGCGCCCCAGCCCGACGAGAGCACCGCGTTGTCCTCGCCTGAATGGGCCTGCAGCGCCTGGTTGATGCCGAACGGGCCGGTGAAGAAGTTGACGTGCTCGAGGTCGTCACCGGAGTTGTAGGGCGGGGCGTTGAACATCCCGTTGAAGAAGTTCTCGTTGCCGCTACCGTCGGGGTGGGTCGAGCTGCCGACGACGATCAGTGCCGTCAGGTCGACCAACGGAGTCGAGATAGACGCCGGTTGTGTGGCAGCAACCGTTGCTACGGTCGTTGCGACGCCGACGGCGGCGATCCCGACGGCGACTCTGCTCACGCGCTTCGATGCGGTGTTGCTCACTTCCGTCTCCCCCTGAACGTCCTCGGTAGCAACCTACCGCGCCGCCCAGGCCTCGGGCGAGTCGCGGTCCGGACGAAAAAGGTCGGCGCCACGGAGGAAGCATCCGTGACGCCGACCTTCGATGGTCCTACTTCTTGCCGGCCCTGTGCTGCGCCTTCTTGGTGCTGCTCGCGTGGCCGTCGCCGGTGCCCTTCTTGTGCTCCGTGTGGCCGGCATGCTTGGTGCCGGTTGACCCCGAGCCCTTCGCGTCCTTGGTGTCCGAGGCGTCCTTGGCGTCCGAGGCGTCCTTGGCGTCCTTGGTGTCCGAGGCGTCCTTGGTGTCCGTCCCGGTCGTCCCGTCCGTGGCCGTCCCCGTTGTGCCCGTGCCGGTTTCGTGTGCCTCGCTACCGGAGGTGGTCTTCGGCGTCGTGGCACCGGACCCCTTGACCTTTGTGGCGTCACTGTCGGTGACGCTGGACTCCGCCTTGTCGGTCGTGCTCTTCTCGGTCTTGGTGGGCGTGCTCAATGCCGCTGAGAGCGCCTGCAGTTCGATGTTGCTCCGACCGGTCGTCAGTGCGCTCGCGGTCACGCCGCCGCTGAGGGCGTTGCCAACCATCGAAGCCACCGTCGCAGGCAGGGCGAGCACCTTGTTGATGGCGGCGAGTTCATTGGTGAACGCCGTCTGCAGCAGCGGCGGGATCCTCTCGAACTGGCCCTGGAAGAACGCGCCGGTGGCCGAGTTGATCGGAGCCACGAAGGCGGCCAGGTTGCCCAGCGTCGACGCGACGGTGAAGTAGAGCTGGAACGGCAGCTCGGCGATCGGCACCAGGCCGCCGGCCGAGGCTGTGGGCGTGGCCGCGGCAGGCGACGCGACATCTTTGGCCAACGCATTGGAGGTCGTGACGGCGCTGAGCCCGCTGACCAGCGTGGTGGGCAACGCGATAACGGCTTGGATCGCCTTGGCCTCGGCGGCGACGGCCTGCTGCAGCAGCGGCGGGATCTTCTCGAACTGGCCCTGGAAGAACGCGCCGGTGGCCGAGTTGACCGGGGGCACGAAGGCGGCCAGGTTGCCCAGCGTCGACGCGATGGTGAAGTAGTACTTGAACGGAAGTTCGGCCAGCGCCAGCGGATTCACCGATGCGGCCAGCGTGTAATCCGAAGTGACCACACGAACGGGTGGGCTTTCCTCATGCGCGGCGAGCTGAACTTGCGGCTCGACCGTGCCCGAAGCAGCAGCGATGCAGATCGTGCTGGCTCCAGCCATCAGCGCAGTGGACTTACTAACTTTCACGTCGACCCCTGTGGGTAAGAAGAGGCAAAGAATTGGACACGCAGAAACTAGCCGAGAGTCGACGTTTTCACTAGTAATGATTCAGGGCTTTTCCTGGTCATTTTACCGACGTACGGAATTCGACCGGTAACCGATGCGAACTCGCAAACTGAATTTTGCCTTCCGTTCATATACGGGCACGAGTTACTTTGTCGCACAACAGGTATGACAATCCTATTGCTGGGAATTCGCCGCTAATTCGCTGTCAAACAAAAGCAGTCCCTCCGCCATTGCAACGGCGGAGGGACTGCTTTTGTCGAATATCAGAAGGGCTGGTTCGGTCCACCCTCGGTGGGGTTGTCGAAATCGTCGGTACCCGACGCGGTGTGGGCGACGTCGTGGCCCTCGCCGACGCGCACGCAGCCGGCGGTGCAGTCTTGCATCACCACCGCGTGAACGCCGTTCGAAACCACCCGCCACTTCCACGCGGTCTGGATGGTGTCTCGGTTGGCGAGCATCACGTCGCGCTCGCCGACGGTGCAGTGCAGCGTCCTGGTCGTGCTGTCGCAGGTCTCATGGAGCAGTTCGTTCTCCGTGAGGCTGAGAGGGTTGCGGATCAACCGAACGCCGAACCGCTCGATCTTGTCGTGTGCCTTCAGTCGCTCGCAGATGCCGGTCAGGATCGCTTCATCGTCATCGCAAAGTGGCTCCGTGTCTCCGAAGTCGTCCGGTTCGGCGAACTCCATGCCGACCACGGCAACGCCGTCGGAGGGCGAATCGTCGAACCGAAATGCCGTGGTGCTCAGTCCCGTGGCGGCGAAGCCCGCCCGCATTGCGGGAGCGGTTTCGGTGCGTCGTGGTGATTGCATCGAGTGCTCGACGAAGACTTCGCCGGGCTGGGGCTCGAAGTGCTTGTGCAGCAACCAGATACCGAAACGCTGCCACGCTTCGGTACCGCTGAGGTACTCGCCCAACTCCGCGAGGCAGGCGCGGTCGTCATCGCTCAGGTCGCCGACGTCGGTGGTGTCCATGTGGCGCAGCGCCTCATAGTCCTGCACGCCGTGATCGCGCAACGTAAGCATCCAGTGGTCTCCTTAACTGTGTTCTTGCTGAAGAGGTCTCCAACCCAAGCGGTGGATTAGCGGGATGCTAGCAAGGGAACAACTGCGGCTCTTCTCTTTGCGGCGAACGCTCGCACCGTCTAGATGCGGTCCACCAACCGTTAACCCAGAGTTTGGAAAACGTTGGGCACCAATACCGCTCGGACGTCATTCAGGGCGACTGGTCGTACTGCAGGCGGTGCAACTCGGCGTAGACACCGCCCCTTCCCAACAGTTCGGCCTGTGTGCCGTCCTCCGCCACCAGGCCGTCCTTGACGACGATGATCTTGTGCGCGTCGCGCAGCGTGCTGAGGCGGTGGGCGATGGTGACCACCGTGCGGCCTTCCATCAGTCGTTCCAGCGCCTCGATGACCAGGTGCTCGGATTCGGCGTCGAGTGCGGCAGTTGGTTCGTCGAGAATCAGGATGGGGTTGTTGCGGATCAGGGCTCTGGCGATCCCGATCCGTTGACGCTGGCCACCGGACAGCGTCGAACCGCGGTCGCCGACCAGGCTGTGGTAGCCGTCGGGCATGCGCATGATGAACTCGTCGGCGTTGGCCAGCTTTGCCGCCAGGACGATTTCGTCATCGCTGGCATCCGGCCTGCCGAACGCGATGTTGTCGCGGATCGTGCCCCGCAACAGCACGGTGTTCTGGAGCACGAAACCGATCTGGGTGCGCAGACCGTGCAGGGTGTAGTCGGTGATGTCGACTCCGTCGATCGTGATCCGGCCGCCTGACGGATCGCGGAACCGCGGGATGAGGCTCACCAGAGTCGATTTGCCGCTGCCGGTGGGCCCGACGATCCCCACCATCTGCCCCGGGCCGATCGTGAACGAGATGTCCCGCAACACCGGTATGTGGGCGTCGTAGCCGAACGAGACGTTCTCGAACGTGATTTCGCCCTTGAACGGTGGCGGTTCGATCGGGGCCGCACGCTCCGGGATCACCGTGTCGGCGTCGCACACGGCGGCGACACGCTGGAATCCAACCGACACCTGGGCCAGCGTGTTGGTCATCTGCGACAGCGCGCGCACGGGTTGGAAGAACCGCGCGAGGTAGGCCAGGAAAACGGTCAAAGCGCCTGCGGTCATCGTTCCGGCGAGGATCAGCAATGCGCCGCGCCAGAGCACCACTCCTGTGCACACCGCGATCACCAAACTCACTACAGGCGAAAGCATTGCCGACAACCGTCGGGTCCTCAGCCAGGCGGCCACGGTGGCCTTGCTGACTTTCTGCACCTGGCGATCCTCGTATTCCTCCCGCGAATACGCCTGCACCACTTCGATCGCCTGCAGGCCCTCCTGCAGGGTGGAGAGCAGATCGGACTGGCGGCTGCGCACTTCGGTCACGGCCGCCTTGATGGCCTTGTTGACGCGGATCAGGAACACGATCAGCAGCGGGGCCACGGCGAGCGCGATCAGCGCGAAATCCCAACGCAGCACCAACATCACCACGATCATCACGACCAGCGTCAGCGCGTCGGTCAGGAGGTTGAGGGTCGACGTCGACGCAAAGCTCTGGATCGTCTGCACATCTGTTGTGAGTGTGCTGAGAATGGTGCCGATCCGGTTGTGGTCGTAATACGCGAGCGACAGCTCCTGTAAGTGGTGATAGATCCGAATCCGTAGGTCGTTGCCGATGTCTTGCCCGAGCTTCTCGGTCGAATAGCTGGCGATGTAGAAGGCAGCGCCGCTCACGACAGCGATTGCCACCGTGGCGATCCCGGCCGCGGCGGCGATGTGGGTCTTCGTGCTACCCCCGACCATCGGAAACAGCCAGACGATCCACGACGGCGGGCGGTGGTTGCCGACGACGTTGTCGAGAATCACCTTCAGCGGCCACGGCGCCGCCAGCGTCATGGCCATCGACACCAAGGTTGCCGCGACGATCACTGCGAAGCTGGATCGGTAGGGGCGCAGCAGGTCTCGAAGCAGTGGCGGCACAGTAGGCGTCTCCTGGTTCGCAGACAATCTTCAGCCGAACCGTAGCAGTGGGTGCTGTCGGCGTCGCGCTTGTTTGAACGTTGTTCAGATGGCTGGTCGATACTGCGCGAATTCTTCGTGGCGTCGTTGGAGGAGGTCGGTTGGAAAGGTTCAAGCCGTCGATCGACTGGGGCGACCAGATCGTGCTGTCCGCGTCATGGGTGCTGCAGGCGTGGGCGCTCAGCGCGCTGTGCGTATTGACGATCGGCGCGCTGCTGATCCGATACACCGCGTGGGCCAAACGGTTCTGGCGGGTCACCGGCGGCTACTTCACCGGCGCCGCGAGCCTGCCCGTCTGGATCACCCTTGCAGTGCTGCTGGGATCGGTGATGGTGGAGGTGCGCATCGCCGTCCTGCTCAGCTACTACAACAACGACGTCTACTCGGCGTTGCAGGTGGCGTTTCAAGGTGTGGGCGCGCACAACGCGGCGCAACGCAACTCCGGAATACACGGGTTCTGGACCGCGATCGTCATGTTCTGCGTCCTGGCCGCGATCCACGTCGGCCGCATCGTGTTCGACACGTACCTGACCCAGCGGTTCATCGTCGGATGGCGAGTGTGGTTGACCGACCGACTGATGGGGGACTGGTTGGCAGGCCGCGCCTACTACCGTGCCCGCTTCACCGAATCCGCCGTCGACAACCCGGATCAACGTATCCAGCAGGACATCGACGTCCTCACCACCGGGGTGGGCACCGGCCCCAACGTGCCGTCGTACTACTCGCAGAGCATCCTGCTGTTCGGGGCGATCAATTCGGTGGCCTCGGTGGCGTCGTTCACCGTGATCCTCTGGCGACTGTCGGGCTCCTTGACGTTTCTCGGCGTCGAGATTCCAAAAGCGTTGTTCTGGATCGTGATTGGCTACGTGCTCACCGCGTCGTTCGTCGCTTTCCGGATCGGACGCCCGCTGATCCGGTTGAGTTTCCGCAACGAGCAGACGAACGCGGCGTTTCGGTACGCATTGATGCGACTGCGGGATTCGGCCGAGGCCGTCGGCTTCTACCGCGGCGAGAAGGCCGAACGTGGCCTGCTGGACAAGAGGTTCGACGCTGTGATCTCCAACTACCGGCGTTACGTCCGAAAGACTCTCGGGCTGATCGGCTGGAACTACACCGTGACCGAGACGATCCTGCCGCTGCCGTTCGTTCTACAGGCGCCGCGGCTGTTCGCGGGCACGATCAAGCTGGGCGACGTGATGCAGTCCGCCGGTGCGTTCGGCAAGATCGAGTCGGGAATGTCGTTCTTCCGCAACGCGTACAGCCAGTTCGCCAGCTACAACGCGGCCGTCATCCGGCTGGACGGGCTGGTACGGGCCAACGAGAGGGCGCGTGCGCTGCCGGTGCTGCCGAGCGAGCCCAGTCCGGACGGCTCCGTAGAACTGCTCGGCGTTGCGGTCCGCACCCCGGCGGGTGAGTACCTGATCGGCCCGGTCGATCTTCGCCTCGAGCGCGGTGAATCCCTGGTCATCATCGGACCCTCAGGCAGCGGGAAGACCACACTGCTGCGCAGCCTCGCCGAGCTGTGGCCCGCCGCGACCGGGGTGTGGCGCAGGCCCGCACGCGCGCACGCCACGATGTTCGTCTCGCAGCTGCCGTACCTGCCGCTCGGCGATCTGCGCACGGCGGTGTCGTACCCGGCCGAGGGCCGCGAGGTCGCCGACGACCGGCTGCGCGAAGTGCTCGGCCAGGTCTCCCTGCCGCACCTGCGCGCATGTCTGGACGACGAGCGGGACTGGGCGAAGGTGCTCTCGCCGGGGGAGCAGCAGCGGCTGGCGTTCGCCAGGGTGCTGTTGGCTCGGCCCGAGGCGGTGTTCCTCGACGAAGCGACGTCCGCGCTGGACGAGGGGCTGGCGGTGGCGCTCTACGAACTGCTGCGTGCGGAGCTACCGGAGACGGTGGTGGTGAGCGTCAGTCACCACAGCACGCTGGAGGCGCTGCACGATCGTCGTCTCGAGATGCTGACCTCGAAGCTATGACCCGCCGCGCTGTTGCTGGGCCGCCTGCGAGAGCGCGTTGAGCAACGGGTTCTGCGCCATGGCCTGACGCCGCTCCTCTTCGGACAGTTGATAGAACATCCACATGCCCCACGCAGCGGGCCGGATGTAGACGTTCACGCTCTGCTTCGCGCCGGTGCTCTGCTGAAGCACCGCGGGGATGCGAACGGCCCGGTCCAGTGTGGCCGAGCTGACGAGTTCCTCGGAGATCTTGTCGACGTCGACCCCGTCCTGGAGCTCGTAGACCGACGGCTGATTGGTCATGCTTGCAGTGCTCTGGAGGGCGAGAAACCACGGCATCAACGTGTCCTTCTGTCGCTGCGATTCGACGTCAGCGTAAGGCATCGCTTCACCGCCGCATGGCGAGATGGCCGCGCCGACGGTGATTGGCACCGGCCCCGATGCGCTCGTACCAGCGGTGATAACGCACCCCCGGCAGGACTTGAACCTGCGACCTACCGCTTAGAAGGCGGCTGCTCTGTCCGCTGAGCTACGGGGGCAGCGCGGTGAGTGTATCGCCCGGCCGCTCAGAACCCCGCGTCCGCAACAGGTATAAACGCACAGCGTGCCGACGGGCGGCGGACTAGCGTGGTGGCAGCACATCGGCGTGAAGGAGGGGAGCACCGAGCATGAGTGACGTGCCGGATCTTGACGCGGACGGTCTTCCGGAGGAACTCAGCCCGTTCGATCAGATACTGCATCGCGGAGAGGCTCATCCTCGCACCCGGTCCGGCATCATGACCATCGAGTTGCTCGACACCACCCCGGACTGGGACACCTACCGGGCCCGGTTCGAGCGCGCGTCACGCAAGGTGTTGCGGCTGCGGCAGAAGGTCGTGATGCCGACGCTGCCGACCGTGGCGCCGCGGTGGGTCGTCGACCCCGATTTCAACCTCGACTTCCACGTGCGACGGATGCGGGTGCCTCAACCGGGCACCATGCGCGAGGTGTTCGACCTGGCCGAGATTGCTGCGCAGTCGCCGCTGGACATCTCGCGGCCGCTGTGGACGGCGACGCTGGTCGAAGGCCTCGAGGGAGGCCGCGCCGCGCAACTGGTGCACCTCAGCCATGCCGTCACCGACGGCGTCGGCGGTGTCGAGATGTTCGCCAACCTCTACGACCTCGAACGTGACCCGCCGAAACAGCCGCCGCCACCACTGCCGGTGCCTCAGGACCTGTCACCCAATGACCTGATGCGGCAAGGGCTTAACCGGCTGCCAGGCACCATCGCGGGCCGGGTCCGCGGCGTGCTGTTCGGCGCGGCGCACGTGGTCGGCGAGATGGTCCGCGACCCGATATCGCGGATGGGCGACGTCGTCGAGTACGCGATGTCCGGTGCGCGCGTCGTCGGCCCGGTCGCCCCGCCGTCGCCGGTGCTGCGACGCCGCAGCCTCTCGTCGCGCAGCGACGCCATCGACATCGAGTTCGGGGCGTTGCACAAAGCCGCCAAGACCGGCGGCGGCTCCATCAACGACGCCTATCTGGCCGGGCTCTGTGGCGCCCTGCGTCTCTATCACGAGGCCAAGGGTGTGCCGATCGACGCGTTGCCGATGGCGGTGCCGGTCAACCTGCGCTCCGAGGCGGACCCCGCCGGTGGCAACCGATTTGCCGGTGTCAACCTCGCCGCGCCCATCGGCCTGCAGGATCCCGAGGCGCGGATGAAAAACATTCGGTCCCAAATGACCCGTAAGCGCGAGGAACGCGCGATCGACATGGTCGGTGCCATCGCGCCCGTGCTCACGCTCATGCCGGATTCGGTGCTCGAGTCGATGGCCGGTTCGATCGTCAACTCCGACGTGCAGGCCAGCAACGTGCCCGTCTACGCAGGCGACACGTTCATCGCTGGCGCGAAGGTGTTGCGCCAGTACGGTATCGGCCCGTTGCCGGGCGTGGCGATGATGGTCGTGCTGATCTCCCGGGCCGGCTACTGCACCGTGAGCACCCGCTACGACCGGGCGTCGATCGTCGACCCCGACCTGTGGGCACGGTGCCTGCTCGCGGGTTTCGACGAGGTGCTCGCGCTCGGTGGCGACGGCCGCGCCGTACCTGCGACGTTCACCGTCGACGCCCCAGAGCCCAGCCCAGTGTCCCCGAATGGAAGTGCGGCGCAATGACTTCGGCCAACGGTCAGCCCAACTCACGAACCCTGCGGCTGCCCGGATCGGTCGCCGAGATCCAGGCCAGCCCCGAGGGGCCCGAGGTCGGCGCCTTCTTCGATCTGGACGGCACGCTGGTGGCCGGGTTCACCGGCGTGATCATGACCCAGGACCGGCTGCGCAGGCGGCAAATGTCGGTCGGCGAGTTCATCGGCATGGTGCAGGCCGGGCTCAACCATCAGCTGGGCCGCTCCGAGTTCGAGGACCTGATCGGCAAGGGCGCCCGCATGCTGCGCGGCAGTTCCCTCGACGACATCGACGAATTGGCCGAGCGGCTGTTCGTGCAGAAGATCGTCAGCCGCATCTATCCCGAGATGCGTGAGCTGGTCCGTGCTCACATGGCGCGGGGCCACACCGTGGTGCTCAGCTCGTCGGCGCTGACCGTTCAGGTGGAGCCGGTGGCGCGGTTCCTCGGCATCAAGAACGTGCTGAGCAACAAGTTCGAGACCGACGAAAACGGCCGGCTCACCGGTGAAGTGCTCACGCCGATCATCTGGGGGCCCGGAAAGGCAAGGGCGGTCCAGGCTTTCGCCGCCAAGAACGGCGTGGACCTGTCGAAGAGCTACTTCTACGCCGACGGCGACGAGGACGTCGCGCTGATGTATCTGGTCGGCAATCCGCGGCCGACCAACCCCGCGGGCAAGCTCGCCGCCGTCGCAGCCAAACGCGGCTGGCCGGTGCTGCGCTTCACGAGTCGCAGTGGCAGCAGCCCGGTTTCGCAGCTGCGGACGGCTGCGGGCATTGCGTCGATGGTGCCTATCGCGGCGGGCGCGCTCGGCCTGGGACTGCTGACCCGCAACAAGCGCACCGGCGTGAACTTCTTCACGTCGACGTTCGGCCGGACGCTGCTCGACATCATCGGGGTCAACCTCAACGTGCTTGGCAAGGAGAACCTGACCGCCCAACGACCCGCGGTGTTCATCTTCAACCACCGCAATCAGGCCGATCCGCTGATCGCGGGACGCCTGGTGAACGACAACTTCACGTCGGTGGGCAAGAAGGAACTCGAGAACGACCCGATCGTCGGCACCATGGGCAAGATCATGGACGCCGCGTTCATCGACCGCGACGACCCCAAGAAGGCCGTCGAAGGGTTGAAGAAGGTCGAGGAACTGGCCCGCAAGGGGCTGTCGATCCTGATCGCACCCGAGGGCACCCGGTTGGACACCACCGAGGTGGGCGAGTTCAAGAAGGGTCCGTTCCGAATCGCGATGTCGGCAGGAATTCCCATCGTGCCCATCGTGATTCGCAACGCCGAGGTGATCGCCGCCCGCGACTCGAGCACCTTCAACCCGGGCACCGTCGACGTCGTGGTGTACCCGCCGATCCCGGTCGACGATTGGACCCACGAGAACCTCCCCGAGCGCATCGCCGAAGTCCGTCAGCTGTATCTGGACACGCTGAAGGACTGGCCGCACGGCGAACTGCCGGGGCCGGATCTGTACAAGCGCACGAAGACGCCTGCGAAGAAGGCGGCCAAGAAAGCTCCGGCCAGGAAGGCCCCGGCGAAGAAGGCTGCGGCGAAGAAGACGGCGACCAAGGCCGCCGCCAAGCAACCGGCCAAGAAGGCGACCAAAAACGCTGCCGCGAAAGGTCGCCCGTGAAAGTTTCCGCTGACCAGTTCGCACCGTTCACCGCCACCGACGACTCGTTGGTGCTCGCGTCGGTGTCCTCACCCGCTGAAGAGGAGCTGCTCAAGGATTGGCTGACCCGGCAGCGACGTGAGCATCCCGATTCCAAGGTCGACGTGTTGCGGCTCCCCGCCGATGGGGAACCGTCGGCGGGCACGTTGGCCCGGCTCGTCGAGGAACTCGAGGCCGACGAGGATCGGTCGGTCGTCCCGGTGCGGGTGTTCTGGGTGCCCGCAGGGCTGCCGACCCGCTCGAAAGTGGTGGCGTTCCTGTCCGGTCGCGACACCTACCGCCCGCCCGAGGTGCTGCAGAAGCGGATCCTGAAGAAGGACCCGTCGCGCGCCAGGGTGGTCGCCGGTGAACCGGCCAAGGTGTCCGAACTGCGTCAGCAGTGGAACGAGACAACCGTCGCCGAAAACCCCAGGGAATTCGCGCGGTTCGTGATTCGGCGCGCGATCCTCGCGATCGAACGCGTGGAGCTGCGCCTGCTCGGCCCCGAATACAAGTCGCCCCGGCTGATCAAACCGGAACTGTTGGCATCGGCCCGATTCCGCGACGGCCTCGAGAAGATCCCGGGCGCGACGGTGGAGAAGGCCGGCGAGATGCTCGACGAGCTGTCCACCGGCTGGAGCCGCTTCTCGGTCGACCTCATTCCGTCCCTCGGCCGCGCCATCTTCAGCCGCGGTTTCGACCCGAACATCGACTACGACCGCAGCGAAGTCGAAGCCATGCGACGCGGGCTGGAACATCATCCGGCCGTGCTGTTGTTCTCGCACCGCTCCTACCTCGACGGAGTGATCGTGCCGGTGGCCATGCAGGAGAACCGGCTGCCGCCGGTGCACACCTTCGCCGGTATCAACCTGTCGTTCGGTTTCATGGGCCCGTTGATGCGCCACTCCGGCGTCATCTTCCTGCGCCGCAAACTCGACGATCCGCTGTACAAATACGTGCTGCGGCAGTTCGTCGGCTACATCGTCGAGAAGCGCTTCAACCTGAGCTGGTCGATCGAGGGAACTCGGTCCCGCACCGGAAAGATGTTGCCGCCCAAGCTCGGTCTGCTCGCCTATGTCGCCGACGCCTACCTGGACGGCCGCAGCGACGACATCCTGCTGCAACCGGTGTCGATCAGCTTCGACCAGTTGCACGAGACCGCGGAATACGCGGCGTATGCCCGTGGCGGTGAGAAGACGCCCGAAAGCCTGTCCTGGATGTACAACTTCATCAAGGCGCAGGGGGAACGCAACTTCGGCAAGATCTACGTCCGCTTCCCCGAGGCCGTGTCGATGCGGGAGTACCTCGGCGAACCCTACGGCCCGATGACCACCGACGAGGCGGCCAAACGCCTTGCGCTGCAGAAGATGGCGTTCGAGGTGTCGTGGCGGATCCTGCGGGCGACGCCGGTCAACGCGACGGCGCTGGTGTCGGCGCTCCTGCTGACCACCCGCGGAATTGCGTTGACACTGAGCCAGATCCACCACACGCTGCAGCCGTCGCTGGACTACCTCGAGCGTAAGCAGACCCCGATGACCAACAGCGCGTTGCGGTTACGCACGGAGGACGGTGTCCGGGCCGCGCTCGACGCGCTGTCCAATCGGCATCCCGTCACCTGCGTCGAAGGCGGCAGCGAGCCGGTATGGCGGATCGCTCCCGAGGACGAACACGAAGCGGCGTTCTACCGCAACACACTGATCGACGCATTCCTGGAGACGTCGTTGGTGGAGTTGGCGTTGGTGCACGCGGGCCGTGCGGAATCCGACCGGCTGGAGGCGTTCTGGTCGCAGGTGATGCGGTTGCGTGATCTGCTCAAGTTCGACTTCTACTTCGCCGATTCCGCGGCGTTCCGTGAACACGTCGCCGAGGAGCTGTCCTGGCAGGACGGCTGGGAGGAGCAGGTGTCGGCGGGTGAGCAGCAGGTCGAGGAACTGCTGCGGGCCAAATCCCCGCTGATGGCGGGCGCCATGCTGCGGCCGTTCTTCGAGGCGTACAAGATCGTCGCCGACGTGCTGCGCGACGCGCCCGCCGAAATCGCCGAGAAGGAACTGACCAAGCGCGCGCTTGGCTTGGGCAACCAGTACGTCGCGCAGAACCGAGTGCGCAGCAACGAATCGGTGTCGGCGCTGCTGTTCGCCACCGCTCGTCAGGTCGCTGCCGATCAGCATTTGCTCGAGCCCGCCGCCGACCTCGACCAGCGGCGTGCGGCGTTCCGTGACGAACTGCGCGGCATCCTGGCCGACATGGACATGGTCGAGCGGGTCGCACGCCAACAGTTCTATGTGCGCGAGAAGGCGCGGCGGGCGCTGCGCAACGAGCCCGCGTAGGCCACCCAGCGAGACGCCATACGCTGGTCAGGTGACCACCGTGACCTCCAGCGTGCGCAGCAGCGCGGTATGGCCTGTGCTGCTCGGCGTCGGGGTACTGGCCGGGGCCGTCGCGGCGGGCATCGGAGCGCTGTCGCTGGCCGACGCGCTGACCGCCACCGGGCTGCCGGACCCTGGCCCCGCGACCACCTACGGCCTGCCGTTCGTGCGGGCGGCCGGGGAGATCGCCGCCGTGCTGGCGGTCGGGTCGTTCCTGTTCGCGGCGTTTTTGGTGCCGCCGCAGCCCAACGGTGTGCTCGGCGCCGCGGGGGATCGGGCGGTGCGGCTCGGCGCGGCGTCCTCGGCGGTGTGGGCCGTGTGCGCGGCGTTACTCGTGCCGTTGACGGTGTCGGATGTCTCCGGGCACCCCGTCAGCGAAAACCTCAATCCGATGGCCATCTGGTCGGCGGCGAGCCTCGTCGACACCGCCACCGCGTGGCGCTGGACCGCGTTCATCGCGGCTGCCGTCACGCTGGCCAGCCTCCCGGTACTGCGGTGGGGGTGGACACCGGTGCTGTTGGCCGGCGCCCTGGTGTCGCTGGTGCCGCTGGGCCTGACGGGTCACTCGTCGGCGGGCGGGGCGCATGATCTGGCCACCAACAGCCTGATGATCCACCTGTTCGCGGGCGCGCTGTGGGCCGGTGGCCTGCTGGCGTTGTTGGCCCACGCGCTGCGATCCGGGCAGCATGCGGATCTGGCGGCCAGGCGGTTCTCGGCGCTGGCGCTGTGGTGCTTCGTGGCGATGGCGTTCAGCGGTGTCATCAACGCGCTGGTGCGGATGCAGCCGGCGGACCTGTTCGACACCCGATACGGCTGGCTGGTGGTGGGCAAGGTCGTCGCGCTGTGTGTGCTTGGTCTCATCGGATGGCGGCAGCGCCGCAGCGGGCTCGCGGCGCTCGAGTCCGATCCGCAGGCGCGCGGGCCGCTGCTGCGGCTGGCTCTGATCGAAGCGGCCGTGTTCGGTGCGACGTTCGGCATCGCGGTCGGGCTGGGCCGCACACCGCCGCCGGCGTCGCTGTACCAGCCGAGCCCCGTTGAACTGGCCATCGGGTACGGCTTCGACGGGCCGCCGACGGTGGCGCGGGTGCTGTTCGACTGGCGTTTCGACCTCATCTTCGGCACCGCGGCGATCGTGATGGCCGCCCTGTATCTGTTCTGGGTGCGGCGACTGCGGTATCGCGGCGACGCCTGGCCGACCGGACGCATAGTGGCGTGGCTGTGCGGTTGCGCGGCGCTGCTGTTCACCACGTCGTCGGGGCTGGGCCGCTACATGCCCGCGATGTTCTCGATGCACATGGTGGCGCACATGATGCTGTCGATGTTGGTGCCGGTGCTTCTGGTGCTGGGCGCGCCGGTGACGCTGGCGCTGCGGGCCCTGCCGACCGCAGGCCGCGGGCAGCCGCCGGGGCCGCGGGAATGGCTGCTGGCGGCGCTGCATTCGCGGGTGTCGCGGTTTCTCACCCATCCGGTCGTCGCCACTGTGGTGTTCGTCGCCGGGTTCTATGCCCTCTACTTCGGCGGGATCTTCGATGCGGCCGTGAGCAACCACGCCGCGCATGTGCTGATGAATGTGCACTTCCTGCTCAGCGGATACCTGTTCTACTGGGTGGTCATCGGTGTCGATCCGACGCCGCGCCAGATACCGCAACTCGGCAAGGTCGCGATGGTGTTCGCGTCGCTGCCGTTGCACGCGTTCTTCGGTGTGGTGCTGATGGGGATGCAGACCGTGCTCGGCGCGTCGTTCTACCGGTCGTTGGCGTTGAGCTGGCACACCGACCTGATCGGCGATCAGCGGCTGGGCGGCGGAATCGCTTGGGCGGCAGGCGAAATCCCGCTGGTGCTGGTGATGATCGCGCTGCTGATCCAGTGGCGGCGCAGCGATCAGCGCACCGCCAAACGCCTGGACCGGGCCGCCGACCGCGACGACGACGCGGAGTTGACCGCGTACAACGCGATGCTGTCGGAGTTGGCCAAGCGGGACAGCCGTTCGACGTGACCACCGACGACGGGTTCTTCGACGAAGAGGTCGCCGCTACCTATGACGCCGCGACGTCGGGCATGCACGACCAAGCCGTCATCGATCGCATCGTCGACGTGTTGGCCGAACTCGCAGGCGACGGCAAAGCGCTGGAGTTCGGCATCGGGACTGGTCGCATCGCCCTTCCGCTCGCGGGGCGGGGTGTCGAGGTGCACGGCATCGACTTGTCGAAGGCGATGGTCGCCCGGTTGCGGGACAAGCCCGGTGCAGCCGGGATCGAGGTGACGATCGGGGATTTCGCCGAAACCCGTGTGCCTGGCGAGTTTTCGCTGACTTACCTGGTGTTCAACACGATCGGCAACCTCACCACCCAGGACGCGCAGGTGGCGTGTTTCGTCAACGCCGCCGAACACCTGCGGCCAGGCGGCAGCTTCGTCGTCGAGGTCGGCGTCCCCGCGCTACGGCTGCTGCCGCCGGGGCAACGGGCCGTCCCGTTCGACGTCGGCGACGACTACTGGGCCTACGACCTCTACGACTGTGCGACACAGTCGATGACGTCCAACTACGTCGACGAGGACGGCGACGTGGCCAGGCTGCGGTCGATGCCGTTTCGCTATGTGTGGCCCGCCGAACTGGACCTGATGGCGCGCATCGCAGGCATGTCTCTGGTCGAGCGCTGGGAAGACTGGGACACAAGGCCGTTCACCCACGAGAGCACACGACACGTGTCGATCTGGCAGCGTCGGTGACTGGCCAGTTATGACACGCGATTTCGCTTCCGGCGTGCGATAACTGGCCACTCGACGGGGCTAGACCGCGCCTGCCGCGATCGCCGCCGGCCAGCTGCCGTACGAGCTGATGTCCTGGCCGGTGGCGGCGGCGCCGTCGCAGCCGAACGCGGTTCGCCATGTGCCGTCGTCGAATTCGACCTTGCCCAGTTGCATCGGCGCGGGCAACGCCGCGAGGAAGCGGCCGAGAGCGGCGGGGGACAGCAGCCACCGGTGCCCGAGCAACGCCGCGCCCTGCGCACCGTCGGGCACCCGCGTGATCGCCGGTTTGGCAGGCTCGGTCGGCAACACCGACATCCGATAGCGCGGCGCGGTCGTCACCTCGCCCGCCCAGCGCGCGCCGAGGTCGGTGAGCTGATGCACCAGCGGCCCGCCCCGCAGGTGCGCGCCGAACACCACCAGCTCGACGGCGTCCGCCGCCGCCAGCGGCCAAACCTGTTCTGGTGCTTGCTGTCCCGTCACCAGGGCGGCGATGTCCAACGCGACCGCATCCTCGAACGCGCGCGCCAGCACCGTCACGCCGAACTGCGCCTGCCCCGCGGTGCCCGCAGGCACAGAAACCGCGCACAGGTCGAACAGATTGCAGAAGTTGGTGTAGGTACCCATCCGTGAGTTGACGCCGACCGGGTCGGCGGCGACTTCGTCGATGCGCGGATGCGTAGGCGCGGTCGGCACGAGCAGCGCGTCGACGCCGCCCAATTCGGCCATCGCCACCTTGCGCAATCGCTCGACCTCGCGCCGATCCCGGATCAGCCGGTGCGCCGGGATGTCGCGGGCCGCGGTGACGATGCGGCGCACGGTCGGATCCAGCGCGGCGTCGGGGTGGGTGTCGATGAATTCGCCTACAGCCGCATATCTTTCGCTGACCAACGCGCCGTCGTACAGCAGCTTGGCAGCCTCAAGGAACGGCGCGATATCGACGGTGACGATGCGCGCCCCGGCCTCTGTCAGCACGGCGACGGCGGCGTCGAACGCCGCGCGCCATTCGCGGTCCAATTCGGGTAGCTCACCGGGAATCGCGACCACGGGATTGGGCGGCGCCGCCAACCGGACGTCGGCGGGCCACGGCCGGTCACCGGCGCCTGCGGCCATCACGCCCATCGCGCGGCCGGCCAGCTCGATGTCGGCCGCGAAAATCGTGACGCAGTCATACGACTCGCAGGCCGGCACGACGCCTTCGGTCGAGATCACCCCCAACGTCGGCTTGATTCCGACGATGCCCTGCAGGCCGGCGGGCACCCGGCCCGAACCCGCGGTGTCGGTGCCGATGGCGATGTCGGCCTGACCGGATGCGACCGCCACCGCCGATCCCGAGCTCGACCCCCCACTGATGTATTCGGGCCTGCGACTGTCGGGCACCGCACCGTGCGGGGACCGGGTGCCGACCAGACCGGTCGCGAACTGATCGAGATTGGTCTTACCGACCACCACCGCGCCCGCCGCCCGCAGCGCCGCGACGACGGGTGCGTCCCGCTCGGGTTGGTAGCCGAACTCCGGGCAGGCGGCCGTGGTCGGCAGCCCGGCGGCGTCGACATTGTCTTTGACCGCGAGCCGCAGCCCGGCCAGCGCGCCCTGGCTCCGGTCCAGCTCGGCCGCCACCTCGGCCTCGGGTCTGCGAGTGATCCACACCGTCATGACGATCAACCTAAGGCCGATCGATCCACAGCGCGCACTTCATCCACAGGGGAGGCGGTGCGCTGGCCGCTTCGGGCCGTGGTGTCGGGGCCGCGGCGGTCAATGGTGGTGCGACGCGCGTCGCGGTTTCGATGAAATGAGAGGAATCAGCAATGTTCGAGACGCCCATCACCATCGTCGGCAACATCGTCAACGACCCGCAGGGCCGCCGAGTCGGCGACCAGGAGGTGATCAAGTTCCGGGTGGCCAGCAACTCGCGCAGGCGGACCGCCGACGGCAACTGGGAACCTGGCAATTCGCTGTTCGTCACCGTCAACTGCTGGGGCAAGCTGGTCACCGGCGTCGGCGCGGCCCTGCGCAAGGGTGACCCGGTGATCGTGGTCGGACACGTCTACACCAGCGAATACGACGATCGTGACGGCAACCGCCGGTCCAACCTCGAGATGCGTGCCACCTCCGTCGGGCCTGATCTGGCGCGGTCGATCGTGCGCATCATCGAGAAGACGCCTTCCCTGCGCGACGGCGGCCCGACGGCGGACGAGTCGGCCGAGGAAGCGGTGGTCGACGCCGAAGAGGAGAAGCCGATGCCTCTGTCCGCATAGCCATGTTCGGCCACGCCTACGATGGTCCGCGAGCAGTACCAAAGACTCGCGAAAGGCAAATCAACGGCAATGGCCGAATTCATCTATTCGATGCGGAAGGTCCGCAAGGCGCACGGCGACAAGGTGATCCTTGACGACGTCAGCCTGAACTTCCTTCCTGGCGCGAAAATCGGCGTCGTCGGTCCGAACGGGGCAGGCAAGTCGAGCGTCTTGCGGATCATGGCCGGGCTGGACACCGCCAACAACGGCGATGCGCTGCTGGCCCCCGGCGCCAGCGTCGGCATCCTGCAGCAGGAGCCGCCGCTGAACGAGGAGAAGACCGTGCGCGGCAACGTCGAGGAGGGCCTCGGCGACATCAAGGTCAAGCTCGACCGCTTCAACGAGGTCGCCGAACTGATGGCCACCGACTACTCCGACGAGCTCATGGAGGAAATGGGCAGGCTGCAGGAGGAGCTGGACCACGCCGACGCGTGGGACCTCGACTCCCAGCTGGAGCAGGCCATGGACGCACTGCGCTGCCCGCCGCCCGACGAACCGGTCACCAACCTGTCCGGCGGTGAGCGGCGCCGCGTCGCGCTGTGCAAGCTGCTGCTGTCCAAGCCCGATCTGCTGCTGCTCGACGAGCCGACCAACCACCTCGACGCCGAGAGCGTGCAGTGGCTCGAGCAGCACCTGGCCGAGTACAAGGGCGCCATCCTGGCCGTCACACACGACCGGTACTTCCTGGACAACGTCGCCGAGTGGATCCTCGAACTCGACCGCGGCCGCGCCTACCCCTACGAGGGCAACTACTCGACGTATCTGGAGAAGAAGGCCGAGCGCATCGCGGTGCAGGGCCGCAAGGACGCCAAGCTGCAGAAGCGGCTCAAGGACGAGCTGGCCTGGGTCCGCTCCGGCGTCAAGGCGCGCCAGGCCAAGAGCAAGGCCCGTCTGCAGCGCTACGAGGAGATGGCGGCCGAGGCCGAGAAGACCCGGAAGTTGGATTTCGAGGAGATCCAGATCCCGACCGGGCCGCGGCTGGGCAATGTGGTGGTCGAGGTCGAGCACCTCGACAAGGGCTTCGGTGGCCGCACGCTGATCAAGGACCTGTCCTTCACGCTGCCCCGCAACGGCATCGTCGGCGTGATCGGTCCCAACGGCGTCGGTAAGACGACGCTGTTCAAGACCATCGTCGGCCTGGAGGAGCCCGACAGCGGTACGGTCAGGGTCGGCGACACCGTGAAGCTGTCCTACGTCGACCAGAGCCGGGCGGGCATCGACCCGACCAAGACGGTCTGGGAGGTCGTCTCCGACAAGCTCGACTACATCGAGGTCGGCCAGAACGAGATCCCGTCGCGGGCCTACGTCTCGGCGTTCGGGTTCAAGGGCCCGGACCAGCAGAAGCCTGCCGGAGTGCTGTCCGGCGGTGAACGCAACCGGCTCAACCTGGCGCTCACCCTCAAAGAGGGCGGCAACCTGATCCTGCTCGACGAGCCCACCAACGACCTCGACGTGGAGACGCTGAGTTCGCTGGAGAACGCGCTCGAGAACTTCCCCGGATGCGCGGTGGTGATCTCGCACGACCGGTGGTTCCTCGACCGCACCTGCACGCACATCCTCGCGTGGGAGGGCGACGACGACAACGAGGCCAAATGGTTCTGGTTCGAAGGCAACTTCGCGGCCTACGAAGAGAACAAAGTGGAACGTCTTGGAATCGATGCGGCCCGTCCGCACAGGGTGACCCACCGCCGCCTCACGCGCGACTAGTGTCGCCATTGCGTGCCACGGAGCCGCTTCGGCGGCGACATGCACTGACAGCAGGTACGCGTGCGTAGGCAGGAGCGGCGATGACGGTCAACCCGGGGACTGGCACAGGCGTCGGCGGATCCACCGCGCCGCCGCCGCTGAGCCAGGACACCATCGCCAGGTTGGCGCGGGCCTACATGTCGACGTATCGCGGACCGCACGGTGACGCGCCGGGCGCCGACTCGACGGTCACCGCACCGGTGCGGGCGGCCGTCAGCACGCTGATCTCGCCCGCCATGATCGATGCGCAGTTGCGGCTGGGCGCGCACCGGTCGTTCGGCGACACTCGGGTCGCGGTGTACGGCGAGGACGACCCGGCGGGATTCGGGCCGGCCCTGCAGATCGTCACCGACAACGCGTCGATGCTGATGGACTCCGTCACCGTGCTGCTGCACCGGCTCGGGGTGGCGTACAAGGCCATCATGAACCCGGTGTTCCGGGCGCGCCGGGGTCCCAGCGGCGATCTGCTGGCCATCGAACCCGCATCCGACGCGCCGTTCGGCGACGGCATCGACGAGACGTGGATCCACGTGCAACTGGCCGACTCGTGCGATCCGAAGATCATCGACGAGGTCAAACGGCTGCTGCCCGGCGTGCTCGCCGACGCCCGCCAGGTGGCGCTGGATTCCACGTCGATGACCGCGATGCTGATCAGCCTCGCCGCCGAACTCGATTCCGACACCCAGGGCAGGTTCCCCAGCTCCGACCGCAAAGACGTTGCCGCGCTGCTACGTTGGCTCGCCGACGGGCATTTCGTGCTGCTGGGCTATCAGCGCTGCCAGGTCAGCAACGGGCAGTCCGCCGTCGATCCGTCCAGCCGTCTCGGGGTGCTGCGACTGCGCACCGACGTGCTCCCGCAACTCACCGGCAACGACGATCTGCTGGTGCTCGCGCAGGCCACGATGCCGAGCTTCCTGCGCTACGGCGCCTATCCGTACATCGTGGTGGTACGCGAGAACATGCCCGGCGCCGTCATCGAGCACCGGTTCGTCGGGCTGTTCACCGTCGCCGCCATGAACGCCAATGTGCTGGAGATACCGCTGATCTCGCGGCGGGTCAACGACGCGCTCGCGATAGCGCACCGCGATCCCAGCCATCCCGGCCAGTTGCTGCTGGACATCATCCAGACCATCCCGCGGTCGGAGTTGTTCGCGTTGTCGGCCAAGGAACTCCTCGACATGGCGATGGCGGTGGTCGACCTAGGGTCGCGACGGCGCACGTTGCTGTTCCTTCGCGCCGACCAACTCGCGCATTTCGTGTCGTGCCTGGTGTATCTGCCCCGCGACCGGTACACCACGGCGGTGCGGCTGGAGATGCAGGACATCCTGGTCCGCGAACTCGGCGGGGTCAGCATTGACTACGCCGCTCGGGTCAGCGAATCGCCTTGGGCGGTGGTGCATTTCACCGTCCGGCTGCCCGAAGGGCGGCGTAAGCAGGACATCGACGTCTCCCTCGAGAACGAGTCCAGGATCCAGGACCTGCTCACCGAGGCCGCGCGGACGTGGGGTGACCGGCTGATCGGCGCGGTGAAAACCGGTTCGATCACCCAAACCATGGCCGAACACTATTCGGGCGCCTTCCAGGAGGTGTACAAGCAGGCCGTCGCGCCGTGGGATGCCATCAACGACATCGCGATCATCGAGATGCTGCAAGACAATTCGGTCCGGCTGGTGCTGGGCGACCGCGGTGCAGACGGCGTCGCGCAGCTCACCTGGTATCTCGGCGGACGGTCGGCGTCGCTGAGCCATCTGCTGCCGATGCTGCAGTCCATGGGCGTGGTGGTGCTCGAGGAGCGGCCGTTCACCGTGGCCCGACCCGACGGGCTGCAGGTGTGGATCTACCAGTTCAAGGTGTCGCCGCACCCCGACATCCCGACGCCGTCCGAAGGCCCCGACCGCGCCAGCATGGCCGAGCGGTTCGCCGACGCCGTCACCGCGATCTGGCACGGTCGCGCCGAGATCGACCGCTTCAACGAGTTGGTGCTGCGCGCCGGGCTGACCTGGCAACAGGTCGCGTTGCTGCGGATGTACGCAAAATACCTGCGGCAGGCTGGTTTTCCGTACAGCCAGTCCCACATCGAGGGCGTCATCAACGGCAACGCGGGCACCGCCAGGTCGTTGGTCGAGTTGTTCGAGGCGCTGTTCGACCCGACGCCGTCGGACGACAACCGCCGTCGTGACGCGCAGGCCGCCGCCGCGGCGGTGGCCGCCGATATCGACGCGCTGGTCAGCCTGGATACCGACCGCGTGCTGCGGGCGTTCGCATCGATGATCCAGGCCACATTGCGGACCAATTACTTTGTCACCAAGGCGGATTCGGCGCGTGCGCAGAATGTGCTGTCGATCAAGCTCAACCCCGTGCTCATCGACGAGCTGCCGCTGCCGCGGCCCCGCTTCGAGATCTTCGTGTACTCCCCGCGGGTGGAGGGCGTGCACCTGCGGTTCGGGTTCGTGGCGCGCGGGGGGCTGCGCTGGTCGGACCGCAAGGAGGACTTCCGCACCGAGATCCTCGGCCTGGTCAAGGCGCAGGCGGTGAAGAACGCCGTGATCGTGCCGGTCGGCGCCAAGGGCGGCTTCGTGGTCAAGAATCCGCCGCCCGCAGAGGATCGCGACGCATTCCGCAACGAAGGCATCGCCTGCTACAAGCTGTTCATCGCTGGCCTGCTCGATGTGACCGACAACGTCGACAAGGCCACCGGCAACGTCGTCACCCCAACCGATGTGGTGCGCCGCGACGGCGACGACGCCTACCTGGTGGTGGCCGCCGACAAGGGCACGGCGACGTTCTCCGACATCGCCAACGAGGTGGCCGCGTCCTACGGCTTCTGGCTCGGCGACGCGTTCGCCTCCGGCGGTTCGGTGGGCTACGACCACAAGGCCATGGGCATCACCGCCAAGGGCGCGTGGGAGGCCGTCAAGCGACACTTTCGCGAGATGGGCGTCGACACCCAGACCGAGGACTTCACCGTCGTCGGGATCGGCGACATGAGCGGCGACGTGTTCGGCAACGGCATGCTGCTGTCCAAACACATCCGGCTGTTGGCCGCGTTCGACCACCGGCACGTCTTCATCGATCCGTCACCCGATGCGGCGACGTCGTGGGACGAGCGCAAGCGAATGTTCGAGCTGCCGCGGTCGTCGTGGGACGACTACGACCGGTCACTGATCAGCGAGGGCGGCGGCGTCTACAGCCGTGAGCAGAAGTCGATCCCGATCAGCCCGCAGGCCCGCGCCGCGCTCGGCATCGCCGACGACATCGAGGAGTTGACCCCGCCTGCGCTGATCAAGGCGATCCTCAAGGCACCCGCCGATTTGTTGTTCAACGGCGGGATCGGCACCTACATCAAGGCCGAGACCGAATCGGACGCCGACGTCGGCGACCGCGCCAACGATCCGGTGCGCATCAACGGAAACCAGGTGCGCGCCAAGGTGATCGGCGAGGGCGGCAACCTCGGCGTCACCTCACTGGGCCGCATCGAGTTCTGCCTGGCGGGCGGGCGCTGCAACACCGACGCGCTGGACAACTCCGCGGGCGTCGACTGCTCCGACCACGAGGTCAACATCAAGATCCTGGTCGACTCGCTGGTGACGGCGGGCAAGGTGCGTCCCGAGGACCGCACGCAACTGCTGGTGTCGATGACCGACGAGGTCGGCCGACTGGTGTTGACCGACAACGAGGATCAGAACGATCTGATGGGCACCAGTCGCGCCAACGCCGCCAGCCTGCTCCCGGTGCATGCGCGGATGATCAAGGACTTCGTCAAAGACCACGGGCTCAACCGCGAACTCGAGGCGCTGCCGTCGGAGAAGGAGATCCACCGCCGGACCGAAGCAGGACTCGGTTTGACGTCACCCGAACTGGCGACCCTGATGGCACACGTGAAGCTCGTACTCAAGGACGAGATACTCGCCAGTGAGCTTCCCGACCAGGAAGTCTTCGCCTCGCGGTTGCCGTGGTACTTCCCGCACAACCTGCGCGACCAGTTCGCCGCCGAAATCCGGCAACACCAACTGCGGCGCGAGATCGTCACCACCATGCTGGTCAACGATCTCGTCGACACCAGCGGGATCACCTTCGCCTACCGGGTTTGCGAGGACGTCGGGGTCCGTCCTGTCGACGCGGTGCGCAGCTACGTGGCCACCAATGCGATCTTCAGGGTCGGCGAGGTGTGGCGACAGATCCGCGCGGCCGACATCTCGGTGGCCGTATCCGACCGCATGACACTGGATCTGCGCAGGCTCATCGACCGGGCGGCACGGTGGCTGCTCAACTACCGGCCGCAACCGCTGGCGACCGGTGCCGAGATCAACCGGTTCGCCGAGAAGGTCCGGGTGCTGACGCCGCGGATGTCGGAGTGGCTGCGCGGCGACGACAAGGTGATCGTGGAGAAGGAAGCCGGCGAGTTCAGCTCCCAAGGTGTGCCCGATGATTTGGCGTACATGGTGGCGACCGGGCTGTACCAGTACAGCCTGCTCGACGTGATCGACATCGCCGACATCATCGACCGCGACCCGGCCGAAGTCGCCGATACCTATTTCGCGTTGATGGCCCGTCTCGGCACCGACGGACTGCTGACGGCGGTGTCCCGCCTAGAACGCGACGACCGCTGGCATTCGTTGGCCCGCTTGGCGATTCGCGACGACATCTACGGATCGATCAGGGCGCTGTGCTTCGACGTGCTGGCGGTCGGTGAGCCGGAGGAAAGTGGCGAGGAGAAGATCGCCGAGTGGGAGGCCACCAACAGTTCGCGGGTGAGCCGGGCGCAGCGCACACTCGCCGAGATCTATGAAAGCGGTGACCTGGACCTGGCGACACTGTCGGTGGCGGCGCGCCAGTTGCGCAGCATGACAAGGACGAGCGGAACAGGAACGACTGGGTGACAAATGGTTTTGTAGCGCCGGTGCACGTGCGGTGGTCCGACATCGACATGTACCAGCACATCAACCACGCCACGATGGTCACCATCCTCGAAGAGGCCAGAATCCCGTTTCTGCGTGAGCCGTTCGAGGCGGTGATCGAGGAGATCGGTCTGCTGATCCACGAGGTGAAGATCCTCTACAAGGGCCAGCTGCGGCTGCGGGATTCGCCGTTGCAGGTGACGATGTTCTCCAAGCGGGTGCGGGCCGTCGACTTCACGATCGGCTACGAGGTCCGGTCGGTTCGCAAGGATCCCGATTCCAAGCCCGCGGTGATCGCCGAGACTCAGCTGGCCGCCGTGCACATCAAAGAGCAACGGCTGGAACGACTCTCGCCTGCCCAGCGCGAATACCTGCAGCGCTATCTTCGATGACCGCACCGGAACGCGGTATCTGGCTCGATGATGCCCCGCATCGGGAGGACTTGACGACGTTCATCGAGCGGGCGATGCGGCTGGATGAGGCGGCGGTCATCCGCCTTCGTGAGCGGGCGGGCGGCCTCGTGGTGGCTTGGGTGGCAACCGGTTTCGATGTGCTGGCCAGCCGGGTCGTGCACGGGCGGGTCAAGCCGGGCGACCTCAGCGCAGGCGCCGACGCGCTGTCGACGGGCCTGACCGCGATGGACCTCAGCGGCTACGTTGACCCCGGATTCCCGATGGATTCCGCATGGCGAGGGGTCCTGCCGCCCGAATCCGGCTTCGTGCATCTCGACGACGTGCCCGCGCGGGCGGTGCTGGAACTGGCGCAGCGCGGCACCGCGCTGGCGAAGGAGCACTCCAGCGCGCACGGTCCGCCGGCGTCGCTGCTGGATCAGGAAGTGGTTTCGGTCAGCTCTGGCGACGACACCGTCGGCATCCCGATGCGTTGCGTATTCGCCTTGACAGCAATGGGTTTCCTGCCGCAGTCGTCGGAACAGCTGGACCCGGCCACCGTCGCCGCCGACGAGATCGTCCGGGTGCGGGTACTGCCGACGTGGCTGCGCATCGACGCCCGGTTCGGGTCGGTGTACCGCCGCCGCGGCGACCCGGCTGTGGTGCTGCGCTGACTTTCCCCGCGAGCAGACGTAAAAGGTCCCGACACGCCGGGATTTCGGGACACTTTGCGACTGCTCGCGCAGGAGACTAGACCACCCACACCGCAGTGTTCGGCGGCAGCACGCCGTCGGCCAACGGGCCGCTGGCCAACAACACCTCACCCTCAGGCAGCGTCATCGCCTCGGTCCCGGCGTTCAGCGCGCAGACCAGTCCGCTGCTGACCCGAAACACCACGCCGCCGGCGGGGGAGTCCAGCCACGCCAACGTCCGGCCGCCGAATTCTCCACCGCCGCGGCGCAACTCGAATGCGCGCCGGAAGAATGCCAGCGTCGAATCGGGGTCGGCGAGTTGCTTGTCCACCGTCAACGCGGCCCACTCGGCTGGCACCGGCAGCCACGTGTCGACATTCGACGAGAACCCGAACGGCGGAGCATCGCCCTCCCACGGCACCGGCACCCGCGACGCGTCGCGGCCGCGGCGGGTGTGCCCCGAGCGCTCCCACACCGGATCGCGCAGGGCCGCGTCGGGCAGATCGACGTTCGGCAGGCCGAGTTCCTCACCGTTGTAGATGAACACCGCACCTGGCAGCGCGAGCATCAGCAGCGCCATCGCCCGCGCTCGGGCCAACCCGACAGGCCCGCCGCCGTACCGGGTCGGTTCCCTGTCGACGTCGTGGTTGGCCAGCGTCCACGTCGGCACGGCGTCCACCAGCGCCGCGGCGGCAAGCGAATTCTCAACGGCCCCACGGATATCCGCGGCGTCGAACTTCGCGCGCAACAGCCGGAAGTTGAAGCCCAGATGCAGTTCGTCGTCGCGCACGTAGCGGGAGAACTGCTCGTTGTCGTAGACCCACACCTCGCCGATGGCGACGGCGTCCGGATAGTCGTCGAACACGCGCCGGATTTGGCGGTGGATCTCGTGCACACCGTCGTTGTTGAACCGCGGGTCGTCGTCCATGTCGGCCAGCAGCATCTCGGCCGTGACGACGTCCATGTCGGGCAGCCCCGGCGGTTTGGCCATCCCGTGCGCGACGTCGATGCGGAAGCCGTCGATACCGCGCTCCAGCCAGAACCGCAGCGTCTTCTCCAGATCGTCGAAAACCTCGGGATTGTCCCAATTCAGGTCCGGCTGCTCGGCGTCGAGCAGATGCAGATACCACTGGCCGGGTGTGCCGTCGGCCTCGGTGACGCGGGTCCACGCAGGCCCGCCGAACACCGACACCCAGTTGTTGGGCGGCTCAACGCCGCCGGGGCCGGTGCCGTCGCGGAAGATGTAGCGCTCACGCGGGTCGCTGCCCGGGCCGGCGGCCAGCGCCGCCTGAAACCACGGATGCTGCGAGCTGGTGTGGTTGGGAACCAGGTCCATCGTCACCTTGATGCCGCGCCGGTGCGCGGCATCGGTCAACCGGTCCAGCGCGTCGATGCCGCCGAACAGCGGGTCGACGTCGCGGGGGTCGGCGACGTCGTAGCCGTGGTCGGCCATGGGCGACACCATCACGGGGTTCAGCCAGATGGCGTCGACGCCGAGCGCGCGCAGGTAGTCCAGCTTGGCGGTGACACCGTCGAGGTCACCGACACCATCGCCGTCGCTGTCGCGGAACGACCTGGGATACACCTGATAGAACAGCGCGTGCGACCACCAGGGCGTGCTCATCAGAACGGCGAGTTCACCATCGAATGCGCGGCCATTTCCAGATAGCTGAGAAGTTCCTTGCGGTGCTCGTCGTCGAGCGTATGCGAGTCGATCTCCGCGACGGCGGTGTGCATGCACCGCAGCCACGCGTCGCGCTCCAGATAGCCGATCTTGAACGGCGCGTGCCGCAAGCGCAGCCGGGGATGGCCGCGCCGATCCGAGTACGTCCGCGGGCCGCCCCAGTATTGCTCGAGGAACATCCGCAACCGCTCTTCGGCACCGTCGAGGTCGTCCTCCGGGTAGATCGGACGCAGGATCTCGTCCTCGCGGACCAGTTGGTAGAACCGCGCCACGATCTTGTGAAACGTGTCGTGGCCACCGACTTCGTCGTAGAACGAGCGCTGCGGAGCTGTCACGCGCTCCATTGTCCCTGTGGCCGGTTGCGCGCCGCGAACCGGTGAGGTCATCCACTGTTCACCAGAGTGACCAGCGAACACGGGCAGAATTGTCGTGCGATTGTCCCCAATCCATGGTGGACTGTCGGTCGGAGGACGTATGGCGCAGCGCAAGAAAGGTCGCGGCCACCGGCACCACCAGGCCGCGACGGGCATATCCGGGCCCGCGGTCGGCCACGCGCAATCGCACGTCCTGCACAGCGTCGACGCCCATCCGCCCAGTACCAACGAGGCCTCGATCTGGGGTCGCCGTCGCGTGCTACTGCTGAATTCCACCTACGAACCGTTGACCGCTCTGCCCATGCGGCGAGCGGTCATCATGCTGATGTGCGGCAAAGCCACCGTCGTGCACGACGACCCGAACGGCCCGGTGATCCACTCGGCGACCAGGTCGATCGTGGTGCCGTCGGTGATTCGGCTGCAGTCCTACGTGCGCGTGCCCTACCGGGCGCGTATCCCGATGACCAGGGCGGCGCTGATGCACCGCGACCGGTTCCGCTGCGCCTACTGCGGGGGCAAGGCCGACACCGTCGACCACGTGGTGCCGCGCAGCCGCGGCGGCGACCATTCCTGGGAGAACTGCGTCGCGGCGTGCTCGACCTGCAACCACCGCAAGGCCGACCGCTTGCTCACCGAACTGGGGTGGACGCTGCGTTCGATGCCCGTACCGCCGAAGGGTCAGCACTGGCGGTTGCTGTCGTCCGTGAAAGAACTCGACCCGGCGTGGGTCAGATACCTGGGTGAGGGCGCGGCCTGACCAGTGGCTGTTATACGGTTTGCGTCGTGAGCACCGCATTGACTCATTCCCTCCTCGGAGGCGTTCCGCTGGTTGTCCTGCTGGTGTTGATCGGCCTGATCTACGGGGTCGGCAAGAACCGCAAGGGCCCGCACCCCGAGACCTACAAGTTGACCGAGCCGTGGACGCACGAGCCGATTCTGTGGGCGTCCGACGAGCCGGCCGATCACGGCCACGGCGGTCATGATTCGCACGGCGTCACGATTGGAGGCGGCGCAAGTGGTAAGTGGTGAGGTCGCGACTGTCGGATCAGCGCTCCCGGCGCAGCTGCCGCGCGGGTTCGTCGTAACCAACAGCGGCCGGATTTCCGGCGTCACCGAGCCCGGTCAGGTGTCGGTGACCTACCCGTTCCCGGTCAAGGATCTGGTGGTGCTCGACGACGCGCTCAAGTACGGCTCGCGGTACGCCAAGGCCCGCTTCGCGGTGTACCTGGGCGACCTCGGTGCCGACACCGCAGCCACCGCCAGGTCCATCCTTGCCAAGGTGCCGACGCCGAACAACGCTGTGCTGCTGGCGGTTTCGCCGAACCAGCGCGCCATCGAGGTGGTCTACGGCGCCGACGTGCAAGGCCGCGGCATCGAGGAGTCCGCGCCGCTCGGCGTCTCGGCGGCCGCCGCGTCGTTCAAAGAGGGCAACCTGATGGACGGCCTGATCAGCGCCATCCGGGTGCTCAGCGCGGGCGTCTCACCCCGCTAACATCGCGCGGATCTCGACGTAGCGCGCCAGGAATGCGCGCTCGTCGAGGCGCTTGCGGCGTAGCCAGGCGGTGACTTCCTCGTTGCACTTGCTGGTGTTGCACGCCGCGCACGCGGGCACCACGTTGTCGACGGTGTAGCGCCCGCCCCGCGAGATCGCCATCACGCAGTCACGCTGCAGCGGCTTGTCGGTCGCGCCGCAGTACGCGCAGCCGCTCCAGGCCGCCTGGATCGCCGCCCACTGCTCGGCGGTCAGGTCATTGACGACGGCGTCGAGCCGACGCTTCCGCTTGCGGGCGGCACGCGCTCTGCGCGTGCGACTGACCACCATGCACGGAGCGTATGGCGGAGACGTCAGGTGATGTCGAAGGCGCGCGCTCGCAAAGCCCGCTCGACGCCCGCACGGCCCTCCACCACCAGTCGCCGCAACGGCGGTGGCACCTCGGAGTCGGCCAGGAACCGGTCGGCGGCGTCGAGGCCGGCCTGGCTGACATCCCACGCGGGGTAGAGGCCGATCACCACCGTCTGCGCGACCTCACTCGAACGCCGCTGCCAGACACCCGAGATCGCGTCGAAGTACCTGGCGCGAAACGGGGTCAGCACCTCTTCCTGACCGGGCCTGACGAAGCCGCCGATGATCGAGCGTGCGGTGATGTTGGGCAGCGTGTCGTCTTCGATCACCTGCTGCCACGCCGCCTCCTTGACCGCTGGCTGCGGCCGTGCCGCCGATGCCGCGGCGGCGTGCCGCTTGCCTGCCGCGGTGGGGTCCCGCTGCGCCTCGGCGTCGATGAACGGGGTGTCCGGGCCGTCGGCGTCGACAACGCCTGCGGCGGCCAGCGCGGTGACGATGCGCCAGCGCAGATCCGTGTCGACCACGAGGCCGGCCAGACCTTGGGTGGTCGGGTCGGCGTCCAGCAGCGCTCTCAACACGTCGGTGTGCCGATCGGACAGCACCGATCCGCACAGTGCGTTGACGTAGGCCAGTTGATGGTCGGACCCGGCCTCGGCGCCGCGGGCCAATTCCAGCAGCCGGTCAGCGAAGGCGGGCCAGCCCTCGGCGCGGGCCCAACCCGGCTCGGCGTACGCGCTGAGCGCGGTCTGCGCCTGCAGCAGTAGTCGCTGCGCGACGCCGACCTCGGTTTCGGCGTGCACGCCGCCGGCGACCAGCGCCACGAAGTCGCGGGCGCGCAGTTCGGCTTCCCGGGTCATCTCCCATGCCGCCGACCACGCCAGTGTGCGTGGCAGCGGATCGGCGATGTCGGCGATGCGGGTCAGCACCGTCTGCAACGACTCGGCATCCAGGCGCAGTGAGCAGTACGTCAGGTCGTCGTCGTTGACCAGGATCAGCTTGCCGCGCGAAACTCCCTGCAGCGCAGGTACATCGGTGGTCGCACCCTCGACGTCGATTTCCTCGCGGTGGATGCGGACCAGCTTGCCGCTGCCGTCATCGTCGTCGTAGACGCCGACCGCCAGCCGGTGCACCCTGGTCTCACCGGCGCCTGGTTGCGCGCCGCTCTGCGTGATGGCGAACCGGGTGAACCGCCCGTTGTCGTCGAGGTCGAAGTCGGGGCGCAGCGTGTTCAGGCCGGTGGTCTTGAGCCACTGCTGGCCCCAGCCGGACAGGTCGCGGCCCGACGCCTTTTCCAGCGCGCCGAGCAGATCGCCGAAGGTGGCGTTGGCGAATGCGTGGTCGCGGAAGTAATCCCGCAGCCCGGAGAGGAACTCCTCGAGGCCGACGTAGGCGACCAGTTGCTTGAGCACGCTGGCGCCCTTGGCGTAGGTGATGCCGTCGAAATTCACCTCGACCGCGGCCAGGTCCGGGATGTCGGCGGCTACCGGGTGCGTCGAGGGCAGCTGGTCCTGCCGGTAGGCCCAGGACTTCTCGACGTTCGCGAACGTCGTCCACGCCTCTTTGTACTCGGTGGCCTCGGCCTGGCACAGCACCGAGGCGAAGGTGGCGAACGACTCGTTGAGCCACAGGTCGTCCCACCACTGCATCGTCACGAGATCGCCGAACCACATGTGCGCCATCTCGTGTAGCACCGTCTCGGCGCGGCGTTCGTACGATGCGCGGGTGACCTTGCTGCGGAAGACGTAATCCTCGAGGAACGTCACCGCGCCCGCGTTTTCCATTGCGCCTGCATTGAACTCGGGCACGAAGAGCTGGTCGTACTTGCCGAACGCGTACGGCACGCCGAAGTTGTTGTGGTAGAAGCCGAATCCCTGCTTGGTCTCGGTGAACAGCCGCTCGGCGTCCATGAACTCGGCCAGCGACTTGCGGCAGAACAGACCAAGCGGAATGTCGCCGTGGTCGTCGCTGTAGGTGTCGTCCCATCTGGCGTACGGGCCCGCGATCAACGCCACCAGGTAGGTGCTCATCCGCGGGGTGGCGGCGAAGGTGTGCACGCCGTTGTCGTTCGACACCGTCGCGCCGTTGGAGATGACCTCCCAGTGCGACGGCGCGGTGACGGTGAGGTCGAACGTGGCCTTCAGATCGGGCTGGTCGAAACACGCGAACATCCGCTTGGCGTCGGCGGTTTCGAACTGGGAGTACAGATAGACCTCGCCGTCGACCGGGTCGACGAAGCGGTGCAGCCCCTCACCGGTGTTGGAGTAGCGGCAGTCGGCGTCGACGACGACGGTGTTGTGCGCTTGGAGCCCGTGCAGCGGAATGCCGGTGGACTCGTCGTAGCCGGACACGTCGATGGCGCGACCGTTGAGCGTCGCACTTCGGATGGAATTGGCGGCGATGTCGATGTAGGTGTCGGCGCCGGCCAGGGCGTCGAACTCGACCGTCGTCACCGAGCGGAACGTGTGTTCGCCCGGTTTACCCCCGCCGTCGGTGAGGTCGAGGACGATGCGATAGCTGTCGACGGTGACGAGCGCGGCGCGTTCGACGGCCTGCTCGCGAGTCAGATTGGGAAGTGCCACGCGTCCAACTTATCGGCCGCGCAGCCAGGCGGCGCGCTACAGGCCAGGGATGTGCAGCCCGCTGAGTTGGTTCAGGAACGTTCCGTTGCCGATCGAGGTCATCATCGACGGGCAGTACATCTGGATCGCGATCCCGGTGAAGAAGGCCGCCATGTCCGGGTTGATGCCCTTGTTGGACACCGTCGAGTAGATCTGCGCCAGATTCTTACCAGGCTCGACGAGCATCGGGCAGATCGACTGGCCCAGTTGTTCGGTGCTGTTCGGGTCGTTGAAGCCGATGCCGGCGCTGGTCAGTGCGTTGAGGAAGGAGTTGTCGGGGTCGGCGGATGCCGGCGCTGCGAGGGTCACTGCCGCCGCGGCCCCGACCAGAGTTGCGGTCATAAATCGTTTCGCTTTAATCACAAGGGAAACACTGATTGACAACGGTCACATCGACAACACGCTTGGATAACCATTTGCACACTATGCGTGTCCTTTGGGGCGACTTTTTGACCGTCGTGGCAGTGGGAACACAGCACTCGCGGGCACGGTTGTGCTGAACGGAGTTCTGCCCTTCTACCGAGAGGACCAACTGAGTAATGGCTGAAAAATCGGTCGCTGGTTTCTGGTTCGACCCGCTGTGCCCGTGGTGCTGGATCACCTCGCGGTGGATCCTCGAGGTCGAGAAGGTCCGCGATATCGAGGTCAACTTCCACGTGATGAGCCTTGCGGTACTCAACGAGGGCCGCGATCTGCCCGAGGACTACAAGAAGGGCCTGGCAGCGGCGTGGCGGCCGGTGCGCGTGGCTATCGCGGCCGAGCAGGCCAAGGGTCCGGAGATCCTGGCGCCGCTGTACACCGCGATGGGCACCCGGATTCACGATCAGGGCTACCGGGAAAACGACCCGGATTTCTCGAAGGTCATCAAGGAGTCGCTCGAAGAGGTCGGCCTGCCCCCCGAGTTGGCGGAGGCCGCCGACACCGACAAGTACGACGAGGCGCTGCGCAAGAGCCACCACGAGGGCATGGATGCGGTCGGTGAGGACGTCGGCACCCCGACCATTCACGTCAACGGTGTGGCGTTCTTCGGCCCGGTGCTGTCGCGGATTCCGCGCGGTGAAGAGGCCGGCAAGCTGTGGGACGCCGCAGTGACGTTCGCGTCGTATCCGCACTTCTGGGAACTCAAGCGCACCCGCACCGAAGCGCCGCAGTTCGACTGACGGTTCGGGCGGTTCAGGCGTTGACGCTGCGCTGAGGGCGCCGGCTTCTCCCACTTTGTCGCCGTGGGCGCAGCGTCAACGCAACGCGGGCGTCTGCGGGAGATGGATCACGATCAGGGTCGCAATCGACAGGACGGTGTTGCGGAACGCCGGTTCGACGCCGTTGTTCGTCGTCGACCGCCACATTTGGTACCACTCACCGCCTATGTCGATGAAGGCACCGAAGAACAGCATGAGAATCATCAACAGGCCGATCGTGGACAGCGCACGCGCCGTGGGCCTACCCGAACGACGTTCGAGAATCCACATGGCCAGCGCCCCCGCGAGCACCAAGGCTGTTGCCGACTCCCAGACAATGATCAAGACGTACACGGCATCCTGCGCGGTGGCCGCGGTGAGGGCTCGCCACATGACGGCGTGATCCAACCCGACACCTACGGGTTGACCAAAATTCGTGCTGTCCATCGCCAGAACATGTTTCACCAGTTGCTGATTGGTTGAGAAGTCGCTGATGTTCCCGAACGCCACCAAGGCCATGTAGAGCGCCTGTAGTCCGATCAGCGCGGCGCACACGACTTTCAGCGAACCCAACCGCGCCCACATGGCGAAAGATTTTTCAATGGTCATATCGGTGCGCTGCTGCGCTCAACCGGCATTGCGGATCGGTCACGCAGACACAGACGCACGAAGCACACGGATTATTCGTTGCGGTCGAGTACGTCAGCCTGATTTCGGTTCAAGCACCGCCGCGCGCACCTCACCAGGAGTACACCCGGTCCACGAGCGGAACCTTCGGTGAAAAGAGGCCGGTTCGTCGTAGCCGATGAGGAACGCTATCTCGCTGTCCGGCAGATCGGTTGTGGTCAGGAAGTGGCGGGCGAGGCGTTCACGTGCACGGTCGAGAATGCCCTGGAACGTGTCGCCTTCGGCGGCAAGCCGACGTTGCAGCGAGCGCGCGCTGAGGTGAAGGTCGGCGGCCAGCTCACTGAGGGATCCTCGCCCGGCTGGTAGCGCTGCGAGCAGCGCCGCGTGCACTCGCGCTGACCACGGCGCGTTGTCGTCCGACACCGTAAGGCGCTGCCGGAGAGTGGGTTCGAAAACCTGCCACATTGCCTCGTTCGCGGTGACGAACGGGCACCGGGCATCCAGGGCGCCGAACGTGATCTCGGGTGAGCGGCCGATGACGACACAATCGCCGCCGGCGAATTCGGCCAGCGCTTGGCGGTCGGGCACCGGTGCGGGAAACGTCAGCCGGATCGGCCGGATATGTTCACGAGTGCCAAGGCGAGCGAATCTAATCCAGAACAGCAATTCGAACCGGGCCAACACAGGCGGCGGTTCGAAGGGCTCCCGCGCCTTGACTGCTATACGAAGCGCGTCCTCGCACTTGACATCCAAGGTGACCGGATAGAACAGGCGCTTATAAGTCGCGATGCGTTCAGCGGCCACGCGCAGCGTCGGGCTGCACAGGCCGGCGAATATCGCAGGAGTGAATGCCTCGGTGGTAATCGCCTGGGCCATGGCAAGAGCGACGTCGGGTCCGTCAAACTCCGCCTCCACGGCGGTCCACAAGCGGTAGAACTGCTCGATCGTCAGCATCGCATCGGGCCGCGCCAGCAGTTCCCTGGGAAGGTCAGCGCGGGCCAGTGTCGCGGCGGTATCGATACCAAGATCGCGCAGAACGACGTGCCAGCCCGAGCCGAGGACGTAACCGGCCATGGGGAGGCTCAGGACTCGCCGCGGATATTGCGGACTGATGTGGGTGTCATGGGCAACTCCTCAGCAGGGGGACAACGGGACGGTGGATTCACGCACGGCCTTCGTTCGGGGGCAACGCAACTGCGTTAATCGTCGGCGGGTTGAACAATGCTCCACAGCATCGCGTGGAAGTCGGCGCGTTGTTGTGGTGGGATCGCCGCGAGCTTGTCGTTGATCGCGGCATCGCGCGCGATCGCCACCTGTTTGACGATCTTGATGCCGGCCGGAGTAACCCGAGGAATGCGCACGCGCCGGTCGCGCTCGGACACGGTACGCACGATCAATTTGTCGCGCTCTAGCCGGTCAAGCAGTGGTACCAGGGTCGACTTGTCGATCCCGAGCTGAGTGGCGATCTCCAGTTGGGTGCGCGGCTTTTCATCACCGCTGATCAGTGCCAGCACCAGCCAGTCCCGCAGGTCTGCCAGCCCGGCGTCCCGCGAGACCTTGTTGAACGCGTCTCCCAGTGCATCCGCGGCACGGTGGGCCAGCCAGGTCAAGTCGTCGAGACCCGGATTCTGCGGTGTACGTGACGGGTTTTGACGTTTCGGTGAGGGCACGACGATCAGTATACGCAGGCCTCAAGACGATCTCTTGAAATAATATCTGAATGCAGATAGTTTGAACTCAAACGATATCTACTTCAAACCAACGAAGGATGCGGCATGACTACTGATCTCGAAGACCGCGTGCGGCGGCTGGAAGACCGCGTTCAGATCAGCGAACAAGTGACCAAGTATGCGCTGGGCGTCGACCGCCGCGACTGGGCAATGTTCGCCGACTGCTTCACCGATCCCGTCTATGCGGACTTCTCTGAAGGCGGTATGCCCGCGCAGGACTATGCCCGCGAGGAACTGGTCGCGCAGGTCTCGCTCGCTCTCAACGGATTTACTGCCACACAGCACCTCAGCCCCAACCATGTCATCGAATTTGACGCCAGCGATCCCGATCGGGCCGTCTGCCACTCCTACATGTTTGCGCAACATCTGCTCGTGGGGGCAGAGGGCGGAGAGTTCTATCTACTGCACGGCTCTTACACAAATCGCATGCGCCGTACCGATGCGGGGTGGCACATCGAGGGCATCACGCAGCACCGCAGCTGGGAGTACGGCAACACCAGCGCCGTCGCTCAAGCGATAGCCCAGCTCCAGGCGGGCGAGTGAGAACGCCGCGGGTGCACTCTACTGCGATCTACAACACATCCCAGCCGAACACGAGACCCGCTGTGCGACAACAGCGTCTACGTCAGTAGGCGAAACGACGGTCCGTTCGCCGACTTCACTGACGTTGAGGAGAGACGTTTGCCGATCGATGGGACGCCGCGGAGCAGCACGGTCTGGCCGTCGAATCGGCATCCGGTCGCCGTCGCGGCCGGCCAACGGAGCCCGCGATGACCAGGGTGCCCTTGTCGATCCTCGACGTGTCACCGGTCAGTGAAGGGTCTACCGTGCGGCAGGCGCTGCGAAACACCATCGACCTCGCGCAGCATGCTGAGAAGTGGGGCTACCTACGCTACTGGGTCACCGAACATCACTTCGTCGCCATGGCGAGTTCGTCGCCGGCGGTGCTGATCGGTTTGATTGCCGCTGCGACCGATCGCATCCGGGTGGGATCGGCCGCGGTCCAGATCGGCCACCTCACTGCCGCGGCAGTGGTGGAGGCGTTCGGCACAATCGACGCGCTGTATCCCGACCGCATCGACTTGGGGCTCGGACGCTCACCGCAGCGCCGTGCCGACGCAGCGGCCGGGAAGCCCGAGTCAGAAACCCCGCGGGAGCCGATGATTCTGGAAAATACACTGTTTCCCAGGCCTTTTCGGATGAATTCGCTGTTGGCGTCGAAGCGCCTCGTCGCCACAGGTAGTGTCTTGCAGCAGCCCGGCGCCGTTGTACCGGATTTCGAAGATCAGCTCGATGCCGTCATAGCGCTGATCGACGGGACGTTCGAGGTCGCGGACGGCGTCCACCTTTCTGTCACGCCGGGCGAGGGCGCCTCGGTTCAGCTGTGGTTATTCGGTAGCAGTGGCGGCCAGAGCGCACAGGCCGCCGGAGCCAGGGGACTGCCCTTCGTGGCGAACTACCATCTCAGCCCGGGCACCGTGCTCGACGCCGTCGAAGCATACCGAAACGCTTTCCTTCCATCATCGACGCTTGACGAACCCTACCTCGTCGTATCCGCGGATGTCCTTGTCGCGGAGACTGATTCGGAAGCTGAGTATCTCGCGATGCCGTTCGCGCAATGGGCGTACAGCGTTCGCAGCGGCGACGGCGCCATCCCGTACCCGAATCCGCAACATGTCGATGGGCAGTTGGCGCCCGAACACGCGGCGTTGGTCGAGGACCGCGTCGCCACGCGGTTCGTGGGTACGGCCGCGACGGTCGCGGACAAGCTCGACGGACTTCGGCGCGCCACCGGCGCGCAGGAGCTTGTCGTCACCACGATCACGCACAACCACCGAGACCGGTTGCGGTCACACGAGCTGCTCGCCAAAGAGTGGGGGCTCACGCCACGGCCGGCACATTTCCCTCGCGCCTGATCAGTCTGGCTGCGCTGGCAGGGGCGATGCCGCTGCGGAGGAACACCCGCCGAGACATCGACACATCGTGCGGCGCGATAGGTGTCAGTGGTCACCGAGCGCCTACCGCGCCTCACCATGTTCCGCTAGGTGCCGAGGATGAGACAAGACGCGCGTTCACCCACCATGATTGACGCTGCGTTGGTGTTGGCGTGCGGAACGGTTGGCATGATCGACGCGTCGGCGACGCGCAACCCCTCGACGCCCCGCACCCGAAGATCGGGCGCGACAACTGCACTGGGGTCATCCGCGCGACCCATCGTGCAGGTGCCCACTGGATGAAAATACGTGGTTGCGGTCTGGCGCACGTATTCCCGAAGTTCGTCACGTGTTTGGACGTCCGGATTGGGGGCCAGTTCGGATCTGCGCCATGCGGCGAACGCCTCGGATCCGCCGAGCTCGCGGCAGAGTAGTACGGCGTCCACCAATGCTTCCACATCGTACGGGTCGGCGAGCATGTTCGGATCCGCGAGCGGTGGATCACTGGGATCGCTCGACGAGAGTTTCAATGTGCCACGTGATTTCGGAGCCAGCAAGCCAGCCCCGATGACATAGCCGTTATCCGGGAAGGGATGTCCATCGACGGGTATCGGTACCTGAACCATCACGGGCTGCAGGTCAGGTGCCTCGCCCTCACAGACGGTACTACGAGCAAACAGCTGTGCGTCGACGAGATTGTTGACCGGGTCGGGTAGCGGCCGCTTGGCCTCGTACAGGTTGGCGACAAGCGGGTGATCATGAAGGTTTCCTCCAACACCTGGCAAGTCCACGAGGGGTTGTACGCCGACTGATCGCAGATGCTCCGCGGGACCGATACCGCTGAGCAGCAACACTTTTGGCGATCCGATGACACCCGCGCTCAGCACCACTTCATTGTGCGCATAAACCCGTGTCAGCTGACCGTCGGACTTGCCGTACTCGACGCCGACCGCGCGACCGTCCTGAATCAAGACGCGGTGCACCAACGCATCCGTGGTAACCGTCAAGTTCGGGTTGTCGGCCACCGGCGCCACGAAGCTTTGCCAAGCGCTCATCCGTACACCGCCGCATGTGGTCGTCTGCACATAGCCGACGCCGGTCATCTCATGGGCGTTGAAATCCGTTATCGGCTTGTGGCCGGACGCAATTGCGGCGCTGACGAATGCGGCGGAAATGGGATGGATGGTCGATGCGCTGCTGACCGGCAACGGCCCATCGCCACCGTGGTACTCGCACGGTCCGAGGTCGTTGGCCTCTGAGCGTTTGAACAGCGGTAGCACGCTTCGCCACGACTAACCTGGGTCTCCGGTGTGGGTGGCCCATTTGTCGTAATCACTGGCGTGTCCGCGAACGTAGATCATGGCGTTCACAGCACTCGACCCGCCGAGCACTTTGCCACGAGGCCAGGGGATCTGCCGATTGTGCGCGTGCTGCTGTGCCGTGGTCGCCAGCCCCCAGTCGAGTGACCCGCGGACCATCAATTCGACCCACGCGTGCGGCGAGGCGATGGCAGGATCACAGTCGCCGGGGCCGGCCTCTATGACGTGCACACGATGACCCGCATCGAGCAATCGGCGTGTGATCACGCTGCCCGAGGCGCCGGCGCCGATGACGAGGTAGTCCGTTTCCATGTCGGTGTTCACGATGTGTTTCTCCTGTCGGGATTCATTTCGAGTTCGTTGCCGGGCGACGAGTTCACACCGGCGTGCGATCGACCTGGTGCTGCTAAGCGCGCGCGGCAGGCAGTCGCCACCCATTTCGCTTCGTGCCGCACGGATATCCGGATGCCTACTGGGCGACGGCCTCGATGACGCTCTGCGGCGTATCCACCGTCAGTACTGACGTACGCTTCAAACCGGCATGGTGCAGCAGGGCATCGAAATCCTTCAGCGAGCGTTCGCGCCCATCGGCAAGCACGTGCATGAGCAAGTCCACCAGCGTACCGAAGCTGTTGTGAGGGTCATCGCCGATGACGAATTCGATGATTGCAACGCGGCCGCCCGGTTCCATCGCCTCACGGCACCGGCGCAGAATTTTCACGGCCCTCTCATCGTCCCAGTCGTGCAGGATGTTCTTCAGTAGGTAGAGATCCCCCGTCGGAACGGACTCGAAGAAGTCGCCGCCAACGACGTCGGTGCGTTCGGCGAAACCGTTCCCCGCGAGCAGCGCCTTCGCAGTTTCGGCGATGTTCGGGCGGTCGAAGAGAATTCCCTGGAGCGCCGGGTTGGCCTGTTGGAGCAGTGTCAGCAACGTACCGTTGGCGCCGCCAACGTCCACCGCGCGACGAACATTGCGCGTATCGATCAGTTCAGCCAACGGCGACGCCCACAGCTCCGTGAAGCTGGTCATAGCGGCACTGAATTCGATTGCTAGCGCGGGGTTCTGCTCCAAATAGCTGAAGACATCCATGCCGAGGGTTTCGGCTGCCTGGTTGTGTCCGGTGCGCACTGACTCCGCGAACCTCATCCACGGCAACCAGAATGCGTCGTTGGTGGCCCCGATCGACAGCGCGCGCAGCGAGCGAGGTGCATCTGAGCGCAGTGTCTCGAGAACCTCGGTGCTGCCGAAGCGACCTGCGTCATCTACGGTGGTCAATCCCAGTCCGGCGCAGGCGCGCAGCAGCCGGAATGTGATGTGTGGAGAGGTGTGTTCGCGCTCGGCAATCTGGTCGGCGGTCAGCGGTCCGGCAGCCAAGTGATCGGCTATCGACAACCCGGCGACGGTGCGCACTACCTGGGTGGTACAGAAACCGAAGATCATCTCGAGCATGCGCTGGTGATGGTCAACGCGCGTCGAGGACGACGATTGTGACATGAGCTTCCTTTCGACGGTGGGCCGCGGCGACAACCCATCAACGGATCAATAGCCGATGTGGCTGGAACGCCTCAGACGAGAACCGACAGAATCGTTTCGACAGGCGCACACCGCAGCGCGGGTCCAGTGCCGCGGCGCGACCGGCCCATGTCTACGTCGACGTGCTTTTCCAAATAGAGGAGGGCAACCCGCATCCGAGCACCCTCTGCGGTCGCTGGCCCGACTGCCACGATTGTCGGCAGTGTGGTAACCGAATTCATGTCGTGTAGGGCCTCTTTCCGTCGTAGCTCAAGCGTGTCCAGACGGGATATGCCGCTGCCTAACGCGTATCTGGGTTCGGTCACATATCCAAGTACGCCGGGGAAGCGGATTAGGTCCCCGCCGTTCGCGTGCTGATCAAATCGACAGGAACGCGATATCGCAGGCAGGGGAGCGCGGCTTCATGCCCGTCGGCGGTGACTATGACCGTCGACGGGGGCAAACGCGATGACAGGGATCGTTCTGTCACCAGCCGCCGCCTGGTAGTCGCCATACGGCGACGCTGCCCCCTGCACCAGGGCGAACAGGCGGTCACGTTCGAGGCCTACGATTTCCTCTGCGGTGAAGCGGCGGTCGATGCCGCGCCCGAACAGCCTCACCTCGCGATTCGCTAGAACATTGTGGTACCACGCGGGATTGCGGCGCGAACCGAAGTTCGAAGCGATCACGATGATTCGCCCACTGTCGGTGAAGTACACGACCACGCTCGTCCGGGGCTTGCAGGAGCGAGCGCCGACATGGTGAATCAACAATGCAGGAAAAGGATGGACGAGGGAGATCCTGCCGCGCGTGAGCCGTAACAGTAGGGGGTCATACCGGCCGCCGAGCGAGCGCACCATCGCGATTCCGATCTTGGATGTCGCTAGTCGGGCCACGGCTCGATGGGCGGCAGATGTCCCGGGTTTCACATCGGGTATCGACATCTCGGCGATTCTAGGGAGTCGGCCCCACATTCCACGGTAATCATTTTCACACCCGAGGCACGGGACACATCCGAGGTGAAAAACGTCTTGATGGGTTACCTGAACGCATTGACTCTCAGGCGAATATCTCGACGCCGACCGGCGTATAGGACAGCATGGTGCACTTTGTCTTCAATGACCTCACGGTTCCAGTGATAGTCGCGCCGATGGCGGGTGGTCCATCGACGCCCCAATTATGCGCTGCTGCAACGAATTCTGGCGGGCTTGGCGTGGTTGCAGCCGGATTGCTGTCGACCGAAGCATGCGCCCACCAGGCTGCCGAGGTTCGGCGCTTATCGTCCGGGCCGCTGGCGGTGAATCTCTTTGTCCCAACACCGGTGGCGGCCATTCCGCAAGAGTTAGAGCAATATGCGGAACACCTTCGAATTGACGCCGCAAGATTCGGCGTCGAGGTGGGCCGGCCACGACACGACACCGACTGGCAACCCAAGCTCGACATGTTGTGTGATATCCGCCCGGACATGGTCTCCTTCACCTTCGGTTTGCCGAGCCCGGCGGAGGTGAAGCGGCTACAGGCGGTGGGGGCGAGCACTACGGCGACGGTGACCACGGTGGCCGAAGCGAGGATTGCGGCAGCGATCGGCGTTGATGCCCTGGTCACGCAAGGCCCCGAAGCGGGCGGTCATCGCGGCACCCTGGATCCGCGGGAGCAGCCGGCTACGGAGGCGCTCCCGGAACTTGTCGCAGCCGTGACCGCCAGCGTAGACATCCCCGTTGTAGGTGCCGGCGGCATCGCCACGGCTTCCGACGTTTCGACGATTCTAGGTTCGGGCGCAGCGGCCGTGCAGCTGGGTACGGCCTTCTTGCTCGCCGATGAGGCGGGTACGCATCAGGTGTACCGCGCTGCCCTGCAGAGTGACGAGTTCTCAGAAACGGTGGTGACCCGGTCGTTCACCGGGCGGTATGCGCGGGCAATTCGCAACCGGTTTACCGACGATCATTCCGATCAGGCACCGTTCGGCTTTCCCGAGATCGGCTTCATGACTGCGCCTTTGCTCGCCGCAGCGGCTGAGGCGGGTGATGCGCAGGGATTGAGCTTGTTCGCCGGCAGCCAATTCCGGCGAAGTCGTCCAGGGCCGGTTGCTGAGATCATGGGTCGTGTCACCGACGGGCTGTGCCGGCGGTAGGCTGAGGTTGCTCGAAGAATCGGGGGCGGGCGACAGTCAAGAACTCGGAGCAGCGCCTCCGCTTGCCCACCACAGCTCATTTCTTGTCATGCGAAGCCAGCGCAACGCAGTAGACGCAATATGACCCGTTGCGGCTCCTCAACTCTTGTTCCAGCCGAGAATCCTTGTCTGGCACGAAATTACTCGGCGTTGATCATAGGTAACAACCAGAACGCAGCTGCCCAAGCTTCTCCTGCATCGGATCTCACACATTCGCAGGAGCAGAGCGGTCCGAGCGCTCCTTTTCAGGCCCGGGCCGCGCTGGGAAGCACGCCGCTGGCGCAACACCATTCGCAAACTACGCAGAATGCGGTGCATTCATGAGGCCACGGTACGTCGCGGCACACCCATGAGCCTGGCCACCTCGCAATCGTCAAGATCTTGAAACGCCACGAGATACAGAGTCTTGCGCATATCCGGCGACAGCGATCGCTGCGGCGCGGTAATCCGTCGGCGAGAGACCGTATTGCGCCTTGAACTGCCGCGAGAAACGTGCGTGATCGGGCAACCCCCAGCTAGCGCCGATCGACCCTATCGATTGGTGGGCACGGGCCGGGTCGGCCAAGTACCTGCGACAGTGCTCAAGCCGTCGGAGACGAATCCACCCCGTCGCCGTGTGGCCCTCGGCTTCGAAGAGCTTTTGCAGAGTGCGGATCGAAATGTGATTGGCCGAAGCGATGCTCGCGATGTTCAACTTCGGGTCGCTGAGGCGACGCTCGATGTGGGCCTGGACACGAAGAATAGTTACTTTTCCATCATCGGTTTCCATGCAATCGGTACCGAGTTGTTCGGCGAACGATGCAGCGAGCAGGGCCAGGGTCGCGTCGGCCAGATGGCATGCGCCAGATTCGATTCCGTTGCCCGTTTGCGAAGCGAGTTTTTCGATGTACTCCGAAACCAGCAGTCCGATGCCCTGTCGGCCACTTATCGGTTGCAATGCCAAGCGTTCCAAGTGAGACGGGGACAGGCGCAGAACTTGACGCGGTATCAGGACGGCCGACATATGGAAGCCAGGTTTCCCGCTGATCTCATAGGGACGCGCGGTGTCATACAGGACGAACTGCCCCGCGGCCAAGGTGGCGTGTCGACCACCCTGCGAAAGCGTGCAGACACCCCCCGTTTGAACAACGACCTTGAGGAAGTCTGAGTCGCTGCGGGCGATGAGCCTACTGGTTCGATGCACATTGAATCGGCTGCCAGACCAGATTCTTTGCATCTGAACGAACCCGAGGTCGAGCGAGGCTACTCGCGCGCAAAAGCTATCGACACGGTCTGTAGTCAAATGCATCGGGACCGACTGTCGGAGCAGCGATCTACTGAGCGTTTGGTATTGCGCCTCGCCCGCGAAGACAGACGGGTTTGCGGTGGAGTCGAAGTCACGCTTCGAATGAACTGCTTGTGAGGCCACGGTGCACCACCTCCATCGATCTTGATACAGAACTGCCCTCACAATGGGCAACGAACCGTAACCAATGCTGGTGGTGTTTATGCACTGAGAGTCTGCTGGAAACCGGCGGACGCGTGGCCGTGCAGTTTTGAATGAGTTGCGCTGCCTACCGCCCGCTCCTAGTCCGACCCACCGAGATCACGTGCAGGAAAGAGGAAAGTAGCCTCGCGGCGCAGCGTTGCAAATGCGCCGTCGCGGTATTCGTCGTCGCCGCGCCAGAAGTGCGGTGGCTCGAGATCGATCGAACCGATCGGCACAATCGGTGGACCCGGCGCGGTGGAACCTGTCATGACGACGATGGTGTGTCTCCCAATGCCGCAGAGCAGTCCCGGCGAGAATGCGTGTTCTTACCCGAGCGATTCTGTGCCTATGGAGAATCTCGACTGACGGTGTCGAGGCCTGTGACGCTAAGCGGCGCTGCATATCTCATGCTGCTGCAACACCATTCGCAGACTACGCCGAATGCGGTGCATTCGTGAGGCCACGGTATGTCGCGATACACCCATTAGCCTGGCCACTTCGTGATAATCAAGATCTTGAAAAGCCACGAGATACAGAGTCTTGCGCATATCCAGCGACAGTGCGAGAACCGCGCGAAGCAACTCGGCGTTCACATCGCCGCACAGCACTTGGTCTTCGGCCGACAACCTCTGACCAACAGTTCCCGTCGACGCGGACGCTTCGTGTTCTGAATAGTCGGCAACGAGGTGCTCAACCGGCCGATGTCTAGAGGCCCGGTAGTTGGTAATCCACGTATTCCGCATGATCGTCAGCAGCCACGGCATACAAGGCCGGTGCTGATCAAACCGGGCAAATGCCTTGAAGGCCCGAAGAAGAGTCTCCTGGAGTAGGTCCTCAGCGTCGCTTGCGTTGCCGGCGTACTTCCAGGCGACCGCGCGAAGGTGGTCCACAAGCGGCATCACCTCTACTTCAAATCTGGCGCACCAAGCGGCGACCGGTCCAGCCCTTTCGCTACTAACAGGCTCATCGTTGGCTGAGACCATAGGAGCGTTCATCATCTACCTCTTCCCATAGTCGCTACCTCACACATGCGCCACAGCCGCCAAAAGCCGTGGACCGACCAGAGTTCCGTCTCCCGGAGGCAAGCTGGACTCCACACCCCGTGTTGGGCCGGCAGTAGTCGGCGGCCGAACTTCGACGACGGCACTCATGGCGTCGCGTCCGCTCCTGCAGCCGACGATGACGCCCCAACGACCAGCAGAGCCTGTCGCAAAGATCCGGCGCCATGTCGCTCGGAGTCCAATGCCGCGACGATGTGACCATCCGGCCTAACGACTAGAGCGTCGAAACGCCTTGCGGGTACTCCCGTCTCAAAAATGTCGCGTTCGGCGACCGCTACTGGCGAGAATGGAAGACCCTCAGCCGCAACGCACCACACTGGCGCGCTTTCTGATGTCATCAGCAGGGTGAGTTCATCGCGACTGATCAGATCCAGCGTCGAAACACGGCCTCCCCGCTCGCTAACCCAGCGATGCGGAAGGCGCCCACCCGAACGCGAAAAAGGCGCGCAGAAGTGCTGATCATTGCGGGCGGCCGGTAGCCCATCGGAGGAAACCGCGCCATCTGTATATCGCACCCGCAAGTCGCGTCCACAGGTGTGGTGGTGGGAACGCTGCCTTGTGATGGCTGCTCGAGCGCGGCGCCTTGCAGACCGCCCGACCCTGCCCGGCGAGATTCCCAGGAAGAAACGCTGGTACGCCAATCTGATCAGGCCGTGTAGGACCACACGCACGGGAGCCTGCGGTAACCACGTCGGCAGTGCGGCGACGGCACGAGGCAGCAGTCGTGCTGCTCGTCGCGGCAGGCCCAGCACGGCAACAACTTCTAACATGCCGTCCAGGCTTTCCATTGCCTCGGCGGCCATGGCGACACCGACGGGATGACGTTCCCGCTCATAGGTGTTCAGCAAGTCGTCACCGGCTCGCCCGGTGTGCACCCAGGCCAGTTTCCACGCCAAATTGTGGACATCTGCGATACCCGTATTGAGCCCCAGCGCGCTGTCGGGCGGAAACCGATGCGCTGCCTCACCAGCCAGGAAGGAGCGCCCTATCCGGTAGGTGGTGGCCACCTGCATTTGCACCGTCCACGACTCAACGGCCTTCACGTTGACTTCGATATTTCGGTCACCGATGGCGTCGAGGATGCGGTCGCGACAGGTCGCTGGAGGAAAATCGTCCAACGACTCGAAGGGGGGGAAATAGGGGAACTGAAACACGAGGTCGTTTGGCCCCCCGTGGATCAGGAGGGCGCCGACACCGTTGGCGCTGCGGGTCCACACCACCGGCCCGGACGCAGCGCGCGGGAGGGCCTCGAGTTCGCCGCTGAAGTGCACGCTGACCATGTGCTGCAACATCGGTCCGTGCGTCGCGACTCCCAATGCAAGCCGGACACTGCTGGATGGACCGTCGGTGGCCACGATGTAGTTGGCCACGATGACGTCACGGGTTCCAGTCGCGGCGTCTGCGACGCTGACCGTGACGCCGTCAGTGAAGTCCGTGTGCGACAGGTACTTCCAACCTGTTCGGAGATCGATGCGCGGATTCCCACGCAAGTGGAGCCACAACAACGGCGAGAGCAGATTCTCTGGCAGGTGAACCGCACGGGTCGGGCTGACAAAGTCACCAACGCCCATATGCATGTCTGGCAGTTCAGCCGGGTGCGCTGGCTCCATCTCGAGACCTGTCAGTGCCGAGCAGTGGGGAATGCCGCCCTTCTCGCGCATCATTTTGCTCAGCGCGAGGATGTCACCCTCCAGTCCGACCTCGCGCCAAATCTCCATCGACCGTGTCGAAACGACGTGCACGGCGGGCCCGCTGTATGCCTGTTGTTGTGCCTCGATCACGATGCACGAAAGTCCTTGTGATGCGAGAAGCAGAGCGGCTGTGGCACCTACCGGACCGGCTCCAACAACAATGACATCACAAGTGTCAGCGATCATTGATTCTCCAATAGTGGTTGTATGTTTCGTCCCGCACCGACAAGGCCGCTCAGTGAAGCATGGTGTTGGTGAAGGCACGCCAGTGAAGTGGGCCGACGCTGGCCAGTCCTCAAGCGCTCACTTGCGAATCCGTCGTAGAGCCGACCGCCCATGAGCCAAGCTGTCGCTGACGCCAGTATCGCGACGGGCGTCGCCGCTCCGCTTGTCTATGCGCGCACGACTATTGATCGGTAACGACCGCCGAACGGCATTCGGCGTGGTTTGCGAACGGTGTTGCACCAGCAGGAGATCGGCGGCCCCTCCTAGCGTCGCAGGCCTCGATACCGGACAGTCACAAGCCGTTGACCGCGGCGCGTTCACACCCCGCGATCAGCCGATTAACGACCACACCTATCGAATACGCGAGGATTTTGGCCAGGACCCAGCCGGTGCCGGGGACGCGTGGCTTGAATTGACCGGTCCAAACCAGGCGCGTCCCACCGTTTAGCTCATCGATGCGCACCTCTGCGCTGTACTCACGCGCCGGTAGTCCACGCAACGCCGTATACCGTTGATAGGAGGGCCGTGTGGCTTCCAGGATCTGCTCGTCGATGGTCAGTAGGCCGCGCAGGCCGCGTAGCCGACGAATCGCTCCGGCGCCCAACGGGTCTATCGGACCCAGCTGGACGACGTCAGAACGGTTGAAGACTGGAGCCCACTGATTCCACGCCGCTGCGTCGGCGAGGCGATCGTAAATCTTCTGGGCCGCAACGGTGGTATCCCGCTCGATCCGGAAGACGCTCCTAGTTCCCGCCGTCACGACCCCATTCACAAATTCCTCCTCAAGAAGGCGTCGGCGTTGTTGACGATGGGGTCGACGAACTCTGGCTTGTAGTACAAGTCGAAGTGGGTGGCGGCCTCCGCGACCATGATTTCCTTTTTGTCCGCCGGGATCTCCGCATAGAATTTTTGGAGTTTATCCACCGAATACCCGCCGTCGGCATACGCCATGAAGAACGGCTTGTTGATGAATCCTTTTATGTATTCGAAGGGGTTGTAGCGGCCAGTCATTATGTTACTTGCCCGATAGAAGTTGCCTTTGTTCTTCCAATTGGGCACATAGCCGGGCTGCCCCTCGCCTCCGTAGTACTCCTTCATTCCCACCTGCGTCTCCGTCGCGGGGATTATTTCCATCCACTTCTTGAACGGGACAATCGGTATGTAGAAGTAGACCCCGAACAGCTTGAAGAGGTTGATGATCGGGTCGGAAAGACCCATCAATACACTCACGACGGTCTTTCCCCCGAACGCTTTTGGATAGTCGATATGTGACGTCAGATACGGGCTGATCGCCACCGTCGCCTTGATGCGCGGATCCGCCGAGCTGGCGGCCGTCGCATGTCCGGCTCCCATGCAGATGCCGGCGCTGATGAGCTTGTCTTTATCAACTTCGGGCAGCGATGCGAGGTAGGTATACGCGTTCTTGTTGTCTGAAATGATCGAGAAGGGATCCTCCATTTGAGGAACGCCCTCGCTCTCGCCGTAGCCTTTTGGATCAAAAGCCAAGGTGACGTACCCCTTGCCCGCGAACTTCCGCGCGTACAGGCTTGCCGTTTGTTCCTTCACACCGCTCGCTGGTCGGGTAATGACCATCCCAGGCAGCTTTTCCCCTGCGCTGATTCCGTCGGGAGTGAAGAGAAGGCCTGCGATTTTCTTGCCATCGCTGTCGAACGTGACCTTCTTCTCCGTCACTCCCGAAACTTCGCGGCCCATGGGTTGGCTCCTTCGTGAAATCTTTGAGTAGATTCGCTTGTCGATCGTGTTGTTGAGACTGCGGTGTGGGGGAGAAGTTTTACGTCGATTCCCAGAACACGCGGGGCCGGACGCGATTCCCTTCATTCGCGACGATGCAGTGTCGGCAATGATATGAGGATCCCGAGCGCCCATCTTTGTCCGATCGCGCCACATCGACGTTCGATCGCGCCAGCCTCGTCGGAGCGGCGACGCGTTGCGGTGCTTCGTGGTATCTGATCGCAGCCCGGTCCGGCTCCGCGCCTGGTTTGTCGGGTTGCGCCGCTTCGCAAGCTTTTCCATGCGCCTGGCGTATACACAGATGCCGTCCCTCGGGTCCGGATCCGCCGATGGCGTGCTTGCCGGGACGCGGGGACCGAGCTCGTCGGCCATGCCGCGGAGCCCTGGGTGACGTGCGAAAGAACTGAGTACCCAACGTCAGATCAATGGAAGGACCTCGATGGTCGGTTTTCACGCCCTCAACCATGTCGCCGTGACCGTAAGCGATCTGACGGTCAGCGGGCCCTGGTATCGCGCGCTGATCGGTACGGAGCCTGCGATCGACGAGCACACCGGCGCAGGGTTTCACCATCAGGTGTGGATCTTTGAGGACGGTTCCGCGTTTGGCATTCACCAGCATGACGAGCGAGCCGATAGTGAGGGATTCAGCGAGTTTCGGGTTGGGCTGGATCATATCGGCTTCGGTTGCTCCGCCAGGAGCGAGTTAGAAGCCTGGGTACGGCGCCTCGACGAGCTAGGCATCGAACACTGCGGCATTGTGGATGCGCCCTATGGATCGGCGCTCAGTTTCCGTGATCCAGACGGTATCGCGCTGGAATTCTTCGCATTTCCGGGTTGACAGCGTGCACGGTTGTCGCGTGTGCGCGTTGACTCTGCGCTGAGGGCGGCCGTTTCGGGCAGTTCGACGCCGTAGATGCAGAGTCAACGCAACGTCGGCGCGCCGTCCCAGACCCGGTTCGAGCGGACCGTGTCCAACCGGTAGTCGGTGACCCGGATATCGAACAGTCGCGAGCCGAGATCGCGTGCGCATGCCAGCGGGTCGCTGGGGTCACGCACGATCTCGCCGCGGCTGTTTGCATTTCCGACGACAACCCCGACCAGGTCCTGGTTCAGGTAACGGGTCAGCTCCTGGAACTGCGCGATGACGCCTTGGGTCGCTCCGAGATAGCTCTCCTCGCAGGAGATCAGTACGCCGATCTTCTTGTGCATGATCCCGTTGACCACCCGGTCCTGCTGCGGAGCGCTGTTGGCGGTGTAGCAGAACAACCGGTCGAAGACGGTCTTGAGTCGGCCTGGCATGCCGTAGAAGTACAGCGGCATCGCGAAGATGATGCCGTCCGATGGCAGCATGTGGTCGATCAGCAGCTCTTCGTAGCGGTCGTCCAGCGAGCAGCTGCCGTCGGACAGGCGGCACCGCCGGCAGTTGCCGAGCATCCGTTGCACGTGCTCGTCGAGGAAAAGGTGCTCGACATGGTGCCCGGCTCGCTGTGCGCCCTCGACGGCGGCGCGCGCGAGGATGTGCGAGTTGCCGTCTTCGCGCGGGCTGGCGCTCACCACGAGTGTCTCCATGTGGCGTACCAACCTGTCGGCCTGCCCGTTTGTTTCCGGCGCGTTTACTCCGGTTGCGAGTTAGCGACGTGGGCATGACTGTATGACGGTGACAGTCACCGAACCCACCGTCCAGAGCGACGGCAGCTACCGCGACCAGGTCGTCGCCGTAGAACCCGGCGGCAACGAATACATCGCCGAGGCCGATCGCCACGGCAAACCCAGCCAGTTGTTCTGGACCTGGACCTCGCCCAACCTCGAATTCGCGACGATCTTCGTCGGCGTGCTGGCGGTGGCGGCGTTCGGCATGAGCTTCTGGCAGGCGGTCCTCGGCATCGTGATCGGCACCGGGCTTGGCGCGATCGCGCACTACTTCCTGTCCGCGCGCGGACCCTTGCACGGAGTGCCACAGATGGTGCTGGGCCGACTTCCGTTCGGGTTCAAGGGCAACGCTGTGCCCGCGGTGCTGATGTCGATCACCGCCGGGGTCGGCTGGTTCGCCACCAACAGCGTCAGCGGCGCCTACGCGCTGGCCACCCTGTTTGGTTTCGCCCCGCTGGTCGGACTGGTGATCATCGTGCTGCTGCAGACCGCGCTGGCGTTCTTCGGGCACAACCTGGTGCAGGCCTTCGAGCGTTGGACGTTCCCGGTGCTCGCCGTGATCTTCGCGGTCGCGTCGGTGGTCATCCTGTCCAAAGCGCACCTCGGCGCTCCCGCCGCGGGCGGCGTCGGCGGCATGGGGGGATTCCTGCTGACCGTCGGCACCGCATTCGGTTACGCGGCGGGGTGGACGCCCTACGCAGCCGACTACACCCGCTACCTGCCCGCCTCTGTGTCGACCGCCCGTACCGGATTCTTCGCGGCCGCAGGGCTGTTCGTGTCGTGCGTGTTCCTCGAGGTGGTCGGCGCGGCATCGGTCACCATCGGCGGTGACTCGCTGGACAATCCGACCGCCGAGTTCACCAGCCAGTTGGCCTCGCCGCTGGCCAAGGCGACGCTGCTGGCCATCGCGATCGGCGCCGTCGCCGCCAATGCCATCAACATCTATTCGGGCGCAATGGCTTTCGTGACGCTTGGCATCAAACTTCCGCATCACGTCGCCAGGGCCGTCGTCACCGTGTTCTTCGGCGTGGCGGGCTTTCTGGTGGCCTCGTGGGCGCTGCCCGACGCCGCCCAGAGTTATGAGGCGTTCCTGCTCATCATCGCCTACTGGATCGGACCGTGGCTCGGCGTGGTGTTCGCCGACCAGTATCTGCGCCGCGGCCAGGCCGTCGCAGGCTTCCTCTACGACCGCTCGTATGCGAATTGGAACGGCCTGCTGTCGTTCGTGATCGGGTTGGCGGTGTCGGTGGCGTTGTTCTCCAACCAGGAGAAGTTCGTCGGCTTCGTCGCCAAGGCGTGCCCGGCACTGGGTGACGTCACGTTCTTCGTCGGGTTCCTGTTGGCCGGGGCCGCCTATCTGACGCTGTGCAGGTCCAAGATCGCCGCGGAGCGGGTGGTCGGCTAGATGGACGCCGACGCGATGCTCGAGGTCGCCTACCAGGAGGCCCTAAAAGGGTTGGCGGAAGGCGGTATTCCGATCGGTGCCGCGCTGTTCACCGCCGATGGGGTGCTGCTCGGCAGCGGCCACAACCGGCGGGTGCAGCAGGACGATCCGTCGATACATGCCGAGACCGACGCGTTTCGGGCTGCGGGACGGCAACGCGACTACCGGTCGGCGGTGATGGTGACGACGTTGTCGCCGTGCTGGTACTGCAGCGGACTGGTGCGCCAGTTCAACATCGGGGCGGTGGTGATTGGGGAGAGCCGCACCTTCACCGGCGGGCACGACTGGCTGGCAGAGCACGGCGTAGCGGTCACGGTGCTCGACGACGAGCGGTGTGTGACGATGATGGCGGACTTCATCGCGGCCAACCCGCAACTCTGGAACGAGGACATAGGGATCAGTGAGTGATTGCGACCGTTGACATTTCGCATTGGCGCGAGGGTGCGGCGGCTGCCGACAGGGTGGCCGTGGCAGTTGATGAGGGATTGCAGCGTGCGGGTTTCATCCTGGTCACCGGGCATGGCATAGACCCGTCGTTACCGGCGGAGGTGCGCGCCGCCGCGCGCGAGTTCTTCGCGCTGCCCGATGAGGTCAAGCAGCGCTACGCCGTGTCGGTCGCCGGCCACGGTTGGCTGCCGCCCGGGGTCGAGGCGAACGCGTACGCCGAGGGCACCGAGACGCCGCCGGACCTGAAGGAGAGCTACAGCCTGGGCGCCGAAACGACGACCGGCGACCCCGAGGTGGACCGGGTGTGGTTCGCACCGAACGTCTGGCCCGACGAGGTCCCGTCGTTGCAGCGGCTGGTCGGCCAGTACACCGCCGCCATGCGCCGGTTGGCCGACGATCTGCTGGCGTTGTTCGCCTATGCGCTGAAGCTGCCGGACAACCCGTTCGCCGCCCTGGCCGACCGGCCGACCTGGACCATGAACATCAACCACTATCCGCCGGTCAGCGTCGTCGGCGAACCCGAACCCGGGCAGTTCCGCATCGGACCGCACACCGACTTCGGCACGGTGACCATTCTCGACCGCGAACCGGGCGCCGGTGGCCTGCAAGTGTATTCGGACGACGACGACTGGAGCGATGCCCCGTACGACCCCGACGCGCTGACCGTCAACATCGGCGACCTGTTGGAGTACTGGAGCGGGCGACGCTGGCCGTCGGGCAGGCATCGGGTGCTGCCACCGCAACCGCACGCGCCCGAGGAGGACCTGGTGTCGCTGGTCTACTTCTACGAGGCCAACCACGACGCGGTCGTCACGCCGCTGAAGCCGCCCATCGGGCGGGTGTCGGGGCTGGGGCCGGTGACGTCGTCGGCATTCATCAAGGAGCGCTTGGACGCCATCACCGTCGGCTGAAACGCCAGGCAAGTGACCGCAAAATGCCACTTTTTCGCGGCGTGTCGCGGACAAACACGGGCGCTCGCGGGAGGGGCGGGTGCACGTTCTGCCAGAATGGCCGCCATGCGCGTCTACCTGGGCTCTGACCACGCGGGCTTCGAACTCAAACAGGCAGTCATCGAGCACCTCAGCAAGAACGGCCACGACCCGGTCGACTGCGGCGCCTACGTCTACGACGCCGAGGACGACTATCCGGCGTTCTGCATCGCGGCCGCGGAGAAGACGGTCGCCGACCCGGGCAGCCTCGGCATCGTGATCGGTGGTTCGGGCAACGGTGAGCAGATGGCCGCGAACAAGGTGCCAGGGGTGCGCTGCGCGCTGGCATGGAGCGTGGAGACCGCAACGCTGGCCCGCGAGCACAACAACGCCCAGGTGATGGGCATCGGCGGCCGCATGCACACGCTGGAGCAGGCGTTGGAGATCATCGACGCGTTCCTGGCGGCCGAGTGGTCGAAAGCCGAACGGCACCAACGCCGTATCGACATCTTGGCCGAGTACGAGAAGACGCACGTCGCGCCACCGGTGCCCGGCGCACCGGCCTGAGGCATGCCCGAAGGCCACACCCTGCACCGGCTGGCCCGGCTGCATCAGCGCCGGTTCGGACGTGCCCCCGTGATGGTGTCCAGCCCGCAGGGCAGGTTCATCGACGGCGCCGCCTCGGTCAACGGGCGGGTGCTCAAGAAGGCCAGCGCATGGGGCAAGCACCTGTTCCACCATTACGAGGGCGGCCGGGTGGTGCACGTGCACCTCGGCCTGTACGGCACGTTCACCGAGGTGCCGATCCCCATGCCGCTGCCGGTCGGCCAGGTGCGAATGCGGATGATCGGCACCGAGTACGGCACCGATCTGCGTGGCCCGACGGTGTGCGAGGTGATCGAGGAGCCCGAAGTCGCCGAGGTGGTCGCCAGGCTGGGGCCGGATCCGTTGCGGCCGGACGCCGATGGCTCGCTGGCGTGGGCGCGAATCTGCAAGTCCCGGAGGCCGATTGGGGCCTTGCTGATGGACCAGACGGTGATCGCCGGGGTCGGCAACGTGTACCGCAACGAACTGTTGTTCCGCCATCGCATCGACCCGTATCGGCTTGGCACACGCGTCGACGAGGCCGAGTTCGAGGCGATGTGGACGGATCTGGTCGCGCTGATGAAGGTCGGGTTGCGGCGCGGCAAGATCATCACGGTGCGACCCGAGGACGACCACGGTCTGCCGTCGTATGCGCCGGGGCGCCCGCGCACGTACGTCTACCGCAGGGCCGGGGAACCGTGCCGGGTGTGCGGCACCACGATCCGCACCGCCGAACTCGAGGGCCGCAATCTGTTCTGGTGTCCGACCGACCAGACGTAGTTCGCTGGACTCGCGTCCGGGCGCACAGGCGTATTTGGCGAATTAGCGACGGCGTTGAGTTTGAATTTGCTCTCGACAAGAGAGCCGCGCGCGTATCGCCTGAATTACCTGATACGGGTGTTCAGTCAGCGGATACCGTGTTTGCGGATGGAAACGCTGCGCGAATTCGAGTATTTGCTGTCGCTTGGCAAACAACGAGTTCAAAGGGGTTGAATATGTCCAAGCGCAGTTCCTATCGAGGTAGCGGGTCGCATCGTCGATGGAAGAAGGGGCGTCCGTTCGACGCAACGGCGGCGCCGGCGCGTCCGGTGATGCAGGCGGTAGCGGCGGAGGCGACGCCTGACGCGGCAACGCAGGAGAGGACTCTGGCGACGTCACCCACTCGACGTCCCCGGGGTCCGCCAGCAAATCGAGCGAGGTTCGGCGGCCTCGGCGACAATCGCCGGGTGGAACTGATTCTCGTTGTCGTCGGCGCCATCGTGGTGACGGCCATCGCGCATCGGCGCGGGCTCGAACCTGCACTCGTTCTCGTCGTGGTCGGATTCGCGGCGTCGTTCGCACCCGAATTCAAGGGCGTGGAGCTGGAATCCGAAGTGCTGCTGTCGGTGGTGTTGCCGCCGCTGCTCTACTCTGCCGCCCTCGACTTTTCGTTCCCGACCTTCCTGCGCAACATCCGACCCATCCTGGGTCTCGGGGTCGGCCTCGTCGTCATCACCGCTGTCGCCGTCGCGGGCGTCGCCGCGTGGCTGGTGCCGTCGCTGACGTTCGCCACCGCGTTGATCCTCGGTGCGGTGGTGGCGCCGCCCGACGCGGTCACTGCGGTGGCGGTCGGCCGAAAATTGGGCCTGCCCAAAAAGGTGATGGCGATCCTGACGGGGGAGAGTCTGGTCAACGACGCGGCCGCGCTGTCGCTGTTCTCGATTTCGGTGGCGCACGTCGCGGGCAGCGAGGCGTTCATCGAAAATCCGGTCCTGTTGTTCGGCTACAGCGCCGTCCTCGGCACCGCATTCGGTGCGGCACTGGGTTACATCACGCTGTGGATCCGGCGCAGGCTCGCGCATCCGGGGCTGGAAACGATCCAGGGTCTGGTGGTGCCGTTCGCGGCGTTCATCTCCGCAGAACATCTGCACGCGTCCGGGGTGCTGGCGGTCGTCGTGGCGGGCTTCGTCGTCGGCCACGGCTCGCTGGATGCGGGTTATCAGACACGGCTGCAGGAGCGGTATGTGTGGAACTCCGTCGATGTGATGCTCGAGGCGTTCGTCTTCGCCTACATCGGGCTGCAATTGCGGTTCGTGCTCGAGGATCTGCGCGAGGCACACGAATCGCTGACCGAGGTCGCGCTGGCGTCCGCTGTCGTGCTGACGGTCGTGCTGGTGATCCGGCCCGCATGCGTGTTCCTGATGTTCGGCCGGGGCCTGCTGTCGCGTCATGTCGAAAGCAGGCTCAGCGTGCCGGTCCCTGGCGGTGCACGCGGCGCGCTCGGCACGCGAAAACGGTTGGACGGCAAGTGGTCTACCATGATCGACCGCCGCTTGCTGACGTGGCAGGAGAACGTCGTCGTGTCGTGGACAGGCATGCGCGGTGTGGTGACGCTGGCCGCGGCGTCGGGTATCCCACTGCTGACCACCGCCGGTGAGCCGTTCCCCGAACGGGCGACGATTCAGGCCATCGCGTTCGCGGTCAGCGTCGGCACCCTGCTCCTGCAGGGCTGGACGTTGCCGCTGCTGATCCGTTGGCTCGGGCCGTCTTTCGAAGCCGACCGGGTGCTCGACGACACCGAGACCCGCAAGGCCGAGCAGATCGTGCACACTGCCGCGGACGACGTGCTGGCCAAGTTCGCCGCCGACCCGCCCGCGGGTCTGGATGCCGCGACGCTGGCCAACATCAGGCTGACCATCGCCAGGCACTCCCAGGACGCCGACGAGATGCCTGATCCGGAGTCGCACACGCGGCGCGCGGAGGTGTTCTCGCAGCTCTATCGCGAAGTGCTTGCGGCGCAACGCAGCGCGCTGATCGCCGAGCGTGACGCCGGGCGCATCGAGGAGGAGGCGGCCCGCGCCATGCTGGAACGCTTGGACTTACAAGAGGCCGGGGTGTCGGCGCGTCTGGACAGCCGCTTCTGAATCAGAAGCCGCCGAAGTCGCCGCCGCCGAAGTCGCCGCCACCCCAGCCACCGCCGTCCCAGCCGCCGCCGTCGCCGCTGTACCCGTCGAAGCCACTGGCGTCGGCGCTGCCGCCGTCGAATCCGCCTGCGTCCTGCCCGGCCGCGAACCCGTCGGAATAGCCGTCACCGTAACCGCTCTCGAAACCCTGTGCGCCGTAGTCGACTCCGTGCATGCCGTCGAACAACGCATCGAACAACAGCACCGACCCGAGGCCCCACGCGCCGGCCACCAGAGCTGGTTTCCACCACGGCTCCGAATACCATCCGGCAGGAACTGGACGGCCTGCGACCCGGCCGCCGGGGTAGTAGTTCGGTGTGCGCTGCGACGGCGACGGCGACGCCTCGATCTCGCGGCCCTCGAAGTTGATGCGCCGGTCTTCGGTCACGGTGCCCGCCGACCGCTGCCCGGCCAGCGACTCCAACTCAGGGCCGGGATCCATGCCCATCGCAGTGCGCGCGGCGCGCACGTAGTACAGCCCCTCGACGGCGCTCTCCTTGGCCAACGCGGCCTGTCGCACCGTGGTGGCCTGCTCGATCTGTGACGAGGCCGCGGTGTAGCGCTCGGACGCGTCGGCCATCGCCTGCTTGGCGGCGTCGTTGGTGCCGGTGACGTTGAGCACCTGGCCGCCGAGCCGTTCGATGAGCCGACGGGCGTCGGCTTTCGCGTCAGCCAGCGACGCCGCGCTGCGCCGACCCGACGCCTTCGACGAGCTGTACACCGCAAACGCGAGCGCAGCGATGACAACGATGATCAGGACGAGCAGGACGCCGTTCATGACGTCCAGCGTACCGACAGGAAACCCCCCGAAAGTCAGCCGCGCATTACGCCAAGAGCGGAGTAGACCGCGTCGGAGAGCACCACGCTGCGCGGGTCGGCGTTGCATTTCGTGGCGTCGAAACGGTTCATCACATACGCATAGCCGATGCGGTACTCGAGGTCGACGAACGCGTACGAGCCGCCCGATCCGCCGTGGCCGAACGTGCGCCGGTTCGGCCCCGCGACACCGCGCTGGTTGAGCATGTAGCCCAGCCCCCAGCCGTGGTCGGCCACACGTGCGCCCAGCACCACGTCGGTGTCGAAGCCGCCCTGCGATACCCGCACCCGCTCCATGTGCTCACGCGACAACAGCTTGTCCTGCGCCAGCGCGTTGTAGAACGTCGCCATGCCCAGCGCGGTCACATGCGCGTTGGTGGCCGGGAACTCGAGTGTCCGCCACCTCTGCAACGCGTTCGAGCCCAACTCGTCGTCGGGGACGAAGCCCATCGCCACCGCCAGCCCGGCCATCGGATGTTCGGTCAGCGAGGACGGATATTCGGGCGCCGCACCGCAGGCCAGCACGTCGCGGATGTGCGGTTTGTTCACCATCTCGGCGCAGCGCCCGTGCTCGGCGATCGGCAGCCCGATGTGGACGTCGATACCGAGCGGTTCGGCGATCTCGGTGCGCAGATACTGCCCGATGGTGCGGCCGGTGACCCGGCGGACCACCTCGCCGAGGATGAAGCCGAACGTCACCATGTGATAGCCCTGCGCGGTGCCGGGTTCCCACCACGGCTCGGCGGCGGCGATGCGCCCGCAAACGGCGTCCCAATCGGCGGCGTCGGCCCAGTGCATCCGGGCGCGCGGCCCGATCACCCCCGACCGGTGCCCGAGCACCATCGCGACGGTGATGTCCTGTTTTCCCGCCTGACCGAACTCCGGCCAGTAGCGCGCCACCGGCGCGTCGAGGTCGAGTTCGCCGCGGTCGGCCAGCAGGTGAACGCAGGTGCTCGTCAGCCCCTTGGAGCCGGAGTACACGCTGGCCAGGGTGTCCTCGCGCCACGGGCGCTTACCCGCCGCGTCGGCGAAGCCGCCCCACAGGTTGACGACGAGATCGCCTTCGACCCAGACCGCCACCGCGGCGCCGACGTCGTCGCGATCGGTGAAGTTCGACGCGAATTCGGTGCGTACCCGCTCGAAACCGGCCGCGCACAACCCGCCGATGGGGGCTGCCGATTCGCCGAGCATTGAGTGAACGCTACGGACGCAGACTGTGAGAATCGTTGCGGTTGAGCAACGTTATGGCCACGGTTCGGGCGGCGGATTGAATTACGCCGCCGTCACCGCCGACGGATCCGCGGTCGGCAACGTCAGTTTCATGTTCGACACGTTCAGCACACCGCCCGACGGGATGACCGTCGCGTAGAGCCCCGCCGAGCCCACCAGTTGCAGGGTGACGGAATCGCCAGGCCGCATCGTGTACGAAACCGGTTCCAGCGGAAGGTCAACCGTGTGCGTCGCCCCGTCCAGGGTCACGGGGATCGGGGTGGCGAGGTAGCTGAGCACCAGACCGGTTTGGTTGTCGACGAGTTGAGCGTAGACGTGGGTGCTCGTGCCGGTGCCGGAGTAGCTGAACGAAAGCTTCGGCGCGCCAACGACATAGGTGGTCGTCGTCGCCTTTTCGGTCCTGAGGTTCAGCGCATAGGGGGCCGTGAAGGCGATCGGGACGAACGGAATTCCCGAGCCGCCGAGGTACGGGATCAGCGGCAACGAGCGCTGCTGGCTGCTCGACGTGACGATCGAACCGCCCGCGGCCACCGGATAGGTGTTCGACGAATACCATTGTCCGCGTTGGTCAACCCACTCGAATTGGGGACCGGTCGACACGGGCAGGCCCATCACGTAGCGGTCCAACCAGTCGAGCGTGCGGTCCTGGATCAGTGCGCCGTCGCGAAGGTCGAGCGGATTGTTCAGGCAGACACCGTGTCCGCCGCAGAACCACACCACCTTGGTCGGCACTCCCTTGGCGATCAGCGTCTGCGCGGTGGCATCGGACTGCTGCAGCGAGAAGATCGTGTCGGCGGTGCCCTGGATGAGCAGTGTGGGCGCGGTGATCTTGCTGATGTCGGGATTGCGCGCGTCCAAGATGGCAAGGTCGCTCGGCAGCATCGTCCCGGTCAGGGCGCCGTAGATGGCGACCGGCAGGATCCTCGGATTGATCTCGCCGGCGGTCAGCAGCATCACCACCGTCAGGGGTGTGGCCCAACTGCTCCTGAACGCGGCGTTCTTGTACAGCGTGGTGACCAGATTGTTGTAGGTGATCGCGGGCACGATCGCGTCGACCCGGTGGTCGTTGGCGGCGGTCACCAATTGGATTCCGCCTCCGTACGACACGCCGACCATGCCGATCCGCGGATCGCCGGGCGCATCGAGGCGCGCCTCCGGTTGGTCGGCGATCCAGCTGATGATGGCCGACATGTCGCGGCCCTCGAATTCGGGGGAGTTGAGTTCCAGTCTGCCGCCCGAATTCCATTCGCCGCGGGGATCCCACGTGACCACGTTGTAGCCGGCGTGCCGCAGTGTGCCGACGCTCATCATCCCGGTCGCGTCGGCCAGGACGGCGTCCAGCGGGGTGCCGTTGATGCTCGTCGAACCGGGCAGTCCCAACCCGGGTCCGTTGAGCACGGTGGGTGCCTTCTGCCCGGGTTTGAGCCCGCTCGCGGGCATGAAGTGGACGTAGATCAGCGTGCCGTCGGGGGAGACCACCTTGACATCACGGGCGCCTGACCCGACCGGATATCCGACGAACGGATGCAGCACGTCGCCGACGACTGGGATCTGGTGGATGATCGCGACGATCGGGGTGACGGCGACCGGTCCGATGACCGGGATGTGCTGCAGGAAGGCCAGCGGTGCGATCTGCGGGATCGCGACGACGGGCGTCGAATCGACGAAAAGGCTGGTGGTCGCCGTATCCGCAGTCTTGTCGAGAGTCGTTGTATCGGTTGATGATTCACGTCGGGCCGCAGTGGCCAGCGTCAACATGGCGGTGGTCTCGAGCGGCGGCTTCGGCGTGTGATCGGTGGCCGGGTGTGCCAGCGCGTCGAATGCCTTGGCGACGGCAATGGTCACCATCTGCACGGGGTCTTGCGGCGGGTTGGGGGGGGTGGACACCTTCGCCAGCGCCGGTGTGGTGTCGGCTTGCTGCGGCGGGGTGTCGACGACGGCGGCCTTGGGCTCGTCGGCGGTGTCGACCTTCGCGGTGCGCTTCGGTCGCGGCTTCGTGGTGGCGTCGTCGGCGGCGTCCGCCGCACGGTGGGGTTTGACGGACTGGGTGGCGGAGGACCGCGGACCCTTCGTGCCCTTCTTCGGCTTCAGCTTTTTGACGTCGGCGTCGAATTTTGGTGTGGCCTTGGGGTCTTCGGCCTTCGGAGTGTCCGCGGAGTTCTCGGTCTGCGTCGACTCCGTCGCACCCGCTTTGTCGGTGGATCCTTCCGGCGTATCGGCCGACGCGACCCCGTGCCCGGCGACGACGGCCGACCCGATGCCCAACGCGACGGCCACCGCTCCGAACTGATACGACACCATGAACCTTCTCCCCTCGGAACGCCCTTGCGGACATTAACCCGGCCGGGGCGCTACAACTTGAGAAGTCACATACTGGCTGTTCAGAACGGCGCTTTCGCCGCCGTCGAGAGGTCCTCACCGGCCTTGATGATGGCCTCTAGCACCGCGTGTCGTCCGTCGGTCGACTCCCGCACGATCTGACCGAGCAGGAACGCGACCCAATCGGGAACGAGGTCGATGGACGGGTTGGCAGCGGCGAACACCTGCAGTCCCCTCGTCGCGGTGCTCGCCACATGTACCGGCGCGGCGACGGCGGCGCGGACGATCGCGAACACCGAATCGGCAACCTGGTTTGCGATCGTCAGCGACCGCTCTATGGGTTGCGTACCTGGCGCTGCCGGCGGCGGTAGCGGCACGGCGTACGCCGTGGCGACGTCATCGATCAGGTTCGCGAACGCGCCGAGGATCAGGCCCTGTTGTTCGGCCACTTCCTGTTTCAGCAGTACCTGCACGAGGTCGAGTGCGCCCAGCGCGGCGGGACCGTCGGGACTGATCGCAGCCTGGACTAAGGCGAGCGCGGTGTCGACGAGGATATTGGTGATCTCGGCGGGCGCTCTGAGCACGGTCGCGGTGACGGGAATGACGTTGGACGCCAGCGCCGCCACCGCTCCGACAGCGCGGATCGTCTCGACGGCGATGACGTCGGTGACGGCGTTGAGCAGCGGTGCGGCGCTACGAAGCCCGACCGAAGTGGTGATGGCGCCGGCGAGGCGATCGAGGTTGGCGCGCTGTGACAGCAGGATCTGCGAGGGGATCGACCAAGGCTCGGGACTCTTCGGAGCGATGTATTCGTCGTATGTCACAACGTAAGTCGTCGCCGTCGCCGGTGTCACGATGGTGTGCGTCGGCAGGTTGCTGTCGGACCAGGAGCCGAACACCAGTCGCTTGCCGTTGACGAATTGCGATGGCAGCGCGCCGATCACGCGCTCGACGCCGACGACCGCGGTTTCGGTGTACGTGCCCTTGTGTGGCACACCGTCGATCGTGTAGACGGCATCCGGGTCGTTCGACGTGAACTGCAGTTGAACGAGATTGGGGTTCACCGTGATCGACTTGCTGGTCGACAGTCCGGAGCTGTCGGTGACGGTGAGGATGATCTCGTAGCGCGTCGTGTCCACGTTGTGGGAGTCGCGGGGGATGGTGATGCTGCCGTTGGGTCCCACGATGTCGTCGGCGAACGGGTGGATGTGGTCGGCGTGGCGGAACAGCACCCTCCAGTGGTAGGCGCTGCTGTCGAGCGCACCGTCGTCGGCATCCGACGCCGTCGCGGTGAAGGTGATGGTGTCGCCGGCGTTGTATTTCGGTTGGCTGACGGTGAGGGTGTCGATCGTGGGGGTGACGCTGCCGACGACGATCTGATGGGTCGCCTGGTTCGTCTTGCCGCCGGCGTCCGTCACGGTCAGCGTGACGAGGTAGGAACCGTTCTCGGTGTAGGTCCACGTGGGGGTGACCGCGGTCGACGTGTCCGCATCACCCGCGTCGCCGAAGTCCCAAAGATAGGTCAGCTCAGCGCCTTCCGGGTCGGTTGATCCGGCGCCGGAGAACTGCACCGCAAGGTCGGCGTAGCCCTGGTCGGGGGTCGCGGAGATGACGGCCTTGGGGGCCCGGTTACCGCCCGACGGCGCGATGACGGAAAGCTCGCCGCGATAGTCGAGTTGGTAGATGTTTCCGTCCGGTCCCTGCAACAGCTGCAGAACGATACCGGCCTGATCGTCGAACGTTGCGACGTCGATCAGACTGGTGAAGTCCTTGTCGAAGGTCAGCATCTTGATCCAGCCGAGGGTGTAATCGGAGATGAACACCCGGTTCTGGTACTGCTCTCCCAGCGCGTCGCTGGTGTAGTAGAGGACCGAGGTGATGGCGCCGGCCCGGGCGGGCAGCCCGGTGTGCGGGTAGGTATAGATCGGGTTCACGAAACCGCAACCGCTGCAATTGCCTTCGGCAAGGGGCCACCCGTAGTTGGCACCCGCGGTGACGAGGTTGAGTTCTTCCCAGTCCGCGCTGCCGACGTCGCCGACCAGCAGCTTGCCGTCGGGCGTGAACGTGAACCGGAAGGGGTTGCGCAGGCCGTAGGCGAAGATCTCCGGTCGCGCGCCCGGCGTGTTCAGGAAGGGATTGCCCGCCGCGGCTTTCAGCGACACCGGGTCGATGCGAATGATCTTGCCGTGCAGGTTCGACAGGTCCTGGGCGTTCGGGGCGAAGTTGTTTTCGCCGGTCGACCAGTACAGCATGTGGTCGACGGGCCCGAAACGGATTGTGCCGCCGTGGTGTATCGGGTTGGGCTCGCTCAACTCGAGGATCACGCGTTCGGCGTCCACGGCATGCAGATCGTCGCTGAGGGTGAGGCGGGACAACCGGTTCACGTTGGTGCCTGCGGCATTGACGGTGGTGTAGGACGCGTAGAGGTAGTGGTTGGTCTCGAAGTCGGGATCGACTTCGATGCCGCCGATTCCGCGTTCGCCGCCGGTACTGGTCGGCAGCGTGATCACGGTCTCGGTGTGGCCGTCATGGTAGAGCTTGATCGCGCCGTTCTTCTCGGCGATCAAGATGCCGCCGTCATTCGGCAGGAACCGGAAGTCCAGTGGCTGGTCGAGGCCCGACACCAAAACGGTGCGTTCCAGGTCGGCGGGCAGGCCCGACGTGGCGGCCAGGGTGCTCTGCGCCGTCGTAACAGCAGCGGTCGTCGTCGGCGCGGCCAGACCGAACTGCCTGCGCGCCCAGGCCAGCAATCCCCACAGTAGCGGCGAATCTGGCGGGGTCGCGGGGCCAGGTCCGAGCAGCGGTGCCAGCGCCACGTTGAGCAGCCGGGCCGCGGTCTGGAGCACCGTGGCCGGGGCCATCCGTAGGTCGGGGACCGGCTTCCGCGCCGGGGTCGGAGCGGGCGCGACGACAGCGGCAGTGACCGCCATTGGGATCACGGTCTTGGCGGCGACGCTTTCGGTCACAGGCGTGTTGTTCGTCGGCTGCGGGTCGTCGACTGCACGGCTGGCGGAGCCGTCCGATCCGTTGCTCGTGCCGAGTTGAGTTGTGTTGGAACGGGTTTCCGGCGTGGCCGCGATCCGCGAGCTGCGTCGCGGCTCATTGCGGGCCTTTTTGTCGGCCGGGGCGACGGGTCGTTGCGTGTCGTCCGGATCGGGAACGTCGGTGTCGTCGTCGGAGTGCGAAGGCTTGGCCTCGTTGTCCGGTGCGGACGTCACCGCGCCGCCGGAGGACCGCACGATCACGCCGTTGTCGAGTGTTGCTTCCGTCTCGGTGGGCGACGTCGACGGCGCCGGGTCGACGCCCTGTTTTTCGTCGGATTTCGTATCTGCCGGCGATGCGTCCGACTTCGAGGGACCAGTCGACACAGTCGATTCCGATGCGGTCGTCGTGGACTCCGACGCGTCGCTGGTCGACGTTGACGGCGGATCTTCGGCCCACGCCACCGACGGGGTGGTCAGCGCCCAACTACCGATGCCGACTGCCACAGCGAGACCGACGTATTTCGCATGTCTGTCTGTCACGACGACCCCCCGGAAAACACCGATCCGCATCAATGTTTGCCGTAGCAACTATTCCATGAGTTATTGACCGTCGCGTCAGAATTGCGGGTTTCAATCGCTGCGGTCGCACAACGAAGAATCGGGCGGCCGAAGCCGCCCGATTTCCGTGTTTGCCGCGGGGCCTCAGGGGTGAACCGAGGTGTCCACGTGCGGAACGTATACGTGGGGTTGGGTGATGGTGTTGACCCAGATGTGGTGGCCGATGTCCGCTTGGGCAGGGCCGGCAAGACCGAGGACTCCGGCGGTCAGCGCACCTGCGATCAGCGAGGCGATTCCGAACTTCTTCATGATGGGTCTCCTTGAAGGTCTATTAGCAATGTACTAATGGCAACAAGGCATCGTTGCCATTAATTCCGCTGGCAGCGATTGATCGGCCGTTGGCAGGATCGCGTCACCGCGTTGCTCGCCAGCGCTCCGAGCGAGCGCCGGTGGGCCTCAGGAATACGACGTCCAGAGCTAACGTTGCCTGCCTGTGCAAGCATTAGGGCCGGGCAAGCTAATGCCACCGCTTGCACCTAACCATTAGGATTGCGGTCAGGCGACTGCTAGCCCAGACGACAGGATGGAAGGATCCGTGACGCCTACGCCACCCCCGCCCCGACTGAACGAGCCTGCACCGCTTTCCCTCGTCAACACTATCTACATCGATCGTCATGGCGTTCACGACGCGATCGCCGATCGGATGTATGCGAATGATTGGGTCAAGGCCGTCGGCGCACAGTCCGAATTGACTCCGGCTGGCCAGGAAGCCGACAAGGTCTCCGAGGACGCCGTGGAGCGGCTGATCCGTCTACGCGACGCGGTTCGCAGGCTCGCGGCCGAGCACACCGACGATCCGCGAACAGTGGGGCAGTCGCCTGTTCCCGATTTGCCCACGGCGATGTCGATCGTCAATGCCACTGCCACTGCGACTTCGGTGTGGCCCGAACTTCAGCCCGACGATCGCGGATTGACACGGCGTCAACTCTGGGCTGGGAAGTCGTATGCCGATGCGTTGACCACCCTGGTCGCCCGACAGACGATCGATCTCATCACCAGCCCTCAGTGGCAACAACTTCGGCCATGCACGGCGCCCGGTTGCGCGTACTACTTCGTCAAGGATCACTTCCGTCGGGAGTGGTGCTCGGCTCTGTGCGGCAACCGCGCCCGGGTCGCCCGGCACGCGCAACGTCAACGGGACTGACTCACTTCGGTTGTCGGCCTTCAATATTCGATTAGGCGGGTCACGTACGGGGTCATGCCCGTGGTGCGCACGGGGGAGATGTGCACATCAGAACCTGTGAAGGGTGCTTCGAGCATCCTGCCCTGACCGAGATACAGCGCCTCGTGTTGACTTGCGTTGGGGCCGTAGAAGATCAGATCGCCGCGCCGCATCTGTGACGACGGTATCTTGCGGCCGGAATTGTATTGGTCGCCCGAATAGTGGGGCAGTTTGATTCCGACTCCCGCGAACGCGTAGAGAACGATTCCCGAACAGTCGAAGCCGACTGTGCCTGCGCCGGAGTCGATGCCTCGTGACGGGCCCGCGGCGTTGCCCCCGCCCCAGGAATACGGAATGCCGATCTGCGACATGGCTCGACGGATCACGTATTCCGACGCCTGCCGCCCGTACACGCGCGGGATCCGACCGTTGGTGATCCCGGTGCCACCGGACTGGCCGCCGACATCGATGCCGAGCGCCGACAGGAACGAGCGACCCAGTTGCGCGGTCACCTGCGCCGAGGTCTCGGAAATCTGGAGAACCGAATTGAGAACTGCGACGGGATCGCCCGCCACATTGGCGCTCGGCACCATCGGCAAGGTGGTGTCCCATCGGACCGGGGCACTTGCTGCGGCGGGCCCCGACGCGCGGTCCCAGTCGTCGCCGGCCGGGCCCGCATCCGGCCGCGGCGCGGTGGCTTGCGGCCCGGCGCCCGGCAGTGCTGCGGCCAGCCGGGCCCGTGCGGCGTCGCGGCGGGCACGCGCCTGATCGACCTCGGCGCGCCGGACGCCGAAATCCCGCTGAGCGGCGCCGAGGGCGGTCACCGCATCGTCCTGGCTTTGACGGGCGGCATCGGCTGCGACGCTCGCCCTCTGTTGGGCCGCCCTGGCCGCTGATTCTTTGTTGGCCAGCAGCGTTCGGGCTCGCCGCAGAGTGTCCACGGCGACGACGAAGCTCTGCGCCAAGACGTGCTCCTGGGAATCCGTTTCGATCAGGCTTTCCGGGCTCACCGCGGTCAGGTACGAGGCGGACGGTCCGTTGACGTACGTGGCGGCCGCGAACCGATCGAACCGCTGTTGCGCAGACGCGATCGCCGCATTTGCGTCGGCAACGGCGCGCCGGCTGTCTGCCACATTCCGCGAAGCCCGGTCGGCAAGGTCTCTTGCGGACTGCACGTCGACGATCGCCTTGTTGACCTGTTCCTGCCGTGTCTGGATCTCGGCGCCGACATCGCTCAATCGCTGTTCGGCGGTTGCGAGTTCGTCGACCAGGCGGACAAGGTCGCCGGGTTCGGCGGCCGCTTGTTGGCTGCCGAACACCACCAGGGACAGGCAGACCGCCAGCGCTGCCGCGAAACTGTTGAACCACACCTCGCCCTCCTCGACGTCGATCCGATGCCGCAGCGTGGGGTGCTACACCGTCGTCTTGCGTCGTCGGGCGGCGCGGATCGAATCGGCCAGCGTCCAGAACGAAAGGCCGAGCAGCGGAATGTCTTTGAGGAGAAACTCACCGGTCAGCGAAATCGCGGGGAAGCCGCCACCGGCGGGTTCGCCGACACCCGGTGTGCTGAACAAGAAGCTGACCGTGGATACGAACAACACGATGGACATCAGGCTGCCTGCGATCGATAGGCGCGGAGCCAGCGGCTTGATGGCCAGCAACACCGCGGCGGCGACCTCGAAGACGCCCAGTAGCGCGGAGAAGGTGTACACGGGCAGGAAGTGGTACAGCCAGCCCATGAACGGACTGTGTGCGACGAGCGGCTGGATCTGATGCGCCTCGAAGTTCGCGAACTTCAGCGCTCCTATCCAACCGATGACGATCACGAGCCCGTAGCGGCCGAGGACGGCCGCGATGACATCGATGGTTGGCAGGTGCAGCACGCGGTCGCTGAGCGAGGCGCTGGAATACGTCGTCATCTTGGTCCTCCCGAGGATTACTAATGGTTACTGCGATAGTAACCATTAGTAGATTAGGGCGCACGTCGCCCGCCGTCAACCACGCAGGGTGGACAGCGGCGTGCGCGCGTCGCGCTTGGGGTGTGGTGTTTGGATATCGCCTCAGGGCGATCTTCGACGGCGGGGCGAGCAGAAAAGGCGTCGCAAGCGACGGGCCGGCCCCGGTGTTTCGACTCGGCCGGCATGACCGCCGGGCCTGGTGGAGCGGGCGACGGGAATCGAACCCGCGTAGCTAGTTTGGAAGACTAGGGCTCTACCATTGAGCTACGCCCGCATGTGCAGCACCAGCAGACTGTACTAGCGCCGCCCGAATCAAATCCAATTAAATGGTTCGCGTGTTCAGCCCGTAGTATCTCGCGTGGTCAGGTCTGCGTTTCGCGGCCAGGCCACACGAGGTGCCGCGACGAGCGCTAGCGCGAGGAGCAGTACAACCGGGGTGTAGCGCAGCTTGGTAGCGCATCCGCTTTGGGAGCGGAAGGCCGCAGGTTCAAATCCTGTCACCCCGACTCCAGACGCATACCACTAGACATAAGGAGCAAGAGCGTGAAGAGCACCGTCGAGAAGTTGAGCCCGACGCGGGTTCGCATCAACGTGGAGGTGCCCTTCACCGAGCTGCAACCCGACATCGACACCGCGTTCCAGCAGATGGCCAAGCAGGTCCGGATGCCCGGATTCCGGCCGGGCAAGGTGCCGGTGAAGCTGCTCGAGGCGCGCGTCGACAAGCAGGCGATGTTCGACCAGGTCATCGGCGACGCCGTACCCGCGCGCTACACCGAGGCCGTCACCACCTCCGAGGTGCAGCCGCTCGGCCAGCCCGAGATCGACATCACCAACAAGGAGTACGGGCAGGACCTCACCTTCACCGCCGAGGTCGACATCCGCCCGGAGATCGAGCTTCCCGACCTGGACGGGCTGAAGATCACCGTCGACCCGATCGAGGTGACCGACGAGGAGGTCGACGCCGAACTGCAGAGCCTGCGCGCTCGCTTCGGCACACTGAAGGGCGTCGAGCGCGCCGCCGAAAACGGCGACTTCGTCTCCATTGACCTGTCGGCCACCGTCGACGGTGAGGACGTGCCCGAGGCCAAGACCGAGGGCCTGTCGCATGAGGTCGGCTCAGGTCAGCTGATCGAGGGTCTCGACGACGCGATCATCGGCCTCAAGGAGGGCGAGACCCGCGTCTTCACCACCACCCTGGCCGCCGGCGAGCACGCAGGCAAAGAGGCCCAGGTGACCGTCACCGTGAAGTCGGTCAAGGAGCGTGAGCTTCCCGAGCCCGACGACGAGTTCGCGCAATTGGCAAGCGAATTCGACACCATCGAGGAGCTCAAGGCCAGCCTCGTCGAGCAGGTGCAGCGGGTCAAGCGCGTCCAGCAGGCCGAGCAGATCCGCGACAAGGCGATCGAGGTGCTGCTCGAGCAGACCGAGATCCCGCTGCCCGAGAAGATCGTGCAGGCCCAGATCGACGACACGCTGCACAACGCCATCCACGGCCTCGATCACGACGAGAAGAAGTTCGAGGAAGCGCTCGAGGCGCAGGGCAGCAGCCGCGAGGAGTTCGACAACGACAATCGCACCAACGCGGAGAAGGCCGTCAAGACGCAGCTGCTGATGGACGCCATCGCCGACAAGCTCGACATCCAGGTCGGCCAAAACGACCTGACCGAACGGCTGGTGCTGATGTCGCGTCAGTACGGCCTCGAGCCGCAGCAGCTGCTGCAGTACCTGCAGCAGAACAATCAGCTGCCCGCGATGTTCGCCGACGTGCGTCGCGGCCTGACCGTCGCGGCGGTGGTGCACGGCGGCACCGTCACCGACACCGACGGCAACGTGATCGACACCACGGAGTTCTTCGGGCCGTCGGGTCAGCAGGCCGAGCAGGCTGCTGATGAGCCCACCGAGGCCGCCGAGGAGACCACCTCCGACGAGGAACCCGCCGACGCCAAGTGACGCTGTGAGCGAACGGGCCTCTTCTGGGGAGTGCTCGGCGGCGCAGGTTGGTTAGTGTCGAGTGAACTAGCACGTGAACAGAAAGCAGGTATCCAGTCGTGACTGACATGCGTGGTGCCGGGGCAGGGCTCAACCTTGTCGACTCGGTGTACGAGCGGTTGCTGTCCGAACGCATCATCTTCCTCGGTTCACAGGTCGATGACGACATCGCCAACCGGCTGTGCGCGCAGATCCTGCTGCTGGCCGCCGAGGACCCCACCAAGGACATCCACCTCTACATCAACTCGCCTGGCGGCTCGATCAGCGCGGGCATGGCGATCTACGACACGATGGTGCTGGCGCCGTGCGACGTCGCCACCTACGCGATGGGCATGGCCGCCTCGATGGGCGAGTTCCTGCTCGCCGCCGGCACCAAGGGCAAGCGCTACGCGCTGCCGCACGCCCGGATCCTGATGCACCAGCCGCTCGGCGGTATCACCGGTGGCGCCGCGGACATCGCGATCCAGGCCGAGCAGTTCGCGGTGATCAAGAAGGAGATGTTCCGGCTCAACGCCGAGTTCACCGGCCAGCCGATCGAGCGCATCGAGGCCGACTCCGATCGCGACCGCTGGTTCACCGCGCAGGAAGCCCTCGAATACGGCTTCGTCGACCACATCATCACCAACGCCAACGTCAACGGAGTCAAGCCATGACCGACCAGACCGATCTCACACATCGTGGGCCTGCGCCCACTGCCCGCTACATCCTGCCGTCGTTCATCGAGCACTCCAGCTTCGGCGTCAAGGAATCGAACCCGTACAACAAGCTCTTCGAGGAACGCATCATCTTCCTCGGCGTGCAGGTCGACGACGCCTCGGCCAACGACATCATGGCCCAGCTGTTGGTGTTGGAGTCGCTGGATCCCGACCGCGACATCACCATGTACATCAACTCGCCCGGCGGCTCGTTCACGTCGCTGATGGCGATCTACGACACCATGCAGTACGTGCGCGCCGACATCCAGACGGTGTGCCTCGGGCAGGCCGCATCGGCGGCCGCGGTGCTGCTGGCCGCCGGTACGCCGGGTAAGCGGCTCGCGCTGCCCAACGCCCGCGTGCTGATCCACCAGCCCGCGCTGTCCGGCGTCATCCAAGGCCAGTTCTCCGACCTGGAGATCCAGGCCAAGGAGATCGAGCGGATGCGCACGCTGATGGAGGCCACGCTGGCCCGCCACACCGGCAAGGATGCCGCGGTCATCCGCAAGGACACCGACCGCGACAAGATCCTGACGGCCGAGGAGGCCAAGGACTACGGGATCATCGACACGGTCCTGGAGTACCGCAAGCTGTCGGCCCAGACTGCCTAGCTTCCGCGGTTGACTCTGCGCCCACGGCGCACACGCCTGAGTGCGGAGCGCCCTCAGCGCAGAGTCACCGCCAGGGCGGCGATGTCGCCCGGTCGTCCCCGGCAACCCCCGCCGATGATGCGCGCGCCCGCCGCCGCCCACGACGGCGCCAGACCCGGCGACCATCGGCTGTCGCCGATCCAGACGCGGCGCTCGCCGTCCCAGGATTCGCCGCTGTTGGGGTAGACGACGACGGGCTTACCGGTCACCTCGCTGGCGATCTCGACGGCGCCGAGCACGTCGGCGGGCGCGCAGCAATTCACGCCTACCGCAACGATTTCCGGGACGTCGGCGGCGACCGCGAACGCGTCGGCCAGTGGCTGCCCGGCGCGTGTCGTCGTCCCCGCGATCGTGTACGAGAGCCACGCGGGCACGCCCACCTCACCGACCAGGTCGACCAACGCCTCGGCCTCGTCGACATCGGGCACCGTCTCCAGCGCCAGCACGTCAGGCTCGGCGGCCACCAGCACCTCCAGCCGCGGGCGATGCCAGTCCCTCAGCGCGGGGACGGACAGCCCGTAGCGGCCGACGTACTCCTCGCCGTTGGCCAGCGCGGCGCCGTACGGCCCGACCGACGCGGCCACCCACCCGTGGCCGACCTCGTCGCGGGCTTGCCGAGCCAACTCCACGCTGCGCCGCATCAACCCGGCGGCGTCGGCGCGCGAGATTCCGCGTTCAGCGAACCCGTCGAAGGACGCCTGATAGCTCGCCGTCGTCGCGATCGCGGCGCCGGCGCGGAAGAACGCGCTGTGCACGGCCACAATCTCTACAGGTGCGTCGACCAGCAGGCGGGCCGACCACAGGTCGTCGGAGAGGTCGTGGCCGCGGGCCTCCAGTTCAGTCGCCAGACCGCCGTCGGCGATCAGCACGGTATCGTGGGGCGCAGCGAACACCACATCGCAACTCTACGGCTATGCGCGGGGGCGGCCTCTCGGTCTCATAACGGCGGCGACACGCCAGGGACACGGCGGCGGGTTCCGGGGGGCTGCAGGGTGTGACAAGCGATATGTTCTGCGAACACAGATAAATACCACCGACGCGATTCGGCTTTATCGGTCGCACCGCGCCGGAACATACGGGTAGCGTCGGGACCAACACCTGACGGGTGACCTGTAGCCAGCTTTTTACCGACCGCGAGGAAAGTAGGACCCCACCACCATGGCGCGCATTGGAGACGGCGGTGACCTGCTGAAGTGCTCGTTCTGCGGCAAGAGCCAAAAGCAGGTGAAAAAGCTCATTGCGGGCCCGGGCGTCTATATCTGCGATGAATGCATAGACCTGTGCAACGAGATCATCGAAGAGGAACTGGCAGATGCCGACGACGTCAAGCTCGACGAGCTGCCCAAGCCGGCGGAGATCCGCGAATTCCTCGAGGGCTACGTCATCGGCCAGGACACCGCCAAGCGGACGCTGGCCGTGGCCGTCTACAACCACTACAAGCGCGTTCAGGCGCAGGAGAAGATGCGCGACTCGCGCGCTGAGCCCGTCGAGCTCGCCAAGTCGAACATCCTGATGCTCGGGCCCACCGGCTGCGGCAAGACGTATCTGGCGCAGACGCTGGCCAAGATGCTCAACGTGCCGTTCGCCATCGCCGACGCCACGGCGCTGACCGAGGCCGGTTATGTCGGCGAGGACGTCGAGAACATTCTGCTCAAGCTGATTCAGGCCGCCGATTACGACGTCAAGCGCGCCGAGACCGGCATCATCTACATCGACGAGGTCGACAAGATCGCCCGCAAGAGCGAGAACCCGTCGATCACCCGCGACGTCTCCGGTGAGGGCGTGCAGCAGGCGCTGCTGAAGATCCTGGAGGGCACGCAGGCCTCGGTGCCGCCGCAGGGCGGCCGCAAGCATCCGCATCAGGAGTTCATCCAGATCGACACCACGAACGTGTTGTTCATCGTCGCGGGTGCGTTCGCCGGCCTGGAGAAGATCGTCTCCGACCGGGTCGGCAAGCGCGGGCTTGGCTTCGGCGCCGAGGTGCACTCCAAGGCCGAGATCGACACCCAGGACCACTTCGCCGAAGTGATGCCCGAGGACCTGATCAAGTTCGGGTTGATCCCCGAGTTCATCGGCCGCCTGCCGGTCGTCGCGTCGGTGACCAACCTCGACAAGGAGTCGTTGGTCAAGATCCTGTCCGAGCCGAAGAACGCGTTGGTCAAGCAGTACGTTCGGCTGTTCGAAATGGATGGCGTCGAGTTGGAGTTCACCGACGACGCGCTGGACGCGATCGCCGATCAGGCCATCCACCGTGGCACTGGCGCCCGCGGCCTGCGCGCGATCATGGAAGAGGTCCTGCTGCCGGTGATGTACGACATCCCGAGCCGCGACGACGTCGCCAAGGTGGTCGTCACCAAGGAGACCGTGCAGGACAACGTGCTTCCGACGATCGTGCCGCGTAAGCCGTCGCGCAGTGAGCGCCGCGACAAGTCCGCTTAGTTCTCTACGCTCGAACTGCGGTCCGAATGGACCAGCTTGGTTTCGTCGGCGTCAGGTTTGAGTAGCCCGCACAGCGACGCTGCCAGGCCCCACATCAAGAAGACCGCTACCGCGACGAATTGCAGTTCGGTGAACATGACTCGAGCCTTCTCCGTCCGTTGGCGATCCTCACGAGTAGCCGACTACGCGACTTTCTGTTTCCACGACGGTCGTCGGTAGCGAGAAGTTCAATCGGCGGCGTGTACCGCCTCGCGGTGCTCGCCGATCACCTCGTCGACGAGTGCGGCGATCTCGGCGACCCCGCAGCGCCTGGCGAACGCCGCCTCGAGCCTGCGCGCCGCGTCGAGATAGCGGCCGTCGTTGAGCACGTCGCGGGCCGCGGCGCGCACCGCACCCGGCGTCGGCGTGCCTGTGCGCAGGTTGACGCCCGCGCCGCTCCACGCCACACGTGCGGCGACCTCAGGCTTGTCCTCGGTGTTGCCCGCGACGACGAGCGGAACGCCCATCGACAGTGCGCGCTGCACCGCGCCGTAGCCGCCGTTGGTGACCATCACGTCGACCTTCGGCAGCAGCAGATCATGCGGAATGTAGTCGGCGACATAGGCATTCGCCGGTCGCCGCAGTTGCGCCGTTTCGCGACCGCCGGTGGTGGCCACCACGACGACGTCCTCACCCTCGAGCGCTTGCAGCGTCGGCGACAGCAGCCTGCCCAGATCGCCGTTGTCGATGGTGCCCTGGGTGACGTGCACGACCGGTCGGCCGCCGTCGAGTTCGGCCCACCACGGCGGCAGCCGAAAGCCCCGCGACGGCGCCGGGTGCACCGCACCGACGTAGCGCACGTGGTCGGGCAGGTCGCTGCGCGGATAGTCGAATTCGGGGACCGTCGGCGCGATGCAGCGGTCGGCGAGCAACCCGGCATCGAGCAAGAACATCGGCAGCCGTCGACTGTTCAGATGGTCGAGCAGATAGTTGGCGGCGTTGTGCGACTGGCGCAGCAGCACCCGCTGCGCCAGCAGGTGCAGCGCGCGGTTGCGCAGCCGGCCCAGCGGACTCGTCGACGGCGGCAGCCCCATCCCGGTCGGCGCGGTGTCACGGCTGCTGATCATCAGCGGGGTGGTGCTGTAGGCCAGCACCGGCGGCCTGGCCGCGCGATCACCGAGCAGAAACGGCAGTATCCCGAAGAAACCCGCATCGGCGATGATCGCGTCGAACCGGGTCTGCGACATCAACGCCGACAGCGCCCTCGTCTGGTGGGGCATCGGCTGCACGAACAACCGGACGATGTCGAAGTTGACCCGCTTGATGCCAGAGGTCTCGGCGCGGCCAGGCAGGTCGATGTCGAGTCGGGTCAGGTCGAAGTCGGCCTCGGGCGGGATGGCCTCCGGCGTTGCGCCGACGGCGCGGATCTTCTCGGCGTGGGCCGCGGAACTGAGCACGGTGACGCGGTCGCCGCGGTCCACCAAACCCTGCGCGACGTTCAGCAGGGGAGCGATGTGACCGACCGGCGACAGCGAGGCAATCAGGATTTCGCGCATGCGCTCGATGCTCGCCAACAGCGGGTATCCGAGCTTGGAGGTTGTGTGGAGATCCGGTGGAGATCGCAGGCAGGCTTACCAGGCGGCTAGAAAACCCTCTCCATCGAGCAGCGGAATCTGGCGTCGCGACGATTACGGAGCCACTGGCTGATCCCTGACCATTTTCGTCATGGTCACCGCAGGCTCCGGCACCGAACGGATCGTCGTCGTACGCGACGGTATCCGGCTCGCAGTGCGCGACCAAGGGCCGCGGCACCCCGAGGCCACCGTGGTGCTGCTGCACGGGCTGTGCCTCGAGCAGGGCTCATGGGCAGACCAGATCCGGCAACTGACCCGGCAGTGGGGCGACCGCATCCGCATCATCAGCTATGACCACCGCGGCCACGGCGAGTCGGATTCCGCGCCGAAACGCACCTACACGGTGTCGCAGCTCGCCGAAGATCTCGCCGACGTCCTGACCGCTCTTCGGGTCACTGGCCGAGTCACCCTCGCGGGTCACTCGATGGGCGGCATGGTCGCCCTCGCCTACCTTGGCCTGCCTCGCGCCGATCGGCCGGTGGAGCCGCACGGACTGATCCTCGTTGCGACGGCCGCGGGCCGGCTCGCCGAGCGCGGCCTCGCTCGACTGTTGGCCAGCCCCGCAACCGACATGCTGTGCGGGCTCGCCGGTTTCGCGCCGCAGCGCGCCATTCGGCTGCTGACCAAGCCCGTATGCGCGACGTTGGCCCGTCAGATCGGCAACAACGCGCGTTCGACACTGAGCGCGTTGTTCGCCAATGCCCTTGCTGCCACCACATCCCTCGACTCCGCCGTCGGGTTCCTGCCCAGTCTGCGGTCCTACGACCAGACCGCCACGCTCGCCTCGGTCCGCGCCCAGACGATCATCCTCAGCGGGGGAGCCGACGTCCTGACGCCGCCGTCGCACTCGCACGACATGGCCGCCGCCGTCCCCGGCGCCGCACACGAGCACCACCCCTTCGCCGGGCACATGCTGCTGCAGGAGGCTGCGCACGCCGTCACAGCCGCCATCAGCCGCACGATCGTCACGGCTGTCGGCGCCGATCTCGTCGAAGCGAGGACAGCGTGAATCTCGTCGAGCGTCTCCGCTCCCACTTCGAAACCTACGGTGAGCGCCGCACTTTCACATTTCTGCAGGAGTCCGGTCGAACCCTCGTCGAGGACGTCGCGACGTTCCGCGACCTCGACCGCGGAGCCCGCGAGGTGGCCGTGTGGCTTACCTCGCGGCCCGAGGCCTCCCGACCGGTGCTGTTGTTGTTCGAACCCGGCCTCGAGTTCTGGCGGGCATTCCTTGGTTGCCTCTACGCCGGAGTGATCGCGATACCTGCACCGCTGCCGCATGATTCGCGCAGCATGCAGCGGGTCGCCCGGATAGTGCGCGATGCGGACAGCAGTCTGGCGCTGACGACCGCCAAGCTTCGTGACCTCCTCGCAGCGGGCGTTGACGGTCTCGGCCTGGACGACCCAATTGTGTTCGAGGCCATCGACGAATCGAAGCCGGTCGACCCCGACGCGTGGAGCATGCCTGCCATCGCGGCCGACACCGTCGCCTTTCTTCAGTACACGTCCGGGTCGACGGGCGACCCGAAGGGCGTCGTCGTCACCCACGGCAACGTGATGAGCAACACCGCCGCGATCACCGCGGCACTGACAGTGTCCGACGGTTCTGTCTTCACCGGCTGGATCCCACATTTTCACGACATGGGTCTCATCAGCGTCCTGAGCGCTTTCTCCGTCGGTGCGAAGGTCATCGCGATGTCACCTCTCGCGTTCCTCAAGCAGCCGGTCCGGCTGCTCAGGATGATCAGCGATTACCGCGGAACCCACACCGCTGCACCGAATTTCGCCTATGACCTGATCGCGCGGAGGGTGACTGGAGAACAACTGGCCGGCCTTGACCTTTCCTCCTTGGCGGTGGCGCTCAACGGCGCCGAACCGGTTCGCCGTCGCACCGTCGAGCGGGTTACCGAGATGCTCGCTCCGTTCGGTTTCGCACCGTCGGCAATGAGTCCCGCGTACGGCATGGCCGAGGTGACGCTGATGGCCACCTTCGCCCGCGATCACCCACGTTTTCTGGACGCCGACGCTGATGCGCTCGAGCAGAACCGCTACGAACCTGCCACGGGCCGTGCGGTCAGCCTGATGAGTTCGGGCGCGCCTGCACTCGGTATCGACGTGCGCATTGTCGACCCACACACCTTGCGTGAGTTGCCTGAGGGCCGCGTCGGCGAGATCTGGTTGCGCAGCGCCAGCGTCGCGGCCGGTTATTACCAGCGCCTCGCGGAGACGTTCGAAAAGTTCGACGCGTACACCTCCGGCGGCGTTGGGCCCTATCTGCGCAGCGGCGATCTGGGACTGCTCCACGACGGCGAGCTGTACGTGGCCGGCCGCCTCAAGGACCTGTTGATCGTCAACGGCCGCAACCTGTATCCGCACGACATCGAGGAGTTCGTGCAGGGCGTGCACCCGGCCGTCGCCGGTGCACGCGGGGTCGCGGTGTCGGTCGACGTCGACGACGCCGAACGGCTGGTCCTGATTCAGTCGGTCAAACCGGAACTGCTCGGCGATACGAGCTACGGCGAGCTCGCCGGCGCCGTCAAGGGTTCCGTGGCCCGCGCCTTCGACATCTCCGCTCCCGCAGTGGTTTTCGTCAACCGTTCCGGCATCCACCTGACCACAAGCGGAAAGGTGCAGCGCGCATCGATGCGGGCGGCCTTCCTCAACGCCGAACTGACCGATGTCGTCCACGACAGCACCGCAACCGTAGGAGCCCTCACATGAACGCCGACCGCCGCTCGATCCTGCGCTGGCTCACCGCGCAGCTCGCGTCCTATCTCGAGGTGTCAACCACCGCGATCGATCCGATGGTGCCGCTCGCCGAGATGGGCGTCGACTCGGTGCACGCGGTCAGCCTCGTCGGGGATGTGGAAGCACACTTCGACATCGACGTCGACCCGACGATGATCTTCGACTACCCGACGCTGGCTCACATCGCCGAGTTCATCGACGCCGCCGTCGCCGAGCAGCAGGAGGCGGTGGCGTAATGAGCGACGTCGCCGTCGTCGGAATCGATTGCCGCTTCGCGAAGGCGGGCGATCCGGCCGCGTTGTGGAAACTGCTGCTGGACGGCGCCGACGGCATCGATGAGATTCCGGCGGACCGCTTCAACGCGGCCGAACTGCATGACGACGGGACCCTCAACCACCGCACCGGCGGGTTCATCAGCGACGCCGACGCGTTCGACAACGACTTCTTCGGCATCACGCCGCGCGAGGCCCAGGCGATGGATCCCCAACAGCGCCTGCTTCTGCAGGCGACGTGGCGCGCGCTGGAAGACGCCACGCTCGACCCGCGTGCACAGGCCGGTTCGGCCACCGGAGTGTTCGTCGGGGTGATGGCCAACGAATGGGCGCATGTACATCTGACGGACTACCGCGAAATCACCGCGCAATCGGGTTCGGGCAACGGCTATTTCATGACGGCCAACCGGCTGTCCTACCAACTCGATCTCAGAGGGCCGAGCCTCGCTGTGGACACCGCGTGCTCGTCGTCGCTTGTCGCAGTGCACGTGGCCGCGCAGGCGCTGCGCAACGGCGAATGCGACCAGGCCATCGCCGCCGGGGTCAACCTCACCCTGACCCCCGCCGTCAACGTTTTCTACACGCAGGCCGGGCTGGCCGCACCGGACGGGCGCTGCAAACCGTTCAGCGGCGCAGCCGACGGAATCGGCCGCGGCGAAGGCGTGGCGGTCGTCGTGCTGCGACGGCTGGAAGACGCGGTGGCCGCAGGTCTGCCGATCTACGCCGTGATCAAGGGCAGCGCGGTCAACAGCGACGGCCGCAGCAACGGCATCACCGCGCCGAACCGCTGGGCCCAGCAGCAGGTGGCCGCCACCGCATATCGGGCTGCCGGCATCGTGCCTGCGCAGATCGCCTTCCTCGAAGCGCACGGCACCGGAACGCTTCTCGGCGACATGATCGAGGCGAAGGCGATGGCCGACGCGCACCGCTCGGGCCGCGACGAGCCCTGCGCAATCGGGTCGATCAAGGGCAACCTCGGCCATACCGAGGGCGCGGCAGGCATCGCAGGGCTGATCAAGATTGCGCTGAGCCTGCATCACCGGGTGGTGCCTGCGTCCCGGTTCGCAGAGACCGAGAACGCCCGACTTCGGTTGGCCGCCGGGGGACTGCGGCTGCTCACTTCGCCGATGGAACTCCCGGCCGAAACCGTGTATGCGGGGGTCTCCAGCTTCGGAATCGGCGGCACGAACTGCCATATGGTGCTCGCCAGTGCACCTGCGGTTGAGCCAGCTTCGACCGCAGCCGGCGACGGCGTGTTCACCCTGTCAGCCGACTCGCCGGAGGCGCTGCACTGCAACGCGTTACAGCTCGCCGACGACATCGAGAACAGTGACGTCCCGATCGCCCAGTTGGGTTTCTCGACGAACCGGATCAAGTCTTCAGGCAAGGTTCGGCTCGCCGTCGTCGCCGCTGACCGCGCCGAGTCCGTCGCGGCACTGCGCGGCGACTTCGAAATCGGCACCGCGGCGGGAATGTCGGCGGGCTGGTTGTTCAGCGGGCAGGGCACGCAGTACCCGGGCATGGCGGCGTACGAAAGCAACGCGGTGTTCCGCGCCGCCTTTGACGCCGTCGACGCCGCGATGCTGCCGCACCTTGGCGTGCGGATCACCTCGATCATGAACGACAACCGCGTGAACGACACCGAATTCGCCCAGCCCGCGATCTTCGCGCTGCAGTACGCGCAGGCGCGGGCATTGCTTCAACTCGGTGCCGAACCCGCCTGGCTGCTCGGCCACAGCATCGGCGAGTACGCCGCCGCCGCGATCGCCGAGGTGTTCAGCCTCGACGACGCCTGCCGGCTGGTGATCGCACGCGGTCGGCTCATGCAACAGCTACCCGACGGCGGCGGCATGCTGGCGGTCCGGGCGGGTGTCGACGACGTGACCGGAGTGGGCCTCGACCTCGCCGCAGTGAACGGGACCGACGAAGTCGTGTTGTCGGGTGCGATGGAGGCGATCGACGAGGCCGTGCACACCCTGGCAGGCGTCGGGATCACCGCACGTCGGCTCAACGTGTCGCACGCTTTCCACTCCCGACTGATGGAGCCGATGACCGCGAAGTTCGCGTCGATCGCTACCGAAATCTCGTACCGACTACCCGTTTTCCCGATCTTTTCCACGCTGCGCGGCCGGCTGCTCGGCGACGACGAGCCGATGGATGCGGACTACTGGACCGAGCACATCGGTGCCACCGTTCGGTTCGCCGACGCGGCAGCAGAGGCGATGCACGCCGAGCCGACACACCTCGTCGAGTTCGGCGCCAAGCGCACGCTCGCTCCGATGATCACGCGCGCCCACCGCAAAGCGCCATCCGCCCTCACCGTCGCGACAGGCGTCACCAAGGTCGTCGCCGCGCTTTACCGCGACGGTCTGAACCCCGACTGGAACCTGCTGTACCCCAACGAAGCTCGGGTTCCTCACCGGCTCAGTGGCTACTCGTTCAGCACCGCCAACCGCTTCTGGGTGAAAGAACCTGTATCCACCACGGCCCCAGCCACCAAGGACTCGACCATGGACAACCTCATCGCCCTGTTTCGCGAACAGGCGGCCGTCCTGGCCGCCTACGGCCAGGGTGACGCGCCGGTCACCGCCGCGACGACGCCCGCGCCGCAGGCGAACCCGGCCGTCGACGTCGCCGCGATTGTGCGCGCCGAGGTCGCACGCGTCAGCGGCTTCCCGGATGCCAAGTTGCGCGCGGCGCAGACCATCGCAGGCGACCTCGGCTTCGATTCGATCATGGTGACCGACCTTGCGAGCGGGCTCGCTCGCAAGGGCATCACGATCGACCCCAGTGGATTCGGCCAGGCGACGACCATCGCCGATGTGATCGCCATGGCGGGCGGACGGGTACCGGAGTCTGCGGCAACGGAAGTCGCGCCGACAGTGAGCCCGCAGTTCCGGATCGGGGAGTTCGAGGAAGTCAAGGCGTTGGCCGATCGGAAGGCGCTCGCCGAGGCCGTCGGCGTCGAGAACCCCTACTTCCTGGTGAACGACGGCGTCACCCGCGACACCTCGGTGATCAACGGTGCCGAGGTCATCAACTTCTCCAGCTACAACTACGTCGGCATGTCGGGTCACCCCGCGGTGGCCGCGGCCGTGTCGGACGCGGTGCGCCAATGGGGCAGCTCCTGCTCGGCGTCGCGCCTGCTGTCGGGGGAGAAGCCCGTCCACCGCGAATTGGAACTCGAGTTGGCGAACCTGCTCGGCACCGAGGACGCGATGGCACTGGTCAGCGGTCACGCGACCAACGTCACCGTGATCGGGCATCTGCTCGGCGGCGGCGACCTGGTGATCCACGACAGCCTCGCGCACGACAGCATCATGCAGGGCTGCAAGCTCTCCGGCGCCACCCGCAGGCCGTTCCCGCACAACGACCCCGGTGCGCTCGACCAGCTGCTCACCAGCATTCGTCACCAGTACCGTCGGGTGCTGATCATCATCGAAGGGGTTTACAGCCAGGACGGCGACATCCCGGACCTGCCAGCCTTCATCGAGGTCAAACGCAAGCACCAGGCCTTGCTGATGATCGACGAGGCACACAGCATCGGTGTGCTCGGTGCCACCGGTGGTGGCATCGGTGAGCACTTCGGCGTCGACCGCGCCGACGTCGAATTGTGGTCGGGCACAATGTCGAAGGCGCTGGCCGGCTGCGGCGGTTACGTGGGCGGCAGCAGGGAACTCATCGAGTTCCTGAAGTACACGACGCCGGGCTTCATCTACAGCGTCGGCATGCCGCCACCCACAGCGGCAGCGTCGCTCGCGGCGATCTGGGCGATCCGCAGCGAGCCCGAGACGTTGAAGCGGCTACGCGACATGTCCGCCCTGTTTCTGGAGCTGGCCCGCGAAGCCGGTGTGGACACCGGCGAGAGCGAGGGCACCCCGGTGATCCCGTGCATCGTCGGGAGCTCCGTCACCGCGCTGAAGCTGTCGAATGCGCTGCTGCGCCGCGGCATCAACGCCAATCCGATCCTCTACCCGGCCGTGCCGGAGGACAAGGCGCGGTTGCGGTTCTTCGTCACCAGCTGCCATTCGGAAGAACAGATCCGCTACACGGTGAAGACGATCGCCGAAGAGCTCGCCATTCTCGCCGACTCTCCGGCAGGCGGGTGAGACGGTGCGACTGTTCTGCTTTCACCACGCAGGCGGGGGACGGACGACGTTCAACGCCTGGAATCGGGCGCTGCGCCCGGCCGTCGAAGTCGTTGCGGTCGAGATTCCCCACCGCGAGCGATTCGACACGCTGCGCCACCTCGTGGACGAAGTCAGCGATCAGCTGCGACCCGCGCTGGCTGCCCCGCACATGTTCTTCGGCCACAGCTTCGGCGCACTGTTGGCCTATCGGCTGGCATGCAGGCGGGCCGCAGACGGTGCCCCGCCGCCTCGGGCGGTTTTCCTGTCTTCATATGCTCCGCCACACCTGCCCGCGCCGCTTCATGCTGTGAACACCCTCGACGATCACCAGCTTGCGACACTTCTGTCCGATTTGGGTGGAATGCCGCACGAGATCATTCGATGGCCCTCGCTGCGCGATCGAGCCGTCGCGACAGCGCGAAATGACCTGCGGCTGTGCATGACTGACGACGAGGACAGTACCGCGTTGCTGTCCTGCCCGATCCACGCCTTCGGAGGCAGCGACGATCCCGTCGTCAGCGAAGCCGACCTGCACGAATGGGGTATGCGCACATCCGCGGACTTCTCGGTGCAGATGCTGCGGGGCGGCCACTTTTACCTCAATGACAAGCCGCAGTTGTTCGCGGTCCTGAAGCCCCTGCTGTCGACGGTCGGGGCAGCGAGATGCTGACCCGGCTGGCCGAGTTCGTGGTGCGACGGCCCAAGGTGGTGCTGTTTGCCGTCGCGGCTGTGCTTGGTGTCAGTATCGTTTTCGGCGGCACGGTCTCCGAGAAGCTCGGCATCGGTGGCTTCGTCGACCCCGCGTCGGAATCGACTCAAGTGGCCGATTTTCTCGACGAGAACTTCAGCACCACACCGAATCTGGTGCTTCAGGTTGCAGCCGCCGAAGGCACCGTCGACAGCCCGGCGGTCACCGCGGCCGCGGATCGACTGCGCAAACTCGTCGAAACCGAGTCGTCGGCGAAGGTGATCGGATCGTTCCAACAGGATCCGGCGGGCGATCTGCGTAGTCGCGACGGGCAGTCAGGGTTGATCCTGGTCAATGTGGGGGGTACCACCGACGAGGCCGCGAAGACGGCGAGGCGACTCATCGGGAAGCTACCCGCGACCGATCAAGACGTCTCGGTGCGCGTCGGCGGATCGCTTGGCGTGCAGGAGGAGATCGAGAGCAGGGTCCATCACGATCTGCTGATCAGCGAGAGCATCGCGTTGCCGATCTCGCTCGCGGTGCTGGTGCTCGTCTTCGGCGGACTCGTCGCGGCTTTCCTGCCGCTGGCCGTCGGTCTGACCTCGATCGTCACCACGATGCTGGTGTTGTACGTCATGACCACGATCACCGACGTCTCGGTGCATGCGCTCACCGTCGCGACGGCATTCGGACTCGGATTGTCCATCGACTTCGGCTTGCTCATGGTGTCGCGCTTCCGCGAGGAACGGGACAGGGGCAGAGACCACGAGTCGGCCATCGTCGCGACGGTCACGACTGCCGGCCGCACGATCATCTTCAGCGCGGCCACCGTCACCCTGGCCATGGCTGGACTTCTGGTGTTCCCCACCTACTTCCTGCGCTCAGTCGGCGTCACGGCCAGTGCGGTCGTCATCCTGTCGGCCTTCAGCGCAATCGTCGTGGTGCCCGCACTCTTGGCCGTCCTGGGGCGGCGGATTGACGGGCTCGCGGTGGTGCGTCGCAAGGCTCCGCTTTCGGCCGATTCGGTGTTCTGGCGACGTTTCGCCGGCGCGGTGACGCGCAGACCGCTGCGGTGCGCCTTGCCGGTCGTCGCTGCGCTGCTGGCTCTTGGCATTCCGTTCCTGAGCGCACAATTCGCCACGCCCGACGAGCGCGCGTTGCCGTCAGACTCGAACGCGCGCTTGTTGGCCGACTCACTGCACACCGACTACGCCGTGGACGCCTCGCAAGCGGTCACGCTGCTGGCCCGCACCGACGCCGCAGCCCTCGAAGAGCTCGCCGCCGCCGTGTCGGACATCCCCGACGTGGTCCGGATCGATGTGCTCCCTGCCAGTGAAAAGTCCGGCGCTGCTTACGGGTTGGCGTATCTATCGGTCGGTGCCCAGTCGGATGCCGCTCAACAAGTCGTGCGCGATATCCGTGCAAAGGTCACCGATCACCAGGTCCAAGTGGGCGGTCCCACCGCGACGCTCATCGACAGCCGCGCCGCTGTCGCGGACCGGCTTCCGTTGGCGATCGCCATCATCGCACTGGCGACGTTCGTGCTGCTGTTCCTCTTCACGGGCAGCATCGTGGTGCCGGTCAAAGCGCTCGCCCTCAATCTGTTGGTGCTGAGCGCCGTGCTCGGAGCGATGGTCTGGATCTTCCAGGACGGGCATCTGGCTTCGTGGTTGGGCGTCAGACCCGCGCCGCTGAACCTGTCGATGGTGGTGCTGCTCTGCTGCATCGCGTTCAGCTTGTCCGTTGACTACGAAATCTTTTTGCTCAGCAGGATCAAGGAAGCCCGCGACGCGGGGTTGTCGAACAACGACGCCATCGTCGTCGGACTGGGGCGCGTGGGGCGAATCATCAGCAGTGCAGCGGTTTTGCTCACCATCACGCTGCTGTCCTTCGCCAACGGGTTGTCCTTCATGAAGATGTTCGGCATCGGCACGGCGCTCGCGGTCGTCCTCGACGCGACCGTGATCCGCGGCATCATCGTGCCTGCATTCCTGCGCGTCGCAGGCGAGTTCAACTGGTGGGCGCCGCGGCCACTTCGACGGCTGCACGATCGCATCGGCTTGCGCGAGGTGCCACCGAGTGTCGCGCCGACGCGGTGCTCAGAGCCGGATACCGTCCGCTTCCTGAACAACGCGCTCAACGCTCCGACGGTCCGGATCAGGCCGCTGCTGGGTTTCCTTGTTCTCGAGGACGATTCCCGAGTCGCGATCGACCGGGACTGCGTGGTAGGCCGGATCCCGCAGGAGTCCAGCGCCGTCGGACGACGCGGCTTTCGTCCCATTCGCATCCCCGGACTCACGAGCGAGATGTCGCGGGTCCACATCGAGATCCGCCACGTCAACGGTCAGGTGTTCGTGGTCGACGCCGGCTCCAGGAACGGCACCTTCATCCGTGAGCCCGCGGGTCGCGGCTGGGTCCGGTTGGCGCCCTTGCGCCCTGCGCTGTTGCGTCCTGGAACGGTCATCCGGATCGGCTGCCGGACGCTCCGCTACGAATAGGCTTACCGGCCAACGGGTCCGGCGCCGTCAACGCCCCGATTCCGAAGGGTCTCGGGTCACCCGATCGGGTCGGGCGTACACGTTCATCGATTCGCCCCGCAGGAACGCCACCAGTGTCAGCCCGGACTGGCTCGCCAGGTCCACCGCCAGCGATGACGGCGCCGACACCGCGGCCAGCACCGGAATGCCTGCCATCACGGCTTTCTGGGTGAGCTCGAAGGACGCCCGTCCGCTGACCAGTAACACGGTCCCGGTCAGCGGGATGCGGCGGGCTTCCAGCGCCCAGCCGATCACCTTGTCGACGGCATTGTGTCTGCCGATGTCCTCACGCACGGCGAGCATGGTGCCGTTGGTGTCGAACAGCGCCGCACCGTGCAACCCGCCGGTGCTGGCGAACACCTTCTGCTCGGCGCGCAGCTTGTCGGGCATGGCGGCCAGCGTGTCCATGGCCACCGTCGACGGATCGTCACCGGGGCAATGACGGCTGCTCAGCCGCACGGCGTCCAACGATGCTTTGCCGCAGACGCCACACGACGAGGTGGTGTAGAAGTTGCGGGTGACGTCCACATCGGGCATCCGCACACCCGGCGCCAGCGTCACGTCCAGCACGTTGTACGTGTTGACACCGTCGTCGGTGGCGCCTCGGCAATACCGCACGGCCAGCACATCGTCACGCTCGGCGATCACACCCTCGGTGAGGAGAAAACCCTGGGCCAGTTCGATATCCGAACCCGGTGTGCGCATGGTGACGGTGACCGCGGTGCCGTTGACTCTGATCTCCAGCGGTTCCTCGACCACCAGGGTGTCCGGCCGTGCGACGGAATCGTCGGCGGTGACGTGTTGGACGCGCCTGCGCGCGGTCACTCTGCCCATGCCACCAGCCTAGGCCGAGTCGAAGTCGACCCAGGCGGCGTCGTCGGCGTTCGACGCCAGGGTGGCCTCGACGAAGCGGACACCGATCAGCCCGTCGACGCCGGTGGGGATCGACAAATCATGGGCGGGTTGACCGCGCAGCAGGTCGGCGAGGTCTGAATAGAAGTTCGCGAAGGCCTCGAGGAAGCCTTCCGGATGGCCGAGGCCGATGCGGGTGAGGCGGGCCGCGTCGTCGGAAAGCGTGCTCATGCCGTGCGGCAGGATCGTTGCGCCGCCTCCGGCGTCGCGCACCGTCAGGTGTTGCGGGTCTTCGTGGCGCCATTCCAGGCTCGCCTTGTCGCCGAACACCCGGATCCGCAGCCCGTGCTCGTGACCGGTGGCGGCCATGGTCGCCCACACCGTCGCGGGTGCACCGTTGGCCAGCGTCAAGCGCACGGTCGCGTTGTCGAACACCTGCCGGCCCGGCACGAGCGTGCTGAGTTCGGCCGAGACCCGGATCGGCTCCAGACCGGTGATGTAGCGCAGCAAATGAAACGCGTGGGTGCCGACGTCTGCGACGGCGGTTGCGACGCCGCCGCGTGCCGGGTCCATCCGCCACTGGTCGACGTCGGCCGCCGCCCAGCCGGACGCATGCTCCGCAGCGACGAACCGTATTCTGCCGAGCTCGCCGTTGCGCACCATTCTGGCCGCGTGCCTGACCATCGGATACGCCGAATAGATGTGCGGGACAGCAAGAATCACGTTGTTGGCGGCCGCGGTCGCGACGAGCTGCTCGGCCGTGGCCGAATCGTTGGTCAGCGGCTTCTCACACACGACCGCGATGCCGGCCTCGAGGAACGCGGTGGTGATGTCGAAGTGGCTGTCGTTGGGGGTGACGACAGCGACCACGTCGAGGCGCCCGGCTTCTTGTTCGGCCATCTGCCGGTAATCTTCGTACACACGCTCGACATTCAGTGTTTCGGCAAACTCCTCCGACGCTGCCTGGTCTCTGCCGAAAATTCCTGCCGTCAGCACGTATTGGTTGTCCAGCCACATCGCGTGGCGGTGGGCCGCGCCGATCATCGCGCCCGGCCCGCCGCCGACCATGCCCGCATTGAGTCGCATCCCTCCATCTTCCGCGTGCGAGCGCCGGGCGTGCGCTATCTACGCCGGGCAGATGGCCAACGTGTCGGATCTCGCGCGCCGGCGCGGAGTACTTCCTGGTCGGGCCCGCGCTTCTTCCTCGCCCGCCCCGATCTGGTCAACGCGGGGCGTACCTTGTTTGGCGCCAAGCCCCCCAAGGGCCAAGAGTTCGACGACCATTACTTCGGCGCCGTGCCCGAGCGGGTGCTCGGCTTCATGATGGACATCGAGCGAGAGCTGTGCAAGCTCGGCATCCCGGCCAAGACTCGGCACAACGAGGTGGCGCTCGGCCAATTCGAGGTCGCGCCGATGTTCGAGCGAGCCAATCTCGCCTCCGATCACCAGCAACTGCTGATGACCACCTTCAAGACGATCGCCAAGAAACGCGGCATGGAATGCCTGTTCCACGAGAAGCCGGTCATCCGAGCGGTGCACAAATATGCACCGTTGCTCCGGATCTCGGTGGCTTCGGCGACCAACGACCATCGACTCGGCGCGAATGACGCTCCGCCCGCGATCATCTCGATCTTCCTCGGCGATCAACTCGCCGATGTCTTCGAGCAGATCGCCAAGGATCGGCACATCGTCGAAGGGCAGCGCGGTGGTGTTCAACGGCGACGGCTAGTCGGAGAAATGGCAGATCGAAGCCGCCGAGCGCGGTCTGCCCGCGACGTTCTGCTGCCCGCCATGAACGCGGTGCGTACCGCCGCGGACACGTTGAAAGGCATTGTGGCGGAGGATTGTTGGCCGCCGCGGACCTATCAGGAGATGCTCTACATCCTCTGAAGCGACATCGCGGATCACGTGACCAGCCTCAGGTGTTCTTGGCGATCCAATCCGACGTGAAGCGCTCGATGACAGCAAACTGATGGGCGAGCGAGCGGCCCATGATGTTCTCGAACTTGCCGCCGACCAATGGCACTTTGAATTCCACGGTCGCTTCGCATTTCAGGCGCGAACCGTTACGCGCCGGCGCCAGCAAGGCCATTCCGACGCCGGACCCCGGCGCCCCGTGTGCGGCGATGTCAACTTCTCCGCGCATGATGCCGTCGCAGATCGGACTCCACGTCTCGGTCTGCAGGACTCGCCAACTGTGTGGGAAGAACTTCGCGACCAGCGCAGGCAGCCCTTCGTCGCGCACTTCGTGAACGATGACGACGGTCACGGAGCCGTCGTCGACGGTCAGCGAGTCCAGCCTGCCCAAGCCGCCGAATGCCGCCAGCCGCGCCACCCAGTAACCCTCCGCTGAGAACGCCGCATGAATCTGTTCGACGCTGGCCGAGGAGTCGATCGAGAATTCGACTGACCGTGGCACACCAAGGAGGCTAGCCGCGAGTGCTGCATCGAACAGAGTAATTGACGCCTGCGTCCGCGAAACTCTTTGCCCACGAGACTTTTTCGGGAGCAAAGAGCTATGTGATGGTTTACCTCTCCGTCAATTGAGAGTTAGTCTGATCGGCAAAGAAGCACGTCTCACTGGATTGAGCCCGGAAAGGGCGGCAGGCCGCGCTCTGGTGAACCGTTCCCGGGTACCAGGTACCGGGCTTCTCGTCGCAACCTTGAGGCGAGGTGAACCGACGTGGGGGACAGAATCGGGCGCTTGGTCCCGCTCAGCGGTGAGGGCGGCCCGATTTGCTAAAGCGTTGGCCGACAAGGTTGCCGCGGACGGGCATGACGGGCACAGCCACAGCGGGCCGTGTTTTCCAGCGGCTGGGCGAGTTCATCGTGTGGAAGCCGTGGATCGTGGTCGCCTGCTGGATTGCGCTGGCCCTCGTTCTGCCAACGATGTTTCCGAGCTTGGCATCGGTCGTACAGAAGCAGCCCGCCTCTCCGTTACCCGCCGGCGCCCCGGCGATGGTCGCCACGGAGCAGATGGCCAAGGCGTTCCCCGATTCCGGTTCGGAAGACAACGTGCTGCTGTTGCTCTTGACCAACGAACGCGGGTTGAGCGCGTCTGACGAACAGATCTACCGAACGTTGGTCGACCGCCTCCATCGGGACATCAACGACGTCGTCATGTTGCAGGACTTCGTTAGCACACCTGCGTTGCGCGAAACACTCACCAGCCGGGACGGAAAAGCTTGGATCCTGCCGGTTGGCCTCGCAGGTACCTGGGGTTCCGCGGCGTCCGACGCCGCGTACAAACGGGTTACCGGCATCGTCGAGAACACCGTCGCCGGCACGACGCTTACGGCGAACCGGACCGGAACAGCGGCCACCGTCGCTGACTACATCGACGTCAGTGCTCGAGATCAAGGCCGGATCGAAGCTGCGATCATGACTCTGTTGCTGGTGATCCTGCTGATCATCTACCGCAACCCGATCACGATGTTGTTGCCGTTGGTCACCATCGGCTTCTCGCTCGCGATCGCAGGGCCGGTCCTGGCCGGGGTCTCCCAACTGGGCCTGGCGGTTTCGAGTCAGACGATCGTCTTTCTCACGGGAATGGTCGCCGGTGCCGGAACGGATTACGCCGTCTTTCTCATCAGCCGGTACCACGACTTCTTGCGCCACGGCGCGGACTCGGACCAAGCGGTGAAGAGCGCGTTGAGCTCCATCGGAAAGGTGATCGCCGCTTCGGCTGCCACGGTCGGCCTCACGTTCCTTGGGATGAGCTTCACCCGATTGGAATTGTTTGCAACGACCGGTCCCGCGTTGGCGATCGGGATCGCCCTCGCGTTCGTTGCTGCGGTGACCCTGCTGCCAGCCATCGTCGTCCTGACCGGTCGCCGAGGCTGGATCAGACCACGGCGTGAACTCACCACCCGTTTCTGGCGGAGGTCTGGCATTCGAATTGTCCGCCGCCCCGCGGCCAATCTTGTCGCGAGCTTGATCGTGTTGATCGTCTTGGCCGGTTGCCTGGGTGTGGTGCGCTACAACTACGACGACCGCAGGGCGCTGCCGAATTCCGTCGAAAGCTCAATCGGCTATGCCGCGATGGATCGACATTTCCCGTTGAGTTCGATGATTCCCCAGTACCTGTTGATTCAGTCACCGCACGATTTGCTGACTCCAAAAGCGCTCGCCGACATGGAACAAATGGCACAGCGGGTAAGCCAGCTCCCCGCTATGGCGGCGGTCCGCGGTATCACTCGACCCAACGGAGTGCCGCTGGAAGAAGCCAGCACGACGCATCAGGCCGGCGAAGTGGGAAAGCGACTCGACGACGCGTCGGTGCTGATCAAGGATCGCGGCGCCGACTTGGACCGATTAGCCTCTGGCTCAAACCAATTGGCCGACGGCATAACCGTCCTTCGGGACCAGTTAACCAAGCTGATGTCCGGCGTCAGCGGTCTGATCGATGCTCTCAAGTCGGTCGAGAGCCAGTTCGGCGGGAGCACGACGTTCGGACAGATGGGTGACTCCGGCCGCCTGATCGGCGGAATGCGCTCCCTCGGTGACACGCTTCAAGTGACCTTCGGCAATATGGCCACCAATCTGGAGTGGGTTGATCCGGTAGTGGTCGCACTCGACGGCAGCCCATACTGCGACGGCGACCCCCTCTGTGTCGGTGCGCGCGACCAGTTCCGGCAGATTCAAACCGCCAAAAACGATGGGACCATCCAAAAGCTCGCCGGGCAGTTGCAGTCGACTGGACCGCTTTCCAATCTGTCGCAGATGGTCTCGAAGTTGACCTCATTGATGAACTCGCTCACCGGTCCGATGGGCTCGGTCGGAATGGCCGGCGGCAGCGGCTCGTCTCAACCCGGCGACATGCAACAAGGCCTTGATTCACTTGCCGATGGAGGGCGGCAGGTGGCTGACGGTGTGCAGGAACTCGTTAACCAAACCAAACGGATGGGCGCAGATCTCACCGAGGCGTCAAAGTTCCTGCTGGCAATGAAGAATGATGCCGCGACGCCATCGATGGCGGGGTTCTATATTCCGCCGCAAGTGTTGACGTCGGACGATTTCAAGAAGGCGGCCACGTTCTTTGTGTCGGCTGATGGGCATGTGGCGAGGTATTTGGTACAGACGGAACTGAGTCCCTTCAGCACCGCAGCAATGGATCAAGTCAATGCGGTCATCAATACCGCTCGTGGAGCTCAGGTGAACACCGCGCTGGCGGATGCGAAGATATCGATGACGGGATACACGGCGACCCTCCGAGACGCGCGGGACTACTACAACCACGACATTCGATTCATCGTCCTCTTGACCGTGATTGTCGTGCTCTTCATCCTGATTGCTCTGCTGCGTGCGATCGTCGCGCCGCTTTACCTCATCGCTTCGGTGGTCATTTCCTATTTGGCGGCGCTCGGTATGGGCGTCGTCGTGTTCCAATTCGTCCTTGGCCAGGAATTGCACTGGAGCGTGCCCGGGCTTGCCTTCATCATCTTGGTCGCAATGGGCGCGGACTACAACATGCTGCTCATCTCCCGCATCCGCGACGAGTCGCCGCGGGGCATACGATTCGGCGTCATCCGCACCGTCGGCTCGACCGGCGGTGTGATCACTGCGGCTGGGCTCATCTTCGCAGCCTCCATGTTCGGTCTGCTGTTCTCCAGCATCAGCACCAACATCCAAGCGGGCTTTGTGGTTGGCATAGGAATTCTGTTGGACACCTTTCTAGTACGTACAGTGACGGTCCCGGCGATGGCTGTTCTGGTAGGTCGTGCGAACTGGTGGCCGTCGCAATGGCGACCGCGGTTGCCGGAGCGGGTCAGCTCACCCGAACGACGTACAGCAGGTGTGCCAGATGGATGACAACACCTGGGATCTCCTTTGCTATTTGTCAAAACCTCGGTCCGACATTGTTCGTGAGCAGTACCGTTTGGAACCGTTCCATCTAACTCGACTAGATGCCTTGGAGAACCAATGAGCATCAACCCGTTCGACGACGAGAGTGCCAACTTCCTCGTTTTGGTCAACGACGAAGAGCAACACAGCCTGTGGCCAACGTTTTCCGATGTTCCGGACGGCTGGCGGGTGGTTTACGGCGAAGCGGACCGCGCGTCGTGTCTGGACTACATCGAAAAGAACTGGCCCGACATCAGACCGAAGAGTCTGCGCGACAGGATTGCTGAGCGTGAGGCCGAGAGATAGCCGGATGTCGGCGTCCGGCTGGTGAGAACAACTCAAGAGCGGTGAGGAGAGCCGACTGGATTGGGGGGCGGTCGGATGGAACTTGGTCGCCAGGCACTTGAGCGGTCGCGACGACCACTGAAGATGCGGCTTGCCCATGAATCCGTTCCCTTCGCAACGGACTACCGGTCCCGAGCAAACATGTTGATTCAGAACACTTTTCAACGGCAAGAACCCACCCTTACAGAACCTCCGAACTAGAAGAGGGTGACGGGCAGTGCATGAACCACGAGAAACCTCTGTCGCCGTGATCGGCGTGGCCTGTCAGCTTCCGGGCGGCATCAACTCTCCAGAACGGTTGTGGGATGCCCTGCTGCGCGGTGACGACCTGGTCACCGAGATTCCGGCCGACCGATGGAACGCCGACGAATACTACGATCCCCAGCCGGGGGTGCCGGGTCGGTCGGTATCGAAGTGGGGCGGGTTCCTCGATGACGTCGCCGGCTTCGACTTCGAGTTCTTCGGGATCAACGAGCGCGAGGCCATCGCCGTCGACCCCCAACATCGCCTGCTCCTGGAAACCTCTTGGGAGGCTGTGGAACACGCCGGTATCACGCGGAAAACAATGACCGACTCGTTGACGGGTGTGTTCGTGGGGCTGACGCATGGCGATTACCAGCTGCTGGCCGCAGACGCGCACGCTGTGGAAGGGCCCTATGGCTTCACCGGCAGCAGTTTCAGTCTGGCGTCCGGCCGGATCGCTTACGCCCTAGGGCTTCACGGCCCTGCCGTCACAGTGGACACCGCATGTTCGTCTGGTCTGACCGCAGTCCACTTGGCGTGCCGCAGTTTGATCGACGGTGAAAGCGACCTTGGCCTGGCCGGCGGGGCCTCTGTCATCCTGGACCCACGCAAGTTCGTCGCTGGCTCGGCGGAGGGCATGCTGTCTCCGACCGGACGATGCCATGCGTTCGATGTCGGCGCGGATGGGTTCGTGTGCTCCGAAGGCTGCGTCGTGGTGCTGCTCAAACGTGTGGCCGACGCGCTGAACGACGGCGATCGGATCCTGGCCGTCATTCGCGGCACGGCCGCCAACCAAGACGGCCATACCGTCAACATCGCCACACCATCGGTGACAGCGCAGACGGCCGTCTATCGGGCGGCGTTGACGGCTGCGGGCGTCGACGCAGGCACCATCGGTATGGTCGAGGCACACGGCCCCGGCACCGCGGTCGGCGACCCAATCGAGTACACCAGCCTGTCCAACATCTACGGCATCGAAAACCCCTGTGCACTAGGCACACTCAAAACCAATTTCGGGCATGCGCAGTCAGCCGCCGGAACGCTGGGGCTGCTGAAGACGATCCTGGCCCTGCAGCACGGTGTGATCCCTCCGAACCTGCACTTCACCCGGTTGCCGGACGATTTGGCCCGAATCTCTACGAAGCTCTTTGTGCCACAGACAATCACGCCATGGCCTGTTGGTAGTCGTCCGCGCCGCGCGGCCGCGTCCTCGTACGGGCTCTCCGGCACCAACGTGCATGCGATCCTGGAACAAGCTCCTGAAGTGGCCGTGCCCGAGACCATCCCACCCGAAACCGGCATGGGGCAGCGTTGGCTGTTCCCGCTGTCGTCCACTTCAGCTGAGGGGCTGCGTTGTACCACCGGCAGTCTGGCCGACTGGCTCACTGCACACGACGACGTGTCGTTGCCGGATCTGGGCTACACCCTGTCCCGTCGGCGGACCCACCGTCCAGTGCGGACGGCCGTCCTGGCCGGCGCCCGGTCGGAACTCCTCGCGACCTTACGAGAAGTCGCCGCTGGCGACACGCCCTTTCAGGCCGCGGTGGGCCAAGACGACCGTGGACCGGTCTGGGTGTTCTCCGGTCAGGGCTCGCAGTGGGCGGGGATGGGCGCTGAACTGCTCGCGACGGAACCGGTTTTCGCGTCAACCGTCGCGCAGGCCGAACCGCTGATCGCCCGCGAGGCGGGATTCTCGGTCACTGAAGCGATGACCGCGAGGAAAACCGTCACCGGTATCGACCGTATCCAACCGACCCTGTTCACCATGCAGGTCGCGTTGGCCGCTGCGATGCGCTCTTACGGGGTGATGCCCGGGGCCGTCGTCGGGCACTCCCTCGGTGAGGTGGCGGCCGCGGTCGTCGCCGGGGCCCTGTCACTGGAGGACGGCGTGCGCGTCATCTGTCGGCGCTCCCGACTGATGTCTCGCATTGCCGGAGCGGGTGCGATGGCGACGGTGGAACTGCCTGCCCAACAGGCGGTTTCGGAACTGGTGAGCCGGGGCGTGACCGATGTTGTGGTGGCGGCTGTGGCGTCACCACAGTCGACCGTGATCGGCGGAGCCACTGAAACGGTACGCAGCCTGGTGGCCTGCTGGGAGCAGCGGGATGTGATGGCCCGTGAGATTGCCGTCGACGTCGCCTCACACTCACCCCAAGTCGATCCGATCCTCGACGACCTGGCCGACCTGCTCGCGGGCCTGGACCCGACGACACCGCGGGTTCCATTCTACTCGGCCACCATGTACGACCCACGTGAGCGGCCGCTGTGCGATGCCGGCTACTGGGTGCACAATCTGCGCCATATGGTGCGGTTCGCACCGGCGGTGCAGGCCGCCCTGGAGGACGGCTACCGGGTATTCGCGGAATTGGCGCCGCACCCACTGCTCAAGCATGCCGTGGAGCAGACCGCGCGCAGCCTCGACATACCGTTGGCGGTGCTGACCGCCATGCGTCGTGACCAACCGCTGCAACAAGGGCTGAGTGGCTTGGCGTCGGATCTGCACAGCGCAGGTGCTGCAATCGATTTCGCGGTTCTCTACCCGAGTGGACGGCTCGTCGACGCGCCGCTGCCTGCCTGGACTCACCAAAAGCTGTTCTTCAGCCGTGGTCGTCAAGACTCCCCGACACATGGAAATTGCACTGTTTCCGTGCATCCGCTGCTCGGTGCACACGTGCGACTGCAAGAGGAACCCGAACGCCACGTCTGGCAAGCCGAGATCGGTACTGCCGCCCAGCCCTGGCTCCTCGACCACAGGATCGGCGAGGTGGCCGTGCTGCCGGCGGCGGCATACTGCGAGATGGGTTTGGCAGCCGCACGCGCGGTGCTTGGCGACGCCGCTGAACTCCGTGATGTCCGCTTCGAGCAGGCGCTGCTTCTCGATGACCAGACGACGATCGGCGCCTCGGCGACGTTGTCAACGTCGGGCGCTCTCGAGTTCGTCGTGGAAACCAGCAGCGGCGACGAGCGCACGCGACAGGCCACCGCAGTCCTGGCCGGAGTACAGCAGGAACCGCGGCCGGCACACGACATTTCACTGTTGCTTGCCGAGCATGCGCACCGCGAAGACGGTGCCGAAGTGCGTGAGCGGCTGGCAAAGCGCGGTGTTCAGTACGGTCCGGCGTTCACCGGACTGTCCGCCGTGTACACCGACGGAGGGACAACCGGCACGGTGCTCGCTGAGGTCGCACTACCGAGTCAAATCCGTTCGCAGCAGGATGCATACGGCGTGCACCCAGCACTGCTCGATGCCTGCTTCCAGTCCGTTGCGGCGCATCCGGAGCTGAGGAATCTAGGTGACGAAGTGATGGCGTTGCCACTGAGCATCGCGCAACTGCGGTACTACGGTGCCGCCCGCAGCGCCCGGTACTGCTACACCCGCATAACCCGGGCCGATAGCTTCGGCGTTGAATCCGACCTCGACCTGTTGGACGAGCACGGCGCAGTCCTGCTCACGGTGCGGCGGCTGCGATTGGGCACCGGAATATCCGAGGACGGCCGCAAGGATCAGGTCCTGGCCAACCGGCTGTTGACGATCGAATGGCGGCAAAGAGAACTGCCCGAACCGGATCAAGCCGAGGCGGGGAACTGGCTACTGATCAGCCTTGCGGACATCGACCCGAGGTCCACGGAATTGATCCAATCCCTGAGTGCATTCGGGGCGCAATGTACAAGCGTTCGGTGGCCACTGAACACCGACGTCGCCGCCAACGCGGAAGCCGTACAAAACCTGCTGTGCACGGGCGGATTCACCGGTGTTGTTGTCCTGACAGCGCCCGACAGCGGTGATGTCGGGAGGCAGTGGCCGGTGGCGGGTCGCGAGTGTGTCGCGCAGTTGTTGCACGTCGCTCGCGAACTGTCGGAGGTACCTGGATCACCTCGCCTTTTCGTCATTACCCGCGGTGCCCGCGCCGTGCTCGACGGCGAGCAGCCGAACCTTGCGCAAGCTGGCCTGCGCGGCCTGCTCCGGGTGATCGGCACCGAACATCCGCATCTGCGCGTGACTCAGATCGACATCGACGAAGCGACTGACACCGACCGCCTGATACGGCAATTGCTCGGCGGGTCCGAAGAAGACGAGACCGCCTGGAGGAGCGGCCAGTGGTACACCGCGCGACTGTGCCGCACTCCGTTGCGCCTCGAGGAGAGAAGAACCACCGTCGTGGACCATCAGCGTGACGGCATGCGTCTGCAAATCGATGTGCCAGGCGACCTCGAGACGATGTGCCTGGTGGCAGCCGAACGGGTCTCACCCGGGCAGGGACAAATCGAAGTATCGGTCAAGGCTTCCAACATCAACTTCGCCGACGTGTTGGTCGCCTTCGGCCGCTACCACTCATTCGAGGGCCGAAAGCAGCCGCTTGGCACCGATTTCGCCGGCGTGGTGACGGCGGTGGGACCAGGCGTGACAGACCACGAGGTCGGCGATCGGGTCGCAGGTCTGAGCGGTGACAGCTGTTGGGGCACGTTCATCACCTGTGACGCGCGCCTGGCGGTCACCCTGCCGGGCGGAGTCTCCGATGAGCATGCCGCTGCGGTGCCGACCGCGCATGCCACCGCCTACTACGGTTTACATGAGCTGGCCGGCATCAAAGCAGGCGACAGGGTCCTGATCCACTCTGCGACCGGCGGGGTGGGACAGGCGGCGATCGGGATGACTCGCGCAGCGGGTGCGGAGATCTTCGCTACAGCCGGTAGCGAGGAACGTCGACAACGGTTGCACGACATGGGCATTGACCACGTCTATGACTCGCGCAGCACCGACTTCGCCGACGAGATACGCCGACACACCGACGGGTACGGCGTGGACGTCGTGCTCAACTCGGTCACCGGGGCCGCCCTACGAGCCGGCCTCGAATTGCTCGCTGCGGGCGGACGATTCGTCGAGATCGGCAAACGCGACATATACGGAGACAGCCGACTCGCGCTTTTTCCGTTCCGGCGCAACCTCGCGTTCTACGCCGTCGACCTTGCATTGCTGGCGTACAGCCAGCCGGATCGGGTCCGAGACGTGTTGACCACGGTGTACCAACTGATCGCTAACGGCGCGCTGCCGCTGCCGGAGATCACGCACTACCGGCTGGCCGACACCGCCAGCGCCACCCGCGCAATAGGGGCCGCCCAGCACAGCGGAAAACTCGTGCTCGACATCCCGCGTACGGGTTGTAGCCGAGTGGTGGTACCCCCGGAACAGGTTCGTGTCTTCCGCCGTGACGGGTCCTACATCATCACCGGCGGTCTCGGAGGGTTGGGTCTGTTCCTTGCAGAGAAGATGGCCGCGGCGGGCTGCGGGCGCATCGTGCTGTCGTCGCGTTCAGGCCCGACTCGCAGCACGCTTGAAACCATCGAGTGCATACGCGCGATCGGCACCGACGTGGTGGTGGAGTGCGGTGACATCGCCGACGCCGGCACCGCGCAGCGGTTGGTATCCATTGCGACCGCCACGGGGCTACCGGTACGCGGCGTGTTACACATGGCGGCGGTGGTCGAGGACGCCACTCTGGCCAACGTCACCGACGAGTTGATCGATCGCTGCTGGGCTCCAAAGGTTTACGGTGCATGGAATCTGCACACTGCTACCGCCGACCAGCCCTTGGACTGGTTCTGCTCGTTCTCGTCGGCGGCCGCATTGGTGGGCTCGCCGGGGCAGGGCGCCTACGCCGCGGCGAACAGTTGGCTGGACGCCTTCACACACTGGCAGAGGTCCGAAGGAGTTCCCGCCACGGCGATCGCTTGGGGCGCTTGGGCAGAGATCGGGCGTGCGGCTGCCTTGGCGGAAGGCGCCGACGCGGCGATCGCCCCCGACGAAGGCGCTTACGCGTTCGACGCACTGCTGCGCTACGACCGCCCCTACACCGGCTACGCCCCACTCGCCAGTAGCCCGTGGCTGACGCACTTCGCTCAAAGCAGCCCCTTCGCCGAAGCCTTCCGGTGTGTCGGACAGGATTCGACGGGCACCAGCAGGCTGCGCGCCGAACTCGATGAGCTTCCCGTGGACGAGTGGCCGACCCGCCTGCGACGGCTGGTCTCCGAACAAGTAAGCGTGATTCTGCGTCGTAGCGTCGACCCCGACCGACCGCTGTCCGGTTACGGCCTTGACTCCCTCGGTGGACTCGAACTACGCACCCGCATCGAGAGCGAGACCGGAGTTCGCATCGCGTCCGCCGACCTCGCCACCATTTCGATCCGCAGCCTGGCAGAGGTGCTGTGCGAGAAACTTGCGCCGCTAAGCGGCTGACGACGGCACACCAGACGTAGCTAGGCTAGTTATTGCGAGAGCAAACTGACCGTCGCGGATGCGCGCAAACGTCGTCGGGTCAGGCGCCCGAGCGTTATGGACTGACGTTGGCGACAATTTTTTTGCGAAACCGCTCTTTCGCCGAATTAACCTGCAGTACCGTTCAACCCGGGTCGACGCCGCTCGACGGCCCCAGGCAACCATGATCCATAACCCGTCGGACGACAGAACTACAGAGGTCCTCGTATTAGGCAGAGACGAGGAGCGGAACAGGTTGTCGCCGAAATTTGCTGGGAGTCAGCTGAACGCCAAGCGGTTGATGGCGAAGCAGACCATGCCGAGCGGATGGGACGCAGCGAACAAGACCACGCCGAGATCGAACGGGAGGATCTTGCGCAACCTTGTGGCCGAGCGAGGCCTTTGACTACACGACCGGCTTGATGGGGGGCGGTCGGATGGAACCTTCTGACCGGACATATCCGCTGACACGCGGACAGCTCGACATTTGGCTCGCCCACGAAACCGTTGGTGGCACCGAGTGGCAGCTCGGCCTGTTCGTCAGGATCGAGGGCCCTCTGGAACGTGCGCCGCTCGAGTGGGCAATTCGTCGGGCCCTGCAAGAGGCCGAACCGCTTAGGGCAACCTTCTTCGAGGTCGATGGCCAGATCTTTCAGCAGCCGATTGACTGCGAGGATGTCAAGCTGGACTTCTATGACTTGACCGGGTCGCAGGATCCCGTGCACGAGGCGCATGAGATGGCGTCATCGATCCAGCACGCGCGAATGCCTCTCAACGGCCCATTGTTCAAGTTCGCGCTATTCCGTACGCGACCCGACGAATTCTACTGGTTCACTTGCTGTCACCACATCGTCATCGACGCTTCGGGCATCGCCTTGGTCGGCCACCGAATCGCGACCATCTATTCTGCGGTCGTTTCCGGCATGCCCATACCGCCTGCCTTCTTCGGGTCGCTGCAAGACCTGGTCGAGTGCGAATCGGAATACGAAACGTCGGACAGCTATCTGGAAGATCAGAACTATTGGAGCAGGAACCTCGCATCGGAACGCACGGCGGACTACCGGGTGTCCCCGGCTGTCGGTGAGCAGGGTGGTGAAAACGCTTCTGCGCCAGTGCAATTAGATGCCACAGTCCTTAGCCGGGTTCAAGAGTTCGCCGAGCTGTGGAACATGCCTCGCTCGTCGGTCATCACCGCGGCGTGCGCGTTGCTGATGCGCGCCTGGTATGCCGAAAGCTCAGATGTAACCTTCGATTTTCCCGTCAGCCGCCGAGTTCACGCGGAATCCAAAGCGATTCCCGGGATGGTCGCCGGGATTGTGCCGCTGGTGTTGCACGCCTCACCCGACCTCACCGTCGCCGAATTCTGCGAGCATGTCGACTCACGAATACGGGAAGCTTTGCAACATCAGAGGTTCCCCGTCCAGTCCCTGGAGCGTAAGGCTCACCCGCACGGCGTACGGAATACAGGCCACCGGGTGAGTGTCAATTTCCTGCCAGCGGTGTTCACCCTCGACTTCGGCGGTGTCACTGGATCGGCTTCATTCACCAATTCCGGTCTGGTCGGGGGTTTCGGCCTGTTCTTCTCCGGTCTCGGTGATGAGTTGTTGTTCGGCACAGAGGGCATTGGACAGCCGTTCTCGAACTTCGACGTCTCGGAGCTGGCTGGACGGCTGCAACAGTTGCTCGTGGCGATGACCGCCGATCCGAGCTGTCGCTTGTCCTCGATCCGTGTCTTCGATGCCGACGAGGATGCCCAACTGGATGAATGGGGCAACCGAGCGGTATTGACGCAAGCCGCACCCCGTGCGGCGTCGATCCCGGAACTGTTCGCCGATCAGGTTGCGCGGGCATCTGAGGCGATAGCGGTGACCTGCGACGGTCGTTCGATGACGTACAGCGAGCTCGATGAGGCGTCGAATCGATTGGCGCACCTTCTAACTGACCATGGTGCACGTCCAGGAAGATTCGTGGCGCTGCTGTTCCCACGGTCGACTGAGGCCATCATCGCGACCCTGGCGGTGCTCAAGACGGGGGCGGCTTACGTGCCGATCGACCCCGCGACGCCTCCGGCCCGTATCGACTTCATGCTCGCGGACGCAGCGCCGATCGCTCTTGTCAGCACCACGGGATTGCCGGCCGGGCTCGGTGAGTGCGACGTGGCCGTCATCGATGCCGCTGACGCCCGCGTGGCCACACAAGCCACGACCGCGCTTCCCGCGCCGGCTCCTGACGACATCGCATACGTCATCTATACCTCGGGTACCACCGGTGTCCCGAAGGGCGTCGCGGTCACGCACGGTAACGTCACTGATCTTCTCGAGTCGTTGTATTCAGAACTCCCGGAACAGGTTTGGGCGCAGTGGCATTCATTGGCGTTCGATGCCTCAGTCGAAGAAATGTGGAGTGCGCTACTGTTTGGCGGCCGATTGGTGGTGGTGCCTGAGTCGGTGGCCGCCTCACCGGAGGACTTCCACACACTGGTGGTCGGCGAACAGGTGCACCAAGTCAGCCAGACTCCGTCAGCGCTGGCGGCGCTGTCCCCCGAGGGGTTGGGATCAGCGTCGGTACTCGTCGCTGGTGAGGCGTGTCCGGTGCAGGTGGTGGATCGGTGGGCGCCGGGTCGGGTGTTGATCAATGGTTACGGCCCGACCGAAACCACCATCTGCGCGTGTCGAAGTGCGCCGTTGGTGGCGGGTTCGGGTGTGGTGCCGATTGGGTTGGCGGTGCCGGGGGCGGCGTTGTTTGTGTTGGATGGGTGGTTGCGGCCGGTGCCGGTGGGTGTGGTGGGGGAGTTGTATGTGG
>NZ_OESG01000012.1:900000-1171780 GCF_900240945.1 Mycobacterium sp. 3519A
CCATTCCGGGATCCAGCCCGACGGTGCCCAACGCCGTGACCACGCGGTCACGGTCGCGGTGCGAGAACCCGGCGGCCGAAGCGATCTCCAGGTCGACGCGGCTGCGCATCAGCTGCAGCCGGGCCGCCTGAAACGAAATGGCAACGCCGCCAACCTGATCGGAGACCGGCTCGCCGTCGAGCAGGCAGCTGCCGACGGTCGGCACCGTCAGCCCCGCCATGATCCACGCCAGCGTGGACTTGCCCGAACCGTTCAAACCGTGGATCAACACTCCGTCGCCCTCGTGAACGGCGAAGTTGATGTCGTGCAGAGCCGTTTTCGCCCAAGGTGTTCCGCTGGCGTACTCGTGCCCGACACCGATCAACTCCAGCACTGCATCTTCGGAACGCACCGCGGCGGGTGTCGTGCCGGTCGGAGCCGCGGCCGTCTCGACCATCTCGGTGTTGTCCGAGGCGCCGCCGTTACCGGTCAGGTTGATCACCCGGTCCGCGGCGTCGGCCTCGCTGTTGTAGTGCGTGATGTGTACCAGCGACATGCTGTGGTGCTGCGTCAGAGTCGACAGCATCGACATCAGTCCCTCGCGGCCGTCCTGGTCCACCATGCTGGTGATCTCGTCGGCGATCAGCAGCGACGGCTCACGCGCCAGTCCCGCCGCGATCGCGAGGCGCTGCAACTCTCCGCCGGACAGCCCGCCGGTGTCCCGTTCGGCGAGCCCGTCGAGGCCCACCTCGGCGAGCAGTTGATGCACGTCGATGGTCTTACCGGGCGGCAATCCCCAGACCACGTCGTCGGCGACGCGGGTGCCGAGCACCTGGCTCTCCGGGTGCTGCATGACCACCGCGGTGCCGCCGAGCTTGCCGAGGCCGACGGCGCCGGGCCGGTCGATGGTTCCCGAGGTCGGTTCGCGACCTGCGAGCATCAGCATCAACGTCGTCTTGCCCGAGCCGTTGGCGCCCGTCACCGCGACGTGCTCACCGGGTTCGACGCGCAGCGACACCGGACCCAGCGCGTCGTGGTCGGTCTTCGGATAGCGGAACCTGACGTCGTTCAGGCGCACCGGCACCGGCGCGATGGGCCCTGCGTCGGCCGACGACTCCAGCTTGTGCACATCGGGGATTCCAAGCAGCCGGGTCATCACCCGCGACAACGCCCACCAACCGATGAACGTGACCATCACGATGGACAGCACCGAGGATCCGAAGAACAGGAACGGCCAGTAGTGCAGCGCGGTGGCGAAGTCGTTCTTCAGCCGTTCGGCGGCGGGCTCCAGATTCGGAATGCGGGAGAGGATCACGGCGAGCCCGTTGATGTTGGCGGTCACCGTGTCGAACATCAGGTGACGCAACCGGGACAGGATGGCCAGCGCCGTCACCGTCAGGACGCCGAACAGCGCGCCCGCGACGACGGCCGCGGCCAGCACGGTCAGCAGTCCCCGCCCGCGACGTTTGACGGTGCCGGTCAGCCCGCCGATGTAGGCGCAGTTGACCACAGTCATGAAGCCGCCAAGGCCCGCGATCAGAAACGCGATGACCGCACCGGCGACCGTCGCGGCGATCAACACCCGGAACCGGTACCGGTAGGCGAGCAGACCCATCGGCACGGTGCCCAGCAACGACACGCCCGCGGCGAACGGGACGACGACGGCGATGATCGCGGTGGCTGCGCACAGCGCCGCCATCACCGAGGCCTGCGCAAGTTCGACCGGTTGCAGCGAGCCGGCCCGACGCGGGGCGCTCGGCTCGGTTACGGTCATTTCTCGATTCTGCCAGCCACCCGTCGCGGCCCCCGCCCCCGACGCTGTGAGCGGCGACACGCCCGGCAAAATTTGAATCGCATAGTAAACCTATGTAATCTTTGGGCATGTCCCCGACGCTCGGAGCCGATCTGCTGTCCGTGGTGGCCCGGATCAACCGGCTGGCCACCCAACGGGTTCGTATGCCACTGGGTTACGCCCAGGCGCGGCTGCTGTCGACGATCGAGGATCAAGGCGCGACCCGGATCTCGGATCTGGCCGCGCTGGACCATTGCTCGCAGCCGACGATGACCACCCAGGTCCGCCGGCTCGAAGACGCGGGCCTGGTATCGCGCACCGTCGACCCCGACGATGCGCGGGCGGTGCTCATCCGAATCACCCCCAAGGGCGTCGACACGCTGCGCCAGGTGCGCATCGATCGCGCCGCGGCTGTCGATCCGTACCTGGAGCGGCTCGACGCCGCGGACCGGCAAACGCTCACCGACGCCGTGCGTGTGATGCGACGACTTCTCGAGGATGCGGCCGCCCCGACCCCAACCAAGAAATAACCGCAAAGGAGTAGCCGCACCGTATGTGGCGCCAACCCAAGGCTGTTTGGGCCGTTGCCTTCGCGTCCGTCGTGGCGTTCATGGGCATCGGTCTCGTCGACCCCATCCTCAAACCGATCGCCGACAACCTCGACGCGTCGCCGTCGCAGGTGTCGCTGCTGTTCACCAGCTACATGGCGGTGATGGGCGTGGCCATGCTCATCACCGGTGTGGTGGCCAGTCGCATCGGCCCCAAACGCACCCTGCTGATCGGCCTGGTGATCATCATCGCCGGCGCGGGTTTGGCGGGACTGTCCGACTCTGTGATGGAAATCGTTGGCTGGCGGGCACTTTGGGGTCTTGGCAACGCGCTGTTCATCGCGACCGCGCTGGCCACCATCGTGGGCTCCGCGCGCGGCTCCGTCGCCCAGGCGATCATCCTCTACGAGGCGGCACTGGGCCTCGGCATCGCGGTCGGGCCGTTGGTCGGTGGCGTGCTCGGCTCGATCTCCTGGCGCGGCCCCTTCTTCGGAGTGTCGGCGTTGATGGCGGTCGCATTTGTCGTCACGGCGTTCCTGTTGCCGTCAACGCCGCGCGCTGAACGCGCCACCACACTGGCCGACCCGTTCCGTGCGCTGCGTCACCGTGGCCTGCTGGGCGTCGCAATCACCGCACTGCTGTACAACTTCGGCTTCTTCACGTTGCTGGCGTTCACCCCGTTCCCGCTCGACATGGACGCGCACGAGATCGGGCTGATCTTCTTCGGCTGGGGTCTGGCGCTGGCGTTCACGTCGGTGGTCGTCGCGCCGCGGTTGCAGCGCCGCTTCGGCACCGTGCCGACGCTGATCGTCAACCTGCTGGCGATGACCGCGACGCTGGCGGCGATGGCCGTCGGCACCGACAACAAAGCCGTGTTGGCGACGTGCGTGGTAGTCGCGGGTCTGTTCATCGGCATCAACAACACGCTGATCACCGAGACGGTCATGAAGGCAGCGCCGGTCGAACGCGGGGTGGCCTCTGCCGCTTACAGTTTCGTGCGGTTCGCCGGTGCCGCGCTGGCGCCCTGGCTGGCCGGCGTGCTCGGCGAGCAGATCAACGTGCACGTGCCGTACTGGGTCGGTGCTGCAGCGGTGCTGTTGGGCGCGGGCGTGCTGTTCGCCAGCCGACGGCATCTGGCCGGGATCGACGTCGAGGAGTCGGAACTCGACGAACTCACCGAGCAGGCGGAGGCCGTCACCGTCGGCAGCGACAGCTGAGTCAGACGACTGTCCCGACGAGATGGCCGACGACGTACGTCGCGGCGATCGCAACGGTCCCGAACACCAACTGACGCAAGGACGCAAACCACAGCGGCTTCTTGGTGAATCGCGCGGCCACTCCGCCGGCGATCAGCAGCCCGACGCCGCCGAACAGCAGGCCGAGCCACAGGGACTGGAAGCCGAGGAAGTACGGGATCAGCGGCACGATGGCCCCGATCGCGAATGTGACGAAGCTGGACCCGGCCGCGACCCATGGGGATGGCTTTTCGTCCGGATGGACGCCCAACTCCTGCGACACATGCACGTTCAGCGCCCGGTTCTCGTCGCGGTGAATCTCCTCGGACGCCTTCTCCGCGGTCTCGGGACTCATGCCCATCTCGACGAGCATCCAGACCAACTCGGTTTCTTCCGCCTCGGGGTGCTTGCTCAGCGCGCGACGCTCCATCCGCACCTCGGCGTCCAGTTGCTCGTTGGCGGTGGTGACGGACGTGTATTCGCCCAACGCCATGGAGAACGCGCCGGCGACCAGTCCCGCGAAACCGCTGATGACCACCGTGTGCGCATCGGCCGCAGCGCCAACGCCCGCGATCAGCGCGGTGTTGCTGACAAGCCCGTCCATCGCGCCGAACGTCGCCGCCCGCAGCCACCCCCCTGACACGTCCGAGTGTCGATGGTGCGGGATGTGCGGCATACCGGTCGGCGATACCGGCGCCTCGTCTGACTCGGTCATGCCCAAATTCAACGTCATCGATTTCTGCAGGTCCAGCAAGGCTAGGTTTGCCACATCACAGTTTCCGCGGGGGCCGAAAGGGCTACCGTCTGGATATGACCACCACTGCGGAGCATCTACGCAATACGCTGGACGGCCGTTGGCGCGATGTGAAGAACCGAATGCGCGAGGAACTGTCCAACGAGGTCTTCCGCCCGCACTACACCCCCAACACCGTCATCGCGCGCACCAAGGTGATGGAGCAGATGAAGATCATGGCGGCCCATGGCGCCGCCGAGGACGGATTCAAAAAGGAACACGGCGGCAACGGCGACGTCGCCGCGGCAGTTACCCGGATCGAGATGTTGGCGATGTCCGATCTGTCGCTGATGGTCAAGGCGGGCGTGCAGTGGGGGCTGTTCGGCGGGGCGATCGAGAACCTCGGCACTGAACGCCACCACGAGGCCTATGTGCCACGGATCATCAGCCTGGACCTGCTCGGCTGTTTCGCGATGACCGAGACGGGCCACGGCAGCGACGTACAGTCGTTGGAGACGACGGCGACGTACGACCCGTCGACGCAAGAGTTCATCATCGACTCCCCCACCAGGACCTCGCGCAAGGATTACATCGGCGGCGCCGCCGAGACAGCCACGGTCGCAGCGGTTTTCGCGCAGTTGATCACACCCGACGGCGAAGGTCACGGCGTGCACTGCTTTGTGGTGCCGATCCGCGACGAGGATGGCAACGACCTGCCCGGGGTGACGACCGGCGACTGCCACTACAAGGGTGGCCTGCCGGGGGTGGACAACGGCCGCATCCAGTTCGACCATGTCCGCATCCCGCGCGAGAACCTGTTGAACAAGTACGCCGACGTGGCGGAGGACGGCACGTACTCCTCGCCGATCGAGAACCCCAACCGCCGGTTCTTCACCATGCTCGGCACGCTGATCCGCGGCCGGGTCACCGTCGGCGGCAGCGCCGGTGCGGCGGCCCGTGTGGCACTCGACATCGCGACGCGGTATGCGTTGCAGCGCAGGCAGTTCCAGGCGCCGGGCGATGACCGCGAGGTGCTGCTGATGGACTACCTGGTGCATCAGCGGCGGTTGTTGCCACTCATCGCGCGCTCGTATGCGTTGCAGTTCGCGCAGAACGAGCTGGTCGCCAAGACGCACGAACTACAGAGCGCGGAGGATCCCGACCGCGAGGAGCAACGCGAACTGGAGTCGCGCGCGGCCGGCCTGAAGGCCGCCAACACGTGGCACGCCACCGCCGCCATCCAGGAGGCTCGCGAAGCATGCGGTGGCGCAGGCTATCTCGCCGAGAACCGGCTCATCGCGCTGAGGGCCGACACCGACGTGTTCACCACCTTCGAGGGCGACAACCACGTGCTGACCCAGTTGGTGGCCAAGGAACTGCTGACCGCCTACGCCGACGACATCAAGGGCATGAGCCCGGTCGAGTGGGTGCGCTTCGCAGCCAACTTCGCCGGTGAGCGGGTGTTGAAACGCACTGCGGCCGAGACGATCATGCAGCGCATCCTCGACACCCGGCAGGACAACGAGGAAGAGGGCAGCCTGTTCAACCGCGGCACCCAGGTCAAGATGTTCGAGGACCGCGAGGAGTACATGATCGCGACGGTGGCCCGTCGGCTACGCGGCAAGTCGAAGGAGATGAGCGCCTTCGACGCGTTCAACGCGGTGCAAGACCACGTGCTGCACGCGGCGTCGGCACACATCGACCGAATCATTCTCGAGGCGTTCGTCGCCGGCATCGATTCCTGCGAGGACGACGAGGCACGCAAGATCCTCGAGATGGTGTGCGACCTGTATGCGCTGTCGGTGATCGAGGACGACAAGGCCTGGTTCATCGAGCATCAGTTCCTGTCGACCGAACGCGCGAAGGCCGTCACCCGCGGGATCAACGAGCGGTGCCGAACGTTGCGGCCTTACGCGGAGGTCCTCGTCGACGGCTTCGGCATCCCCGAGCAGTTGCGCTACGCCGAGATGCTGCATCCGGAGAACATCGTCGACACGTAAGCCTGTCGGCTATTGGGCGGGGATCGGGTCGAGCGCCTTGAGCTTGCCGTCTTCGATCTTGAAGCGGACCGTGGCCGCGCCCGACGGGCAGCACGCCGGATCCTGGCCCTGCCGCCATTTGTATTGCACCGCCGCGGTGTCGCCGCCCGCGGCGCTGATCGTGACGTAGGGCCGTGGCTCGGGAGTCGCGGTGCCAATTGGTGTCTTGCGGTCGAAGAACAACACCTGGCCCGGACTGTCGGACGCATCGCCCGACGTGACGACGACCCAGTGCAGGCTGCAGTCGTCGGTATGCCCTCTGACGACTTCAAGCCACGACGCCGCGGGCAGTTTGGCGATCTCGGCTGTCACCGTGTCGTCGTCAGGCCCCTCGGCCGGTGTGCATGCTGCCGGGGTGGTGGGTGACGATGCCTGCTGCTTGTCAGCCCCGCAACCGGCGATGAGCAGGCAAGCGAAGACAACGGCGATCAGCCGGAAGGGGCGCATGGCCACAACCATACGTGGAGCCATGCGACCCTCGACGCCCGGCCCAAAATGCTTGCGCGCAGCGGTTATCCAGCGGCGAGCTGCTTCTTGCCGTAGACCCGCTCCAAAAGCGCGGTATCGCCGTGTACCTCCATCCGGACGGTCTTGCCGTCACGGATTGTCATCACGTCGGCGTCCTCGCCGGATTGGCCGTCAACACTCACGTCAGTGATGGCGACGACAATGTCGTCTTCGGCGACAAGCTTCCTGACCGTCACGGTCGGGGCCTTGGCGGCCAGACGCTGCATGTGCTCCATCACTTCGGCTTTGCCGTGAAATGTGCCACTGACCGCGCTCTCGCCTGGCTGCACCCACTCGATGTCGTCGTCGAACAGGTCCATCAGCGTCTGCATATCACCGGCGGCGAAGGCGTCGTATCCCCGTTGGACGAGTTCTTTGTTTTCTTGCGCTGACATTTAGATCCCCCTTCGTGCATCCGGCAGTGGCCACTGTGGTCGCCACCAACCTGGATTATTGTCCCGCGGCGATCGGTGGCGAAAGCGTTCAGCGACAAACAGATTGACGCCGTTGACGACGCAACCACATCGCGCCGCGGTCGCGTTTGCTGCGCTCTGGAGTGATGTTGCCCGGCGGATAGAAAACCCTTCCCCGACGGAAAAAGATTCTGGCTCTACCGGGATTACGTCGACCGCCATGCGATCGCGACCGTTGACGACTACCACCGCCCAACCCTCAGGAGCAGAAATGACAACCAATGCCGCGGGCTCGACCCGCTTGCGACGCCTCGTACCTTCAGTCCTCATCGCGACGGCCGCGTTCGGGGCCATCGCCGGTGCGTCGATCGAGGCGGCAGGGGCATCGCCTCGGCGAGGCCAAACCAATGTGAAGACAACGTGTGCCATCCACCGCATCCGCCCAATGAATCCACTCACCCCGCGGGGTCGAATCCGAATCTGCCGCTGGGACCCGCCACGCCGCCGGCCCCCACGCAAAGCTGCTTCATCTACTACAAGGACCGCTGCGTGAACAACTACGAATTCTGATCGGTGGCTCCCCCGGCTGGACTCGAACCAGCAACCCTTCGGTTAACAGCCGAATGCTCTGCCAATTGAGCTACAGGGGACTGCATGCTTGGTGCGGACTGCGCCGCGAACCAAGACTGTAGCGTACCTGCCGGTCGCGTCGCCAATGCGATCCCGCCCCGGCCATCCTCAGCCAAGTGAGGCAGGATGGAGGCCGATGCACCGTCGACTGGGAGGGGCCCTGTGATCCGGTATCTCGTCGTATTGGCTGTCGGCTACGTACTGGGTTCAAAGGCGGGCCGACGCCGTTATGAACAGATCGCCGGAACTTACAAAGCCGTGACCGAGAGCCCGGCCGCCAAGGCCGTGATCGACGCGGGGCGGCGCAAGATCGCCGACCGGGTCTCCCCCGATCCGGCGATGGTCAAGTTGACGCCGATCGACACTCGGACTGACGTGTTGCAGCCCGAGGCGACGGCCAAGAAGAACGGCTAATCAGCCGATCGGTTGGGTCCAGCTCTGCGACGGCAGCAGCGGTCCCGTGCTGAACCCGACGCCACCACCAGGGTTGCTACCCGCGTTGGGGCCGAAGATGCCCCAGTCCGGCGTACCGGCGAAGACCGGCTGACCGTTGGAGTACGACAGGCACTTGCCGTCCTCTTTGTTGCCGAACCACGCCAGGCACGCCGGTGACGCGGTGACCTGCGCGTGATCGGAGCTCACCGTCGCGGCATAGAGCGGAACGGCCACCGCAGCGGCCACAAAAGCGCCCGCGACCAGCCGATTAAGGTTTGACACAAGCCTTCCTCTCCATACGGGCCCCGACAGCCCATCCACCATAACCTGCTTAGCGCATTTACGCAGTAAGGTCGTCGCCGCTGGCCTGCTCGAGCAGGCTGCGCCGATAGGCCTCCATCGCGACCAGATCACCGAACAATGCGTGGTACTCGTCGCCCTGCTCCACCGGCGACATCCGCTGCAATTTCGACTTGACCTCGGCGATCTGGCGCCCGACCCATACTTCCTGCAGCCGGGCCAGCACTCCGCCGATGTAGCGCGGCAGTTTCTCGTCGTCGTCGACGTTGATGGCCTCGACACCCAGTTCGTTGACCAGGCTGGCGGCCGCGGGCGTCGCCGTCTGCGCGCGCACTGCTTCGATCCACTGCGCGCCCGCCAGGCCCGCCGACGCGCCGCCTGCCGTGTCGATGGCCGCGCGCACCGCCGCATATCCCGGGTGCGTGAAACTCTCGACCGTCAACGAGTCGAACACCGGTCCCGCCACCGCCGGATACTGCAGCGCGGATTTGAGCGCCTCACGCTGCGGCCACAGCGTGGGATCCGCCGGATCCGGCCGCAACGTGGCGACGTTCTGACCGCGGGGCTCACGCGGCTGCGTCGTCTCGGCGCGGCGCCTGCCCTTCTCCGGCATGCCGCGCTTCTGTGCTTCTTCGCGGACCCTGCTGATCACTTGGGCTTCGTTGGCCCAGCCGACCCATCCGGCCAACCGTCGCGCGTACTCGTCGCGCAGCATGCTGTCCTTGATCCGCGCCACCATCGGCACGCATTGCCGCAGGGCGTTGACCCGGCCCTCGGCGCTGTCCAGGTCGTGTTCGGCCAGCGCGGTGCGAACGGCGAACTCGAACAACGGCGTCCGCCGCGCCACCAGATCGCGCAGCGCGCTGTCGCCGAAATGAAGCCGGATGTCACACGGATCCATCCCGGCCAAATCCTCCTCGGAGGCCACCGCGACGAACGACTGCCCGGCCAGATTCTGTTCGCCTTCGAAGGCCTTCACCGCCGCCGCGCGTCCGGCCGCATCGCCGTCGAACACGTAGATCAGTTCACCGCGAAAGAAGTTGTCGTCCATCATGAGTCGGCGCAGCATCGACAGGTGCTCGTCGCCGAAGGCGGTGCCGCACGAGGCCACCGCGGTGGTGACCCCGGCGAGGTGCATCGCCATCACATCGGTGTAGCCCTCCACCACCACCGCCTGATGACCCTTGGCGATGTCGCGCTTGGCCAGGTCGAGTCCGAACAACACCGACGACTTCTTGTACAGCACCGTCTCCGGGGTGTTGATGTACTTGGCTTCCATCGTGTCGTCGTCGAAGATGCGCCGCGCACCAAAGCCGATCACCTCGCTGCTGCTCGCCCTGATCGGCCAGAGCAGGCGCCGGTGGAAACGGTCCATCGGCCCGCGCCTGCCCTCCCGCGACAGGCCGGCGGCCTCGAGCTCCTTGAACTCAAATCCCTTGCGCAGCAGATGTTTCGTCAGCGAATCCCACCCCGACGGGGCGAAGCCGCAACCGAACTGGGTCGCGGCCTGCATGTCGAAGTTGCGGTCGAGCAGATACTGCCGCGCGGGTGCGGCCTCGTCGGACTGCAGCGCCTCGGCGTAAAACTCCTGCGCGGCGGCGTTGGCGGCGAGCAGTCTGCTGCGGCTGCCGCGGTCGCGCTGCACCTTCGTCGCCGACGCACCGGTGTAGGTGACCGTGTAGCCGACCCGGTCGGCGAGCAGTTCGACGGCCTCGACGAAGCTGACGTGTTCGATCTTCTGGACGAACGCGTAGACGTCGCCACCCTCGCCGCAGCCGAAGCAGTGGAAGTGCCCGTGGTTGGGCCGCACGTGAAACGACGGCGACTTCTCGTCGTGGAACGGGCACAGCCCCTTCAGCGAATCGGCGCCCGCCCGCCGCAGCTGCACGTAGTCGCCGACCACGTCTTCGATCCGGATGCGTTCACGAATGGCCGCGATATCGCGATCAGGGATGCGGCCGGCCACTGCGTCAGTCTAGAGCGCCGGACGTCCGGCGCGATCACAGCTCAGCCCGATTCGAGGCGCTCCAATCGGCCTTCCGTCAACGACGCGATCTGGTCGATGACCACCCGCAACCGCGCACCGTCGTCAGCGGCGTCGTTGAAGGCCGGCACAAAGACCGGGTCGAGCGTGGCCGGTGCGCCCGCGAGCACCCACTGTGCGACGCGGTGGATCCGGTCCCGCTGCCTGGCCTGCAGTTCGAGGTGCCGCGGGTCGGACATGATGAATTGCAGCGCCAGGATCTTGAGCACCGTGACCTCGGCGCGCACCAGGTCGGGCACCCGCAACTCGGCCTGGTAACGCACCAACGGACCGGGCCCGTAATCCTGCCGGGTGGCGGCGATGGCCGCGGACGCGAACCGGCCCACCAGCTCGCTGGTCAACCGTTTGAGCGCGACCGACGCGGCGAGCGTGCCGTCGTATTTCCCGACGGCGGCGACGATCGGCAGGGCCGACAGCCGCTCGGCGGCGGCCACCAGGTCGTCGGCCAGCAGCCCCGCCCCCATCCCGTGCGACTCGCCGAGACGTCCCAGCACCGCGGCCGCGTCGTCATCGGCCAGCACCCGCATGTCGATGCGGCCCGAGACGACGCCGTCCTCCACGTCGTGCACCGAGTAGGCCACGTCGTCGGCCCAATCCATCACCTGCGCCTCCAGGCACGGCCTGCCCTCGGGAGCCCCGGACCGCACCCAGTCGGCCGCCGCGCCGTCGTCGCTGTAGAAGCCGAACTTGCCGTTCGCGGTACCGCGACGCCACGGGTACTTGGTCACCGCGTCCAGCCCCGCCCTCGTCAGGTTCAGCCCGGCACTGTGCTGTTGGGAGTCAAGCACTTTCGGTTCCAGGCGGGTGAGGATGCGGAAGTTCTGCGCGTTGCCCTCGAAGCCACCGTGCTCGGCGGCGACTTCATTGAGCGCACGTTCGCCGTTGTGGCCGTACGGCGGATGGCCGATGTCGTGGGCTAGTCCCGCCATGTCGACGAGGTCCGGGTCGCAGCCCAACCCGATGGCCATGCCGCGCCCGATCTGGGCCACCTCCAGGGAGTGGGTCAACCGGGTGCGCGGCGTCTCGCCCTGCCGCGGCCCGACGACCTGTGTCTTGTCGGCCAGTCGGCGCAGGGCCGCACTGTGCAGGACGCGGGCCCGGTCACGCGCGAAGTCGGTGCGGTGCTCGGTGTCTGTGCCAGGAAGCGCGGCACCTTTCGGCGGTTCGACCACCACCCGCGCGCGGTCGAACTCGTTGTAGGGATCTCCAATCACAGCCACCGACGGACAGTCTGCCAGTACTACATTGACGACCATGCGCATCGCCCGTTTGCTCGGCCTCGTGTTCGCGGTGACGACCCTCGGCGCGCTGCTGGCGCCGACCGCGACCGGTCAGCCGCCGTTTCGGTTGCCCAGCTATGTGAACGACAGCGCCAACGCGCTCAGCGGTTCGGAATTCAGCAAGGTGCAACAGGCCGTCGACAAGCTGTACAACGACCGCCGGATCCGGTTGTGGGTCGTCTACGTCGACACGTTCGACGGGAGGGATGCCACCAGTTGGACGGACGCCACCATCCGCGCCAGTGGCATCAACCGCGACGAGGATGCGGTCCTGGCGGTGGCGACCGCGGACCGCGAGTACGCGTTCAGCGCGCCGTCGAGCATGAGCCGCAGTGCCGCCGATGACTTGCGCCGCAACCAGATCGAACCCGCGCTGCGTCAAGGGGATTGGGGCGCCGCGGCCATCGCGGCCGCCCAGGCACTCGACCCGCCGGATACGAACATCTCCTGGTTCGGCATGCTGGTGGCCCTCGCGGTGCTGGCGGTGGTGGCGGTGTTGGTGTGGCTGTGGGTTCGGCGGCGCAGGCGCAAGCGGCGGGAGGCGGAGTTCGCGGCGGCGCGACGGGTGGATCCCACCGACCCGAGCGCACTGGCCGCCGTTCCGCTCGATGCGCTCGACGAGCTGTCCAAGTCCATCGTCGTCGACGTCGACAACGCCGTCCGCACCAGCGACAACGAATTGAGTTTGGCCGTAGACGAATTCGGTCCCGAGGAGACCGCGCCGTTCTCCACCGCGGTCGCCAACGCCAAGACGACGCTGGCGCAGGCGTTCAACGTGCGGCAGATCCTCGACGACGCCGTGCCGGAGTCACCGCAGCAGCGACGCGATCTGTTGACGCGGGTCATCGTCGCCGCCGCGAAGGCGGATCGTGAACTCGACGCCCGCCGCGAGGCATTCGAGCAGTTGCGGGATCTGGTGATCAACGCGCCGTCGCGCCTCGACGCCCTGACCCAGCAGATGGTCGAACTGACCGCGCGGATCGGCCCGTCGGAGCAGACGCTGGCCTCGCTGCACAACCAGTTCTCCGACACGGCGTTGGCGTCGGTGGCGGGCAACGTCGAAACCGCCAAGCAGCGACTGGAATTCGCCGACCAGAACATCACCAATGCCCGCACGCTCGTCGCGCGCCCGGTCGGTCGGCAGACCGGGTTGATCGACTCCATCCGCGCGGCCGAATCCGCGTTGGGTCAGGCCCGCACACTGTTGGACGCCATCGACAGCGCGGGCACCGACATCACCAGGGCCGTGGCCAACCTGCCCGCGGTCGTCGCCGACATCCAGAACGGCATCAATCAAGCGGGAACGATATTGGCTCAGTCCAAGACGGCGCATGCAGCCGAGCTCAGCGCCGCCCGCGACGCCGCGGTCAAGGCGGTGGCAGACGCGCAAAGCACAGGCGACGCAGATCCGTTGGGGGCGTTCACCAAACTGACGCAGGCCGACGCGGAACTGGACCGGCTGCTGGCGAACATCGCCGAGGAACGCGAGGCCACCGAGCGGCTCAGCCGCGCGTTCGACCAGGCGTTGTTCACCGCGCAGTCCCGGGTGCGCGGCGTCTCCGACTACATCGACACCCGGCGCGGCAGCATCGGCCCTGAGGCGCGGACCCGGCTCGCCGAAGCGGTGCGGCAACTACAGGCCGCCCAGGACAAGAGGGCCGTCAACCTCAACGAGGCCATCGCACACGCGAACGGCGCGTCGGTGCTCGCGGCGCAGGCGCAGGACCTTGCCAACGCCGATGTCCGTGCGGCACAACGCTCCTACGCCGGGCAGTACGGCCAGGCCGGCGGCTCTAACATGGGCGCGGTGCTCGGCGGCATCATCATCGGCAACATCCTGTCCGGTGCGCTGCGCGGCGGGATCGGCGGCAGCATGGGCGGCGGTTGGAGTCCGACGTCGTTCGGCGGGTCGTCCGGTTCATCCGGCGGCGGCTACATCGCGGGCGGGCGGTTCTGACTACCTCCAGGCGAACACCGGTTGTTCGAGTCCGTCGACCGGGTCGTCGCGGCCTTCGAGGCACAGCCACCGCAGTTGCAGCAGCACCGCGCCCGTCGGCGCATGGATGAGGTCATTGCCCAACGGGATCTGCACCACGGGTCGCGGGCTCTCCGGAATCGAGATGAACCGCGGCGAATCCGCACGTTGCAGTTGGTGCAGTCCCACCCGGTAGACCGCGGCCACCTCGGCGGGCGCGGGCCTCAGGTCGAGTCGGCCGCCGCCCCACAGCACCACCGGGGTGATCACGTATCCCGACCGGGTCGGATAGTCGTCGAGCAGGCCCAGCACCGCAGACTCGGGCAGCGTGACCCCGACCTCCTCCTCGAGTTCGCGCAGTGCGGCTTCGACGACGGTCTCCCCCGGATCCACCCTGCCGCCAGGCAGCGCCCACTGCGCGGAATGCGAGTTGAGGCGAATCGCCCTACGGCACAGCACAAACGCCGCGCCGCCGGACACGTCGACCATCCGGCCGTCGAGGCCGGCCTCCATCAGCAGATCCGCGATGAAGTCGGCCGCGCCGACCGGGTCCACCCTGTCCTCACCGACCTCGGAGTCGACCAGCACGACGGCCACGGCGGCGTGTCGCTTGGTCGGGTCGGTCACGGTGCGGCGGTCGTGGGCCGCCAGGCGTTCGGAGATCTGTTCTCGCAATGACTCGTCGTAGGAGATCGTCACCCCTCGACCATAGGGAGCGCGGCAAACGGCCCGTCGGCTGAGGGACGATCTGTGAGCAGGTGCTCAGCCAATCCGGCCCCCAGCCCGCTACTGAATCCGTCGTCAAGCGGACACTTTGGGCTCGGATGTAACGTCGTTCACCGGATAGGCTTCGTTAAATGTCCAGCTAGTAACGCCTCTATGAGAGTTCTCTGAACTTGGCGATGGACCACTGAATCCGTACTAGGTTTCAATGTGATGACTGTCACAACTCTGCGAATGCATCGCCCCGAGACCGCACCCATCGACGATTCACACCGCTGCGGCAGAGCGACCTTCGCCGTGCGGCACCCGTCATCCACCCGCGTTGCGGTCGCCGTGCTCGGCGACGTCGACGCGTCGAATGCCCGCGAACTCGGCCGCTACGTCGAGAGCCACATCCACTTGTCCAAACAACTCGTCCTCGACCTGCGGGCCGTCGAGTTCTTCGGCGCTCAGGCCTTCACCGCGCTGTACTACATCAGCGTCTACTGCACCCGCGGCGATGTGGACTGGATCATCGTCGGCAGCCCGACGGTCCGGCGTCTGCTGGCGATCTGTGACCCGCAGAGCGAATTGCCGTTGGTCGACGACCTGTCCTCGGGGCTGGGCCGACTCGACCGCCTGGCGCACTGCCGCTACGCGATCTAACAGCCCTTCAGTCGGGCGGCCAGATAGTCGCTCACGCCGTCGAGCGGGACGCGGTCCTGCGTCATCGCGTCGCGCTCGCGGATGGTCACCGCGTGATCCTCGAGTGTGTCGAAGTCGACCGTCACGCACAACGGCGTGCCGATCTCGTCCTGTCGCCGGTAGCGCCTGCCGATCGCGCCCGCGTCGTCGAACTCGACGTTCCAGCACTTGCGCAATTCGGCCGCCAGATCGCGGGCCTTCGGCGACAGATCGGCGTTGCGCGACAACGGCAGTACCGCCGCCTTGACCGGCGCGAGCCGCGGGTCGAGGCGCAGCACCGTGCGCTTGTCGATGCCGCCCTTGGCGTTGGGCGCCTCGTCCTCGGCATAGGCGTCGACGAGAAACGCCATCAGCGAGCGCGTCAGCCCCGCTGCAGGCTCGATCACGTACGGCACGTAACGGGTGTCGGTGGCCTGGTCGTAGAACGACAGGTCGACACCGGAATGCTTTGCGTGCGTTGACAAGTCGAAGTTCGTGCGGTTCGCCACACCTTCCAGTTCACCCCACGGGTTGCCGTGGAAGCCGAACTTGTACTCGATGTCGACCGTGCGGTCGGAGTAGTGCGACAGCTTATCTTTCGGATGTTCGTACAGCCGCAGATTGTCTGCGTCGATACCGAGATCGACGTACCACTGCAGCCGGGTGTCGATCCAGTACTGATGCCACTCCGGCGCGCTGTCGGGTTCGACGAAGAACTCCATCTCCATCTGCTCGAACTCGCGGGTGCGGAAAATGAAGTTGCCCGGGGTGATTTCGTTGCGGAAGCTCTTGCCGATCTGGCCGATGCCGAACGGCGGCTTCTTGCGCGCCGTCGTCACCACGTTCGCGAAGTTGACGAAGATGCCCTGCGCGGTCTCGGGCCGCAGATAGTGCAGACCCTCTTCGGTCTCGATCGGACCGAGGTAGGTCTTCAGCATCATGTTGAAGTCGCGCGGTTCGGTCCACTGCCCCTTGGTGCCGCAGTCCGGGCAGACGATTTCGCTCATCGGCACCGACTCCGGATCGTCGATGTTCTTCTTGGCCGCGTATGCCTCCTGCAGGTGGTCCTGCCTTTGCCGCTTGTGGCAGTTCAAGCATTCGACGAGCGGATCGTTGAACACCTCGACGTGACCGGAGGCGACCCACACGTCGCGCGGCAGGATGATGGCGCTGTCGAGGCCGACGACGTCGTCACGGCCGGTGACCACCGAGCGCCACCACTGCCGCTTGATGTTCTCCTTGAGTTCGACGCCCAACGGGCCGTAGTCCCAAGCAGATTTGGTGCCGCCGTAGATCTCGCCGGATTGGTAGACGAGGCCACGACGCTTGGCCAGATTTGCAACGGTGTCGATGATCGACGAAGAAGCCACGGGTGAAACCTTAGCGACCGCGGCGTCATCGTTGACATGCGCGGTCGTGCATGTATTCTGACGGCATAATGAAAATCGTTTCCACTTTGCCTGACGATGAGCGCCACGACCACGGCGGGGCGCCCCTGCCGGACCTGCCGCCGCGCGATGTGCTCGACACCGCCGGTGACCTCTTGCGGGCGCTGGCCGCGCCGGTGCGGATCGCGATCGTGTTGCAACTGCGCGAGTCGGCGCGCTGTGTGCACGAACTCGTCGACGCGCTGGAGGTGCCGCAACCGCTGGTCAGCCAGCACTTGCGGATCCTCAAGTCGGCGGGCGTGGTGGCAGGTGAGCGGACCGGCCGCGAGGTGATGTACCGACTGGTCGACCACCACCTCGCCGACATCGTCGTCGCGGCGGTGACCCATGCAGGCGAGGGCGGCACATGAGCGCGACGGGGGTGCGGGCCACCCGGCAGCGCGCCGCGATCTCCGCGCTGCTGGAGAAGCTCGACGATTTCCGCTCAGCCCAGGAGTTGCACGACGAACTGCGTCGTCGCGGCGAAGGCATCGGGCTGACGACCGTGTACCGCACGCTGCAGTCGATGGCGGCCAACGGTCTGGTCGACACGTTGCGCACTGACACCGGCGAGTCGGTCTACCGACGCTGCTCCGATGATCACCATCACCACCTGGTCTGCCGGGTGTGCGGCTCGACGGTCGAGATCCAGGGCGGTGACGTCGAGGCGTGGGCGGCTCAGGTCGCTCGCGAACACGGCTTCTCCGACGTCAGCCACACCATCGAGATCTTCGGCGTCTGCGGCTCCTGCTCCGGCTGAGGTGGGCCGCGTCGAAAGCGACGTTTTGCAGACGTCCACTCGAACTTTCGCTGCGAAACGTGACTTTCGTCGAAACGAGCGCTAGCCGGCCAGGTCGCGACGAATGTCGGCACCCGTGGTGAGCACCAGCAGGATCAGCGTGCGCAGCGCCTCGTCAGCCAATCCGGCGCCGGGAAAGTTGTAGCGCAGCAAGACATCGCCGGCCTTCTTCGAATTGCCTTTGGCGCCAGCGCTTTTCTCCACCAGCGAGACCGTGCCGAGCAGCGTGTTGCGCGCATGCCTCGCGACCTTGTTGCGCAGTTTGGCGTCCACTGGCAGGTCCCAGGCCAGGATCTGCGTCAGCGACACCATGTCGAGTCCCTCGGCGATGGTCACCACACGCAGGGATGCGATGGTGTCGTCATGGCGGACGGTGAGCGCACCGTCGTCCTCCTGCTGAACCGACAGGATGTCGTCGAGGACCGAAGCGAGCCTCTGCTCCAGCGCCATCAGGCCCGCCCGAATCTGCGGTTGCGGTTGACGTACTCCTCGCACGCCTCCCACAGGTCGCGTCGGTCGTAATCCGGCCACAGCTTGTCCTGGAAGACGTATTCGGCGTACGCGGCCTGCCAGAGCAGGAAGTTGCTGGCCCGCTGCTCCCCCGACGTGCGGATGAACAGGTCGACGTCCGGGATGTCGGCGCGATGCAGGTGCTTGGCAAACATCGCCTCGCTGATCCGGTTCGGGTTGACCTTGCCGTCGGCGGCTTCCTGGGCGAGCTCGCGAGCCGCCTCGACGATCTCGGTGCGGCCGCCGTAGTTGACGCAGTAGTTGATGGTGATGACGTCGTTTCCGACCGTCATCTGCTCGGCGATGTCGAACTCCTTGATGACGCTGCGCCACATCCGCGGACGTGAGCCCACCCAGCGCATGTTCACGCCCATGTCGTTGAGGTTCTCCCGCCGCCTGCGGACCACCTCGCGGTTGAATCCCATCAAAAAACGCACCTCCTCGGTGCTGCGTTTCCAGTTCTCGGTGGAGAACGCGTACACCGTCAGGTGCTTGATGCCGATTTCGATGGCCCCGCAGGTGATGTCGATGAGCACCGCCTCGCCCATCTTGTGGCCCTCGGTGCGGTGCAGGCCGCGTTGCGTCGCCCACCGCCCGTTGCCGTCCATCACGACGGCGACGTGGTTGGGCACCTGGTCGGCGGGGATCTGCGGGGCCGCGGCCTTCGAGGTGTGTTGCGGTGGCCGCGCGAACCTGCCATTGGTATGCGGCGGCAGGTCAGGAAACACCACCGGCCACGACGACTTGTCGGGAAACGTCGGATAGTCGTCAGGCGCCGGGGGCAGCTGTGGGTAGCTGGTCTTCGCCCGCTTGATCGCCATGGCTGACATCCTGCCCGAACACCGAAACGCGATGCTCAGCAGCCACCGCGGTGCGGTGATCGGCAAGTGTGCGATCTATCCGGTAGCCCCGTTCGACCAGCGGCAATGTCCGCAGCTGACGTTCCAGATGCCACTGCAGATGCGCGGCCACCAACCCGCTGGCCTGGCTGCGGTACGACGGCGTCGACGCCTGCGCGTGCTCCCAGTCGCCGTCGTAGAGCGCAGCCATCAGGTCGAGCACGCCTTGCGGCGGGGTGGCCGACCCGGACGGCCTGCAATGCACGCACACGCTGCCGCCCGCCCCGACGTGAAACGCCCGATGCGGACCGGGGGTGGCGCAGCGGGCGCATTCGGTCAGCGCAGGCGCCCAGCCCGCGATTCCCATGGCGCGCAACAGATAAGCGTCGAGCACGAGTTCCCGGGGACGACTACCGTCGGCGACCGCCCGCAGCGCGGCCACGGTGAGCCGGTGCAGCGCGGGCACCGGGGCCCGCTCCTCCCCCGCCAGCCGCTCGGCGGTCTCCAGCACCGCGCACGCGCAGGTGTAACGGCCGTAGTCGTTGACGATGTCGGTGGCGAACGCGTCGATGGCCTGCACCTGGGTGACGATGTCGAGGTTGCGGCCGGGATGCAGCTGAACGTCGATGTGCGCGAACGGTTCCAGCCGCGCCCCGAACTTGCTGCGGGTGCGCCGCACCCCCTTGGCCACCGCGCGCACCAACCCGTGGTCACGGGTGAGCAGGGTGACGATCCGGTCGGCCTCGCCGAGCTTGTGCTGGCGCAGCACCACCGCCCGGTCTCGATACAGCCGCATTAAGAAAGTCTCTCACCATGCTCTGACAGTTGCTGGTTGGCAACGCCGATATTCTTGTACGCGATGGTCGAATCCTCGAAACGCCACACCCGATTTCCCACGATCACCACCCAGCTTTACCAGCTTGCCGCAGGCACAGTGACGTCGGATCAACTGGTACGGCGATCACTTGACGCCATCGACGAGAGCCAGTCGACGCTCAACGCGTTCCGGGTGGTGTTGCACGAGAGCGCCTTGGCCGAGGCCGAGGCCGCCGACCGGAAACGTGAAGCGGGAGTAGAACTTCCGTTGCTCGGCATCCCGATGGCGGTCAAAGACGACGTCGACGTCGCTGGCGTGCCCACCCGGTTCGGCACTGACGGGAACGTCACGCCGGCGGACCGCGACTCCGAGGTGGTGCGCCGATTGCGGGCCGCGGGCGCCGTCATCGTCGGCAAGACCAACACCTGCGAACTGGGTCAGTGGCCGTTCACCAGCGGACCAGCGTTCGGGCACACCCGCAATCCGTGGTCGAGCGAACACACCCCTGGCGGCTCGTCGGGTGGCAGCGCGGCGGCCGTCGCGGCCGGATTGGTGGCGGCGGCCATCGGTTCCGACGGCGCGGGCAGCGTGCGGATCCCCGCGGCGTGGACACATCTGGTCGGCATCAAGCCGCAGCGCGGCCGCATCTCCACCTGGCCGCTGCCCGAGGCGTTCAACGGCATCACGGTCAACGGCGTGCTGGCGCGGACGGTGACGGACGCGGCGCTGGTGCTCGACGCCGCGTCCGGTAACGCGCAGGGCGATCTGCATCAGCCGCCGCCGGTGCGGGTGTCGGATTTCGTCGCGCAGGCACCGGGCCCGCTGAAGATCGCGATGTCGACGAAGTTCCCGTACACCGTCTTCAAAGCCAAACTGCACCCGGAGATCCGGGCGGCCATGCAGACGGTCGCCGGTCAACTCGAACAACTGGGTCACACGGTGGTCGAGGCCGACCCCGACTACAACCTGCAAATGTCATGGAGCTTCCTGTCCCGGTCGACGGCAGGGTTGCTGGACTGGGTGGATCGCCTCGGCCCGAACGTAAATCTGGACAAGCGGACGTTGGCCAACACCAGAACCGGGTGGCTGTTGTCGCAGCACACGCTGCGCAAGGCCCGCGCCAGGGAGGCGAAGGCGCAGCGCCGCATCGGGTGGACCTTCAACCTGTACGACGTGGTGCTCGCGCCGACCACCGCACTGCCCCCGCCGCGCGTCACCGACTTCGATCACCGCGGCGGGCTGTCCACCGACCGCGCGATGATCCGCGCATGCCCGGTGACCTGGCCGTGGAACCTGTTGGGGTGGCCGTCGATCAATGTGCCCGCCGGGTTCACCTACGGCGGGCTGCCGATCGGGGTGCAGCTGATGGGGCCGGCCAACAGTGAGCCGCTGCTGATCTCGCTGGCCGCCGAGTTGGAGGCCCTCAACGGTTGGGCGCTGCGCCAGCCCGAGGTGTGGTGGGACCGCAGGCAACAGGTCGCGACGCCTGCGCCGGTTCCCGAGGCCACTTTGGGCAATCTTGTCGCTGACGAGCCGGTTCGCGACGAGGTCGCGTAATCTCCCGAACGTGGCACTTATCCGGCATGCGCTGCCCGTAGCGGCGGTGGTGGTTGCCGCCGTGGCCGGCATGCCTTCAGCGAATGCCGACAACAAGCGGCTCAACGACGGTGTGGTGGCCAACGTCTACACCATCCAGCATCAGGCCGGCTGCACCAACGACGTGAAGATCAATCCGAAGCTGCAGTTGGCCGCCGAGTGGCATGCCAACGACGTGCTGAACAACCGCGCGTTGGACGGGGACATCGGTTCAGACGGGTCGACACCGCAGGACCGGGCCCGCAACGCCGGCTTCGTGGGCGCCGTCGCGGAGACAGTGGCCATCAATCCCGCGCTGGCGATCAGCGGCGTCGAGATCATCAACAACTGGTACTACCGGCCCGACTACATGGCGATCATGTCGAACTGCGCCAACTCCCAGATGGGTGTGTGGTCGGTCAACAGCCTGGACCGCACCGTCGTCGTCGCGGTGTACGGCCAGCCCGCTTAACGCATTCGGAGTGCGGCGGCCAGGATTCGGTCGAGTGTCCGATCGGGCAGGATGCGCACCAGATTCAGTAGCGCGGCTTCACGGCCGACGGTGTAGCGGGTGCGTGGCTTGCGCGCCGTCACCGCCTTTGCGATCACGCGGGCGGCGGCGTCGGCAGGCAGGCCCGACTTGGTGTGCGCGGCGGTCTGCGCGGTGATGGCCTTCACCAGAGCGCCGTAGCGCCGACTCTGGTCGGGTGTCATGGCCGAGGCCAACTCATTCGCGGTGGCGATCGCGCGGTCGGGCATCTCCGTGCGGATGGCGCCCGGTTCGATCACGACCACATCGACGCCAGACGGGGCGAGCTCTCGCCGCAACGAGTCGCTGACCGCTTCGAGTGCGAATTTGGTGCTCGCATACGGACCATAGGTGGCCATCGCGATTCTGCCGCCGACCGAACTGATGTTGACGATGCGACCCTTGCTGCGGATCAGGTCCGGCAGGAGCGCTTGTGTCACCGCGACGTGGCCGAACAGGTTGACCTCGAACAGTTTTCGCCACCGGTCGATCGCGTACGCCTCGACCGGGACGTTGACTCCAATGCCTGCGTTGTTCACGATGGCCCTTACCGCTCGACCTCGCTCGCGCACCCTGTCCGCCAGCGCGCGAATGTGGTCCGGCTCGGTGATGTCGAGGATCAGCGGCTCGACCCCCGGGCCGCGGATGGCGTCTGCGTCCCGGTCGCGCCGGACGCCTGCGAGCACGAGAAACCCTCGCCGAGCCAGTTCCCGGGCGGTCGCCGCGCCGATGCCGGTCGACGCACCGGTGACAACGACGATCTCACAGGTTCCAGATGACACTGTCATCTCAATGAAGCTACGCTTTCAGATGACGTTGTCAACATAAGCTGGGTGGATCATGAATCGCATCGAGTCAGCCGCCGCCACGCGCCGCGCTCTGCTCGACGACGCCGCCGCACTGCTCGACAGCGGAGGTCCCGCCGCGGTGACGCTGCGCGAGGTCGGGGCGCGGGCAGGCGTGAGCCGCGGGGCGCCCTATCGGCACTTCGCCGACAAAGAAAGCCTGCTGACCGCGGTCGCCGCCGAGGGCTGGGAGCGTGTCGGCGATCAGATGCACGCGCTTCGCACCGACGCGCGACTTCTCCCCCGAGACAAGCTGCGCGCGGCCCTTCGCGTTCTCGTCACCGTGAGTCGCGAGCAACCGCACTTGTACCAATTGATGTTCAGCACACCGGCGGCGGACCCGACCGCGGTGGTCCGAGCCGCGCAACGCGGTTGCGACGAGTTCCTCGCGATCGTCGCCGCGGTCGTCGGCGAGCAGGATGCCCAGCGTTGCAGCGCAATACTTTTGACCGGCGCGCACGGCGCCGCGGGCCTGGAATCCAGCGGCCTGCTGCACACCGACAAATGGCACACCACCGCCGACGAACTCGTCGACGCTTTGGTCGCGATGGCCGTCGGCGCTTAGAACCCAAGGCGGCCAATCGGTCTCCAGATGTAAGGCAAACACCTTATTTCTTTGCATCTCCCGCACGGTTAGCGTCGATTCGGAGCAAGCGAACGGGGGAACGAATCATGAAGCCCAAAGCCGAATACAGCTCATTGCTGCCACTGACCGCGGCGATTGCCGCCGTCGCCGTCGCCATTCCTGCACCGGCACTGGCGGATCCGCTGCCCTACGGCCCAGATACCTGTATCCAGGGCTTCGTCTGGCGTGAAGCACGTGGCGGTGACACCGTCTGCGTCACGCCGGATGTGCGCTCGGCGGTCGCCCAACAGAACGGCACGCCGGGCGCCAACAAGGACCCCAACGCTGGGTCCGGACCGCAGTCCTGCTCGCAGGGCTACGTCTGGCGCGAGGCCTTCGACGGCGACACCATCTGCGTCACGCCCGCGTTCCGGCAGCAGATGTTCGAAGCCAACGCGGCCGCCAGCAGCCGCAAGCAGGCCAACGCACCCGCACCGGCGCCCGCGCCCGCCCCTGTACAGAACCCGTTGTGTGGCAGCGGCATCCCGTTCATACCGGGCTGCTGACACCGTCAGAACCCAAGTCGCCCAAGCTGTTTAGGGTCACGCTGCCAGTTCTTGGCGATCTTCACGCGTAGATCCAGGTACACCTTGGTGCCCAGCAGCTTCTCGATCTGCGTGCGCGCCGCGGTGCCGACCTCACGCAGTCGCGCGCCGCCCTTGCCGATCACGATGCCCTTCTGGCTGTCACGTTCGACGAACAGGTTGGCGTGCACGTCAATCAGGTCGTCGCGGCCTTCACGCGGGCTGACCTCCTCGATGACGACGGCCAGCGAGTGCGGGAGTTCGTCGCGCACACCTTCCAGCGCCGCCTCGCGGATCAGCTCGGCCATCAGCGTCTCCTCGGGCTCGTCGGTCAGCTCGCCGTCCGGGTAGAAGGCGGGCCCTGGCGGCAGTTGGTTGGCCAGCACGTCGGTCAGCACGTCGAGGTTCTCGCCGGTGGTCGCCGACACCGGAACGATCTCGGCCTCCGGGCCTGCAAGCTCGCTGACCGCGATCAGCTGCGCGGCCACCCGGTCCTTGGCCACCTTGTCGATCTTCGTGACGACGACCACCAGCGTGGTCTTCGGCGCGATGGTGCGGATCTGCTCGTAGATCCACCGGTCCCCCGGCCCGATCTTCTCGTCGGCCGGAATGCACAGGCCGATGACGTCGACCTCGGAATAGGTGTCCTTCACCAGATCGTTGAGCCGCTGCCCCAACAGCGTGCGCGGCCGGTGCAGACCGGGCGTGTCGACCAGGATGATCTGGAAGTTCTCCCGGTGCACGATGCCGCGGATGGTGTGCCGGGTGGTCTGCGGCCGGTTCGACGTGATCGCCACCTTCGCGCCCACCAGCGCGTTCGTCAGCGTCGACTTCCCGGTGTTGGGCCTGCCGACGAAGCAGACGAAGCCGGAGCGGAACTCGGTCATAGCGGTGCGCCGCTGCGGTCGGTGACGATCACCGTGGCGTCGGCCGACAATTCGCGCACCGCCGCCACGCCTGCGTCGTCGGCCGAACCGCCGACCAGCACCGCGGCCTCGAGCCCGCTCGCTCCGCTGGACACCGCGGCGGCCACGGCTGCCTGCAGCGCGGTCAATTGCAGAGCCTGGAGTGCGACCGGCGCCCCCGCATAGGTGCGGCCGTCGGCGTCACGCACCGCCGCGCCGCTGGACGCCTCGGCCCGGCCCATCGCGCCGCGCGCCAGCGTCACCAGCTTGGCGTCCTCGGCATCGAGCTCACTCATTGTCGCTCTCCTCGGGCTTCTCGGTCGGACTGACCAGGACCGTACCGACCCGGACCCGGCCGCGGTGGTCGGGCCCGCCTTCGGCGCGCAGGCGCAACCCGTCCCACGTCACCTCGGCGCCCGGTAGCGGCACGCGGCCCAGTTCCAATGCCAGCAGGCCGCCGACGGTGTCGACGTCGAGGTCCTCGTCGAACTCGATGTCGTACAGCTCACCGAGATCCTCGATCGGCAACCGCGCCGACACCCGAAAATGCTTGTCGCCCAAGTCTTCTACCGGCGCCACCTCGTCGGTGTCGTATTCGTCGGCGATCTCGCCGACGATCTCCTCCAGGACGTCCTCGATGGTGACCAGGCCGGCGATCGCGCCGTACTCGTCGACCAGCAGCGCCATGTGGTTGCGGTCGCGCTGCATCTCGTTGAGCAGCGCGTCGAGCGGTTTGGAGTCCGGCACGAACACCGCCGGGCGCATCACATCGGAGACCTTGGTGTCGCGGCCGCCGTTGGTCGAGTAATACGTCCGCTGCACAAGGTCTTTGAGGTAGACGACGCCGACCACGTCGTCGACGTTCTCGCCGATCACCGGGATCCGCGAGTGACCGCTGCGCACCGCCAGCGACGTGGCCTGACCCGCGGTCTTGTCGCTCTCGATCCACACCATCTCGGTGCGCGGCACCATCACCTCGCGTGCGGGGGTGTCGCCGAGTTCGAAGACGGACTGGATCATCCGGCGTTCGTCGTCGGCCACCACGCCGCGCTGCTGAGCCAGATCGACCACCTCACGCAGTTCGATCTCGGAAGCGAACGGGCCGTTGCGGAAACCGCGGCCAGGCGTCAGCGCGTTGCCGATCAACACCAACAGTCGGCTGATCGGGGTGAGCAGCACCGAAATCGCCTGCAGCGGAAGGGCCGCCATCAGTGAAATGCTGTAGGCATTCTGCCGTCCGACGGTGCGCGGGCCGACGCCCATCACGACGAAGCTGACCACCACCATGATCGCGGCGGCGGTGAACATCCCCCAGCCGACGCCCAGCAGGCCGTCCAGGTAGGCGACCAGCAGCACCGTCGCCGTCACTTCGCATGTGATACGCAGCAGCACAACGAGATTGATGTAGCGCGGCCGCTCAACCATCACCCGGGCCAGCCGCACGGCGCCGGGGCGCTCGTCGCGCACCAGTTCCTCGACGCGGGCCACCGACACGGTGCTGACCGCGGCGTCGATGGCCGCGAACAGGCCGCCGAGACCAATGAGCGCGATCGCGCCGATCAGGGGGCCGATGCCGGTCACGGTTCGTCGAAATATCGGGACTTGTCCAGCAGTCGCCGGTCCTTCTCGGACTGGCGGTCCTGGTGGTAAGCCTCGACCTGGTCGGCCACCCACTCCTCGAGCAGTTGGCGCTGCAGCGCGAACATTTCCTTCTCCTCGTCCGGCTCGGCGTGGTCGTAGCCGAGCAGGTGCAGGACGCCGTGCACGGTCAGCAGCGCAAGCTCCTGACCGAGCGTGTGACCGGCCGTGGTGGCCTGCTGCGCCGCGAACTCCGGGCACAGCACGATGTCACCGAGCATCGACGGACCTGGCTCCGGAGCGTCGGGCCTGCCGCCCGGTTCGAGCTCGTCCATCGGGAAGCTCATCACGTCGGTGGGCCCCGGCAGGTCCATCCAGCGCATGTGCAGATCGGCCATCGCGGCGGTGTCGAGCAGCACCATCGACAGCTCCGCCGCGGGGTTGACCTTCATCTTGCGGATGACGAACCGTGCGACGCTGATCAATTCCTCTTCGGAGACGTCGATGCCCGACTCGTTGGACACCTCGATGGTCACGCGCTCACCTTCGCGGTCTTGCGGCACCGGAAGCGCGCCGCTGGGCCCGGTTCATCAGTGCGGGCTCTTCGGATTTGGCGTAGGCGTCGACGATGTCGGACACCAGTCGGTGTCGTACTACGTCGGCACTGGTGAGCTCGGAGAAGTGGATGTCGTCGATGTTGTCGAGAATCCGCATCGCCGCACGCAGACCCGAGGCCGCACCGCCGGGCAGGTCGACCTGCGTGATGTCGCCCGTCACAACGATTTTCGAATTGAAACCGAGCCGGGTGAGGAACATCTTCATCTGCTCCCCGGTGGTGTTCTGCGCCTCGTCGAGGATGATGAACGCGTCGGAGAGGGTCCGGCCACGCATATACGCCAGCGGTGCGACCTCGATGATCCCGGCGTTCATCAACTTCGGGATCGATTCGGGATCCATCATGTCGTACAGCGCGTCGTACAGCGGGCGCAGGTACGGGTCGATCTTCTCGCTCAGGGTGCCCGGTAGGAAACCGAGTCGCTCGCCAGCCTCCACCGCGGGGCGGGTCAGGATGATCCGGTTGACCTGTTTGGTCTGTAATGCGTTGACCGCCTTGGCCATTGCCAGATACGTCTTGCCGGTGCCCGCAGGGCCGATGCCGAACACGATGGTGTGGTTGTCGATCGCGTCGACGTATCGCTTCTGGTTCAACGTCTTCGGCCGGATCGTCTTGCCGCGCCGCGACAGGATGTCGAGTGTCAGCACCTCGGCGGGCGATTCGTCACCGGTGCCGGTCAGCATCGCGACACTGTGTCGGACGGCGTCGGGTGTCAGCCGTTGACCGCTGGCGACAATCGCGACCAGTTCGGAGATCACCCGCTCGGCGAGCGCCACATCGGCCGGTTCACCGGACAGGGTCAGGGCGTTGCCGCGCGCGTGGATGTCGGCGGCGAGGATGTTTTCGAGTGCGCGCAGATTCTCGTCGGCGGAACCCAGCAGGCCCACAACGAGGTCGGGCGGAACATTGATGCTGCTGCGAACGGGCGAGTCCGAGTCAGCGTTCGTCTCGCGGGGCGTCACGTGGGGTTTTCTGCCTGCTTTCTTGGTTGTGGCCGTTCAGGTTCGCTCTCGAATACCCAGTTTACCGTCCTGGGCACGGACGTACCGGTATCCGTCGTAGGCCAGCAACACCGCGTGCAGGGCTCCCCACTCGAACGGCAGGTAGTCGCGGGTCCGGACCAGCTTTTTCGCCGCGTCCGGCGACTGGTCGGCCAGGATCGCCCTGGCGCGCAGCGCGTGGAAGGTGTTCGACGCGATCTTGATCGCCGGGCTGTCGGCAAGGAAGGGCAGCGCGTTGGCGATGTTCTCCTCAGTCGTCGTCGAGCGGTCTTCGATCACGATGTTGCCGGGTGGCAGATGCAGCACCCGCACCGCGTAGTCGGCCATCATCTGCGCTTCGGAAACCCGGGTTCGCACGGCGCCGCCGCAGAACACGAACCGGGCGACGCTCGGATCGGTGGAACGCACCGCGATGCGGACCCGCCAGCGGTGCAGTGGCACCAGCGGGCACCCCAGCACCAGGACCGTTTCGCCGGCTTCGACGCGACCGGCATCGGTGCCGCCGGCGGGCAGCAACGCCCGCGAGGCCGCCCAGGTCGCGAACTCGACCGCACCCAGCGCGGCGGCCACCACCGCGACGGTCCACTTCACGACCGCCACCGCGCGGTCAGCACGCCGAGCGCCCCCAACGCCACCGCCGCTGCGGTCGAGGTCCGCAGCACCGTTGGCCCCAACCGGACCGCCGTCGCACCCGCGTCGGAGAGCACCGCGATCTCGTCGTCGGAGACACCGCCCTCCGGACCGACCACCAGCCACAACGAACCCGCTTGCGACAGCGGCACTTCGGTGAGTTTGACGGTCGCACTCTCGTGTAACACCAGCACGGCGGCGGTGCTGTCGGCCATCTGCGCGGCCAGTTGCGCCGTCGACACCACACCAGTGACCGATGGAATGTACGGGCGCCGCGACTGCCGCGCCGCCGACCGCGCGACCGCGTCCCACCGGCGCAGGCCTTTGTCGATCTTCGCCGCGGATTCCCACCGCGCCACGCACCGCTGGGCCTGCCACGCGACGAACGCGTCGGCACCGGCCTCGGTGGCCAACTCGATCGCGAGTTCGGAGCGGTCCGACTTGGGCAGCGCCTGCACCACGGTGACGGACGGCGATGCGGGTTCGACCGTCGTCCGGTCGAGCACTTTCGCCGTCAGGCGGCCCTTGACGACCTCCTCGACGACGCAGTGCGCCACGGTGCCTGCGCCGTCGCCGAGGTCGAGTTCCTCGCCGGCCCGGATGCGCCGGACGTTGGCCGCGTGAAAGCCCTCTTCGCCGTCGACGACCGCGAGCTCACCGATCGAGGGCAGCGCCTCGACGTAAAACAGCGCGCGCACCAAAGATCAACGGCCGGTGAAGGTTTCGCGCAACCTGCTGAAGAAGCCGCTGCCCGTCGCGGCGCTCTGGGTGGACCGGACCTCGGTGACGTCGCGGGTGCGCTTCTCCTTGAATTGCTGCAGCAGTTCGATGTCCTCGTGGTCGAGTCGCGTCGGCACCACCACCTCGATGTGGGCGTGCAGGTCGCCGCGCACCCCTGAGCGCAGATGCGGCATTCCGTGGCCGCGCAACGTCGTCACCGAACCGGGTTGCGTGCCCGCGGGGATGGTCAGTTCGGTCGGACCGTCGATGATCGCGTCGACGGTGACCGTCGTGCCCAGCGCGGCGTCGACCATCGGCACCGAGACGGTGCAGTGCAGGTCGTCGCCGTCGCGGACGAACACCTCATGCGGCTTCTCGTGTACCTCGACGTACAGGTCGCCCGCGGGGCCGCCGCCGGGACCGACCTCACCCTGGGCGGCGAGACGAACCCGCATCCCGTCGCCGACGCCTGCCGGGATCTTGACGCTGATGTCGCGGCGCGCCCGCACCCTGCCGTCGCCGCCGCAGCGGTGGCACGGATCGGGGATGACCTCGCCGACGCCGCCGCACACCGGGCACGGCCGCGACGTCATCACCTGACCGAGCAGCGAGCGCTGCACCGTCTGGATCTCGCCGCGTCCGCCGCAGGTGTCGCAGGCGACGGGCGTCGAATTCCCGTTGGTGCCCTTGCCGTGGCACAGATCGCACAGCACCGCGGTGTCGACGGTCACCTGTTTGGTCACGCCGGTGGCGCATTCCTCCAGGTCCAGCCGCATCCGCAGCAGCGAGTCCGAACCGGGCCGCACCCGGCCGATGGGGCCGCGCGACGTGGTTCCACCGCCGAAGAACGCCTCGAACACGTCCCCGAGCCCGCCGAAACCGGCGAACCCGTTGCCCGCGGCGGCCGCGTTCTCCAGCGGGTCGCCGCCCAGATCGACGATGCGCCGCTTCTCCGGGTCGCTCAGCACCTCGTAGGCGACGCTGATCTCCTTGAACCGGGCCTGGGCCTCTTCGTCGGGGTTGACGTCGGGGTGCAGTTCACGAGCAAGCTTCCGATAGGCGCGTTTGATCTCCGAATCGCTGGCCCCCCTGCTCACTCCGAGTTGCCCGTAGTAATCGCGTGCCACGCTTGACCTTGCCTACCTTTTCTCAGCCGAGTTACCGGCTACCCAAGACTTCGCCTATATAGAGAGCAACCGCAGCGACATTAGCGATAGTTCCCGGATAGTCCATCCGCGTGGGTCCCAGAACGCCCATGCCTCCGTATACCTTGCCCGAACTGCCGTAAGCGGTGGAGACCACCGAGGTGCCCGCCATCTGTTCGGCCTCGGTCTCGTGCCCGATCCGCACGGTCACCTTGCCGGCTTCCTGCTGGGCCGCGAGCAGTCGCAACACCACGACCTGCTCCTCCAGCGCCTCCATCACCGAACGCAGCGAGCCGCCGAAGTCCGCGGTGTTCTGCGCCAGGTTGGCGGTGCCGCCGAGGACCAGACGTTCCTCGCTGTGCTCGACCAGCGTCTCCACCAGCACGGTGGCCGCCCTGCCGACCGCATCGGCGAGCCGGCCGCCGTTGAGCTGCGACGCCAGATCAGACACCGCCATCGAGGCGGCGGCCAGCGGTTTGCCTTCCATGGCCTGGCCGAGCCGGTCGCGCAGTTGGGACAGTTCGTGGTCGTCGATGGCGTCGCCGAGTTCGACGATGCGCTGGTCGATGCGGCCGGAGTCGGTGATCACCACCAGCAGCAGCCGGGCCGGGGTCAACGCGACCACCTCGAGGCGTCGCACACTCGACGTGCTCAGCGTCGGGTATTGCACGATGGCCACCTGGCGGGTGAGCTGGGCCAGCAGCCGCACGGCGCGGCGCAGCACGTCGTCGAGGTCGACACCGGATTCGAGGAATGTCAGAATCGCGCGCCGCTCGGAGGACGACAGCGGTTTGACGTCGTCGAGGCGGTCGACGAACTCGCGGTACCCCTTTTCCGTCGGCACCCGGCCCGAACTGGTGTGCGGTTGGGTGATGTAGCCCTCGGCTTCCAGCACCGCCATGTCGTTGCGGACGGTGGCGCTGGACACCCCCAGGTTGTGCCGTTCCACGAGCGTCTTCGAACCGATCGGCTCCTTGGTGGCGACGAAGTCGGCGACGATGGCGCGCAGCACCTCGAAGCGGCGGTCGTCGGCGCTACCCAATTGGTCACCTCCCCGTCAACAGACACAAGCATGCAGTCTGTACCCATTTTACGGGCATCATCTGGGCGGATACCGCGCGAGCAGGTGTTCGCGTGGCGGATAGCTCGGTTACGACTAGCCTTTGGCCTGTGACCCCGACACCACCTGTGAGATCACGCCGATGATCTTCAAGGGAGTGCGGGAGGGCAAGCCCTACCCCGAGCACGGTCTGTCCCAACGGCAATGGGCGCAGATCCCGCCCCGGCAGATTCGTCTCGACGAGTTGGTCACCACCACCACGGTGCTGGCGCTGGACCGGTTGCTGTCCGAGGATTCGACGTTCTACGGCGACCTGTTTCCGCACGCGGTGCGGTGGAAGGGCATCGTCTACCTGGAGGACGGCCTGCACCGCGCGGTGCGGGCGGCGCTGCGGAACAGGACGGTGCTACACGCTCGCGTGTTCGACATGGACGTCCCGCTTGCGCAGCAGACCTAGCGCCACCGCGGCACTGAACACCTGCCACGCCAGGATCGAATAGACCGGTACGCGTTCGACGATGCCGACGGGTGCGTACCGGTAGGTCCACAGGTTGTAGTTGGCCAGCATCAGGAACGCGACGATGCCTGTCGCAGCGATCAGCAGCGACACCAGGCGGTACCACCAGCGGGCGCCCACAGCGCGGGCGACGATTCCGGATCCCGCGATGATCGCGAAGTTGCCCGCGATGAACACCAGCAGGGCGCCGGTCATGTGCAACTGCATGCCCTCGCCTTTGGCCAGCGGAGAACCGCCGTGCACGGTGGCGACCAGGAAGTAGCCGACGGTGGCGGCGGTGGTGAGCAACAGGAAGAACACGCCGCGCCGTCCCGAGGCGCGCGTCAGCAAAGCCGCGCCGACGAGCATCAGCGCGCCCTGCAAGTAGAAGGCGCCGTTCATCAACCACGCGAACCGGCCCCAAGCCGGCACGCCGAGCACGCTGATGTAGTGGTGCAGGTAGCTGTAGTGGCCTTTGACGTTGGCCGCGGCGAGTTTCTCGACCGCCAGATACACGGCGGCGGCAACGATCCAGACGACGGCGCCGCCCTTCACGAGTCGCGCGCGGTTGGTCGTCACCGCACCAACGGTAGGCCACCGCTGCGTCGAAACGGCATTCCAGCACGCCTTCACTCGAACTTTGCGTGCACGGATGCAGTCTCGGCGAGAGCTCAGTCGGCCGCCATCGCCTCGCGCAAACTACGTGGCCGGATATCGGTCCAGTGTTCCTCGACGTAGGCCAGACACTGCGCGCGGGTGGCATCACCGAACACGACGCGCCAGCCGTCGGGGACGGCGACGAACGTGGGCCACAGGCTGTGCTGGTCCTCGTCGTTGACCAACACGAAGAAGGTGCCGTTGTCGTCATCGAATGGGTTGGTGCTCATCGCTTCTCCTGATCGAGGCTCGGTCGGTGGTCACGTCCGCGCCGAGGATGCGGTCGGACAGTAGCCCTAGGCAGCTGAGGTTCGGGAATCCGGGGCCCTGGGTCAGTCCGGACAGCCCGGGCAGGAACAGTTTCGGTGTGACGCCGTCGACGGCCAGGTCGTGGCCGATGGCCTCCTGCAACGCGTCACCGGTCAGCGGGCCGCCGAGCCCGAGCTCCAGCAGATCCAGCGCGTCCTGGCTCAACAGCGGCACGAACCACAGCCCGTCGGCCCCGGAGCCGTCGATCACCAGATCGAATCCGTGCACGGTCTCCAGTGCCTCAGCGCCGCGATTCGTGCTCAGCGTCAACCGAATTCGCTCGTCGCGGGGCACGGCGTGCGCGACGCGACCGCGCAGGTGCCGGATCCGGTCGTCAGCGAGCAGCGCGTCCTGCACCCGCGCCGAGAACACCCCGCGGTCGGTGCGCGCCAACGCATCGCGCCGCTCCGCCAGCGTCAGGCTCGCCCAATGGGTGGGGTCCGAATAAAGCGTGTTCTCGAAGAAGCCCTCCCCGCGGGTGAACAGGGTGACCGCAGGCGAGATGACTGTGATGGTCGAAACCCGGTGCCGGAACAGCTCGTTGAGCATCGACGCGGCGGTCTCGCCGCCGCCGATCACCGCGACCCGCTCTGCGGTCAGCAGTTCGCGCTGCGCTGCGCGCCGCCAGAACTGCGCGATCGACAGCACCCGCGGATGCCCCGGCAGGATCGACCGCTCGGCCTGTCCCGGTCCGGTGATCATGACGGCGTCGGCGGACACGGTCCGCTCGGATGTGTGCAGTGCCCACCGGCGGCCGTCGAGCGTGATCCGGCGTACGTCACCGGCGACGACGGTCATGTCGACGTTCTCAGCGACCCAGCGTAGGTACTGACTCCACTTGCGGTGGGTCGGCGCGGATCTGCCGCGGTCCACCCATTCGGCGAACTGCCCGGTGCTGATCAGATACGACTGCCAACTGTGCCGGACCATCCGCTCGTCGAGTTCGGCGTTGCGGCCCGCCACCAGCGAGGAGCGGTACGGGAACCCGACGTCCTTCTCGGGGCTGGTCCCCAGTCGGTGCTGACCGTCCGTCCACCCGCCGTCTGCGTGCCAGTTGGCCGCGACGCCAGTGCGTTCGACGGCGACGACGTCGGGCGCCTCGACGCCCATCGCCCGCAGTTCGGTGGCCTTTGCGGCGACGGCGACGGCTTTCGCGCCTGCCCCGACGATGGCGAGTGTGCTCATGGCGCAACCTCTTTCAACGCGTCCAGCCACATCGCCTGCAGCGTCGCGACGTCGTCGGCGGACAGGATGTCGGGCAGCGTGCGCCACTGCGTCGCCAACACCGGTGCGTCGGCGTCGCCGACGATCGCGGCGTTGATCGTCAACTCGTAGCGCACGGCGACGTCGGGTTCCGGCAGCGTCGACACCCCGGCGAGCAGTCCTCGGTCCAACCGCATTCCGTCGCGGCCGCCGCCGAAGTGCAAACGGCCCAGGTAATTGAGCAGCAACTGCGGTTCGGGATGGGCCCGCAGCCGCTGCGCGCTGTCGGGTCGCAGATAGCGCAGCAGGCCGTAGTCGATTCCGTCGCCGGGGATGTCGTCGAACACGGTCGGCGCGGGTATGCGCAGCGGGTACACCGCGCTCAGCAGTCCGACGGTGTCGGACGTATCGGCATCGGAGGTGACGGCGTCCGCCCTGCCGTGCGTCTCGATGGCCAGCAGCGGAACGGGGTTGGGCTGGCCGCGGTGTCGCCGCCAGGTTTGCACCATGCGGGCCGCGGCCGACGCCAGCAGGTGGGTGATCGGTTGCGTTGCGTTGAGCAGGCGGGCGCTCACTTCCTCGTCGGTGGCGCACATCGTGATCGTGACGTCGCCGACCCGGTCGGTGTCCGGACGGACCCGGCGTGCACCCAGATCGGGATCCCCGCCCGCGAGTTGGGCCAGCCAGTAGTCGCAGCTATCCAGCACCGCCGCCCGCTCGGTGAGCAGTTGTGACCAGCGCCGGTGGCTGGTGTGCTCGCGCACCGGGGTTGGGTCGCGACCGTCGGCCAGAGCGCGCCACCCGGCGTCGAGTTCACCGAGGACGATTCGCCACGACGCCGGGTCCATGGCCAACACGTGCGCCGTCAGCACCAGCACGCCCGCCTCGCGCAGCCAGACGGCGTCGAACATCACGCCGTTTTCGGGATCGATGCGCTCGACGGACTTGCGTGCCTGCTCGGCGACGGCCGCGGTCGGATCACCTACGCCCGTCACTTCGACGATGTCGACGATGACGGGATTCTCGACCAGCGTCATCGAATCGCGGTCCAGTCGGCTCCGCAACGCGGCGTGGCCGTCAACGATGTTCTGCAGCAATGCTTTCAGCTGCTCGCCGGTGATGCCCTCTGGCAGCCGGATCGCTTCGGTCTGCGCGAGCCGCCGCGGCTCGCCGTACTCGTAGAGCCAGCGCGCATTGGACAGCAGCGGGATCGGGCCGCCGCCGTCGTCGGCAGCATCGATGCTCACCGATTCGCTGTCCACCGCCGCGGCGAGTTCACGGATCGTGCCGCACTCGAGCAGCAGCCGCGCCCGCAGCGGGATGCCACGCTGCCGCGCCGCCTGCACCACCGAGAGCGCGACGATGCTGTCCATGCCCTGGCGGACCAGGTCGGCGGTCACGTCGAGGCGATCGGTTTCCAGTACCTCGGCCATCAACCCGGCCAGCGCGGCCTCCGTCGGGGTTTCCGGTCGCGCTGCGGGCTCGTCGACGGCGGCAGGCAACGCCGCGAGCGCGGCCTCGTCCACCTTGCCGTGTGTGGTCAGCGGCATCTCGTTGAGGACGACGATGCGGTGCGGAATCATGTAGTGCGGCAACCGTTTCGACAGCATGGCGCGAAGTCCGGCCACGTCCGGTGTCGGGTCGGCGACGACGTATGCGGTCAGCCGCGGCGCGGTGCCCTGCTTGGTCACGGCGACGTAGGCATGACGCACCGCCGGGTCGGTGTGCAGCACCGCCGCGATCTCGGCGGGTTCGACGCGGAATCCGCGGATCTTGACCTGCGTGTCGGAGCGACCGAGGAATCGCAGCGCCCGATCGTGGCGGCGGCGCACCACATCCCCGGTCCGGTACATCCGCTCCCCCGGCACGAACGGGTCCGCGACGAACCGGCCCGCCGTCTCACCGGGGCGCCCGAGGTAGCCGCGCGTCAACTGGCCGCCCGCCAGATACAGTTCACCCGGCACGCCGACGGGCACCGGCCGCAACCAGGAGTCGAGCACGTACGCCCGGCTCGGTGCGGTGGGCCCGCCGATGGTGGGCTCCTCGTGGTCGGCAATCGTGGCGACCACCGCCTCTACGGTGGATTCGGTTGGGCCGTAACAGTTGTAGGCCGCCATGCCGGCGCGGGCGCATTCGTCGCGGATCGAGGTCCACGCGGGGATTCCGACGGCCTCGCCGCCGAGCGCGAGCACGGCGAGCGGAACGGTGGTCAGCAACCCCACCGCCTGCAACTGGGCGAACATCGACGGCGTGGTGTCGATCATGTCGATGCCGTAGCGGGCGATCGTGTCGACCAGCGTCTCGGCGTCGCGTTGTGTGTCGTCGTCGACCAGGTGCACGGTGTGCCCGTCGAGCAGGGCGGCCAGCGGCTGCCATGCGGCGTCGAAGGTGAACGACCACGCGTGCGCCACTCGAAGCGGTCGGCGCAGCCGGGTCGCCGCTGGCCGCAACACGTTTCGGGCGTGGTCGGCCGCGTAGGCGAGCAGCGCCTGATGGGTTCCGACGACACCTTTCGGCGTCCCGGTGGTGCCCGAGGTGAACACGACGTAGGCGGCCTGCCCCGGAGCGACGGCGGCGGCCGCGAAGTCGATCGAGTGCGCCGTGTCGAAATCGTCGTCGATGACGATCGACGCACCGGTCTGGGCGATGATGCCTTCGATACGCTCGGCGGGCATCGCCGGGTCGAGCGGAACGATCACGCCGCCGGCCTTCAGCACACCCAGCATCGCGACCACGTAGTCCGGGCTTCGGGTCAGGGTGATCGCCACCGGTGTCTCTGCCCGTACGCCTTCGGCGACGAGCGCGGCGGCGACCCGACCTGCGGCCTCGTCGAGTTGTCGGTAGGTGTACTGGCCGCCGGACCACGCCAAGGCGACGGATCCGGCTTTGGTGGCGGCGATTTCGGTGAACCGGGTGTGCACACCGCCCGTGGCGGGCGCTGCCGCCGCGGACGCGGTGTCGTCGTGTTCACCGTCGAGCAGGACGCTGATGTCGCGAAGCGGGGCGTTCCAGCCGCGGATCAGTCGCTGCACGGTCGCGAGCAGTCGGCGGCCCAGCGACTGCGGTGTCATCAGGCCGAGCGCGCCGTCGATCACCTCGATCAGCAGGCTCAACTCACCATCGGTGAGGTGAGCGGCGACGGTCACCGGGAAGTGCGACAGGCTTTCCAGCGCCGCGGGATAAAAGGTGGCGCCGTTGGCGGTGAACTCGTCGCCGCCGACAAGCCCGCCGGGAGGGAAGTTCTCGTACACCAGCAGGCTGTCGAACAGCTCCCCGATGCCCGCCAGTGCCCGCAATTCGGCGTGGCCGAGGTAGCTGTGGTGGCGCATCAGCGCAGCGTCGCGCTGCAACGCCGCGCATTGGACGCCGACCCGCTCGGCGGGGTCGAGGCGGACCCGCAGCGGCACCGTGTTGATGAACAGCCCGACCATCGTCTCGACGCCGGTCAGCTCGCCCGGCCGACCCGATACGGTGACCCCGAAGACCACGTCGTCGCGGTCGGTGACCGCCGACAGGATTGTGGCCCAGGCGAATTGGACGACCGTGTTCACGGTGACGCCGAGCGACCGCACGGCCGCCACGAGCCGTTGCGTGTCTTCGGCGTCGAGTGTCACTTCGGTGCGGTGCGGGCTGCCCACCGGTGGCTCACCCGCGGTGAGCGCGGGGGTCATGAGCGTCGGCCCGTCGATTCCGGCGAGGTGATCGCGCCACAGCGCGCGACTGGCCTGCTGATCACGCCGGGCCAGCCAGCCGATGTAGTCGCGGTAGGGCCGCGGTGGTGGCGGCAGCGCCGCGGTGTCCCCGCCGGCGCGGTACAGCGTGATCAGTTCGCCGACGAACAGCGGCAGCGACCAGCCGTCGATGATGATGTGGTGCGCGACGATGACCAGACGCCAATGCGATTGCGGCACTTCGATCAGCAGGAAGCGGATCGCGGGGCCGTGTTCGAGGTCGAACGGTCGCCGTCGCTCGTCGGCGTCGAGCGCGGCCACCTCATCGGGTGTCGCGGTGACGTGCCGCCACGGCACGTCGACACGGGCGGGAACGACCTGCACCGGTCGGCTCTGGTCGGCGCGCAGGAAGCTGGCCCGCAGATTCGGGTGCCGTGCCAACATCGTCGCGGCGCAGTCGCGCAGCAGGTTGGCGTCGAGAACGCCGGTGATGTCGGCGGCCATCGCGATCACGTACGGGTCGTGGTCGGACAGCGCCGCCATGGAGTAGAGCCCCTGCTGCAGCGGGCTCAGCGCCATCACGTCTTCGATGGTCGAGGTCACGGGGCACCCTCGTGCGACGACGTCCACAGCGCGGTGACGGCCGCCAGTTCGTCCGACGACAGACCCGACGCGGTCATCGGCTCGAGGTGAGTATCCGATTCGGCGGGCACATCGCCCGCCTCGTCGACCGCGACAGCGAGGTCGTGCACGGCCGGATGCTCGAACACCATCCGCGCCGTCAGCGCCAAGCCGGCATCACGGGCCCTGGCGGCCAACTGGACAGCCAGGATGCTGTCGCCGCCGAGTTCGAAGAAGTCGTCGGTGCGGCCGACCTCGCCGACGCCCAGCACATCGGCGAGCATCGCGGCCAACGTCTTCTCGGTGTCGGTCTGCGGTGTGGCGTCGGCAGGTTTCGGCGGCGGTGCCGATTGTTCGGTGCGACCGACGAATTCCAGCCTGCCGTCCGCTGTCCAGCGTGCCCGTTGGCCGCTTCGGTACATCGGCGGCTCGAACGCGGCACCGGCGTAGTGCACGTCGCCGATCACCCCCACCGGTACCGGTTGATCGTGGTCGTCGAGGACGTGGACGTGGGTGACCCCGCGGCTGTAATCGGCGATGCGGTTGTTCTCGTCGGGGTCCCCGATCTGGATCTCCCGCAGCGTCAGGTCCGGATCGGCGGCGATCGCGTCGAGCACCCGGCCGAGCCACCGCGTGAGGCGTTCGATTGTGCTGCGCCGGTACAACTCCGGGCGGTAGATGACATGGCCTCGGTAGCCGTCACCGGTGGCGAAGAAGTTCAGCGACAGGTCGGCGTGCGCGACGTCGAACGTCGGTTCCAGCGCGGTGAACGTCGTCTGCGAATCGACGGTGCGCCCGGTGGGCAGTGCTTCCCGGACATGGACGACGACGGAGAACAGCGGGTTGCGCGACAACGACCGTACCGGGCTCACCGCATCGACCATCCGGTCGAACGGCAGATCCTGATGCGCGTAGGCCTGCAGCGCCATGTCGCGGGCGCGGCGGAGCGCTTCGCGTACCGTCGGGTTGCCGCGAAGATCGTTGCGCAGCACCAGAATGTTGACGAAGAACCCGATCAACTGGTCCAACTCGGCTTCGGTGCGCCCGGCGACGGGCGTGCCCAGCGGAATGTCGTCGCCTTCACCGGCCTTGTGCAGCAGCATCGCGACCGCGGACTGCAACAGCATGAACTCGGTGATGCCGAGTTCGCGGGTGAGGTCGGCGAGTTTGGCGCGCGTGTGCCCGTCGACGGTGAATTCGACGGAGTCGCCTGCTCCGCTGGGGACGGATGGCCGGTCGAAGTCAGGCTGCAGACCGACGTCATGCGGCATGTCCTTCAGCTGCTGTGTCCAGTAGTCGCGTTGTGCGGCAACGGTTCCGGTGTCGTCGTCCAGCAGCGCGTGCTGCCACGCCGCGTAGTCGGCGTACTGCACGGCGAGGGGCGCAAGCGCCGGTGGCCGGCCCGCGCACCTGGCGTGGTAGGCGGTCAACAGGTCGGTGAACAGCACGCCAGCCGACCAGTGGTCCGCGGCGATGTGGTGCACGACGAGCGAAAGCACATGGTGCTGCGGGGTGGACAGCAGCGCCGCACGCACCGGCGGTTCGTGCTCGAGATCGAAGAGGTGCCTGCGCTCGTCGTCGAGTTCGGATTGCAGCCAGTCCTCGTCGTCGCCGTGCGCCCGCCGGACCGGCACGCCGGTGGGCGGGTTGACGACTTGATTCGGCACACCGTCGATTTCGCGATAGGTGGTGCGCAGGATCTCGTGCCGGTCGACGACGTCGGATACCGCCGCCGCCAGTGCATCGACGTCGCAGGGGCCGGTGAGCCGCGCGGCGAACGGAATGTTGTTGACAGCGCTCGGGCCGTCGATGCGGTACTGGAACCAGGTCCGCAACTGCGACGCGGACATGGCGCACGGCCCGTCGTGTTCGGTGCCGACCAGCCGCGGCCGCGTCGCGTCGGCCGGGGCGGCGTCGTCGATGCGCGCGGCCAGTTGTGCCACCGTGCCGAGTTCGAACACGTCGCGCACCCCGAGGTCGACACCGCACCGCGACCGGATGGCCGCGACCAGTTTTGTGGCCAGCAGCGAATGTCCGCCGAGGTCGAAGAACGAATCGTCAGCGCCCACCGGGTCGCGGCCGAGCAGTTCGGCGAACAACTCTGCGAGCGTGCGCTCGGTGCCGGCCGCCGGTTCGCGGAACGCGGTGTCGGACACGATCTGCGGTATCGGCAGCGCGTCGCGGTCGATCTTGCCGTGTGCGGTGATCGGGATCTCGTCGAGCACCACATAGCCGGCCGGTGTCATGTAGTCGGGCAGCGCGGCGGCCACCCTGGCCCTGATGCGCTCCACATCCACCTCCTCGGCCGCCGGCGTCAGATAGCCGACCAGGCTCTTGCCGAGGTTCGGCAGGTCGCTCACGACCACCACCGCCTGGCCGACGCTGGGGTCGACCGAGATCGCGGCGGCGACCTCGCCGAGTTCGATGCGGAACCCGCGGATCTTGACTTGTTCGTCGGCGCGACCGACGAACTCGATGTCGCCGTCGGCGTTGCGGCGCGCCAGGTCGCCCGACCGGTACAGCCGCCGGCCCCGGGTGAACGGGTCGGCGACGAACCGTTCGGCCGTCAGCCCAGGTCTGTGGTGGTAGCCGCGCGCGACATGTGTTCCGCCGATGTAGATCTCGCCGATGACGCCGACGGGAACCGGCCGCAACGCGGCGTCCAACAGGTGGATCTGGGTGTTGATCTTGGGCTTTCCGATCGGCACGATCCGGTTGCCCTGCTTGCCCTCGACCTTGTAGCGGGATGCGCTGATCACCGTCTCGGTGGGACCGTAGAAGTTGTGCAGCAGCGCGTCGAACGTGGCGTGGAACTTGTCCGCGGTCTCGCCGGGCAGCGCCTCTCCGCCGATCGGCACCCGCTTGAGCGTGCGCCATTGGTTCACGCCGGGCAGCGAGAGGAACAGGCCGAGCAGTGATGGCACGAAGTGCATCGAGGTGATGCCTTCGTCGTGCAGCAGTTCGGTGAGGTAGCCGATGTCGCGTAGGCCGTCCGGCCGCGGAATGACAAGTCGGGCACCGCACGCCAGCATGCCGAAGATCTCGGCGATGGAGACGTCGAAGCTCGGCGAGGCCACCTGGAGCAACCGCTCGGACTCGTCGATCCGGTATTCGTCGCGGAACCATTCGAAGAACTCGGCGACGGGCCGGTGCGACACCGGAACACCTTTGGGCAGCCCGGTGGAACCAGAGGTGTAGATCAGGTAGGCCGCGTTGTCCGGCCGCAGCGGACGCACGCGGTCGCTGTCGGTCGGGTTGTCGTCGCGGGCGTCGGTGTCGGTGACCGGTTCGCGCAGCACCAGTTTCGGGTCGGAATCGCCGAGGATGAAGTCGAGCCTGTCGTCGGGATAGGTCGGGTCGATCGGCAGGTAGACGGCGCCCGCCTTGAGGATGCCCAGCGCGGTGATGACCAGTTCCGGGGATTTGTCCAACAGCACGGCGACGCGGTCCTCGGTCCCGATACCCTGCCCGATCAGCCAGTGCGCGAAGCGGTTCGCCGCGGTGTTGACCTCGCGGTAGCTGTAGCGGCGGCCCTCGTAGACGATCGCGACGGCGTCGGGTGTCCTGTCGGCCTGCACCTCGACGAGCGCGGGCAGTGTGCGTGCTGGCACGTCGAACTCGTCCCCGGTACAGACGCGGTGCAGCCAGTCGGCGTCGTCGGCGCCCATCAGCGGCAGGTCACGCAGCGGTTGGTCCGGGTCCGCGACGGCGGCGTCCAACAGCACCGCGAAGTGGTCGAGGAGTTGGCGGACAAGCGGGGCGTCGAGGATCTCGGTGAGGTGTTCGGCCTCGACCTGCGCGCCGGAGTCGTCGAACTCCACCATGAAACCCAACGGCAGTTGGGTGTATTGGCCGCGCAGTTCGGCGCGCCGGCACGTCACGCCGGGCGGGCAGAAGCCGCCGCCGTCGGCTTCGCGGGCGCCGAAGCCGATCCTGGCCAGGCGTTCCACGCCGTGTCTGCGGTCGGGGTTGAGTTCGCGGACCACCCTGTCGAGGTTGACCCGCTGGTGCGCGAACGCGCCGACGGTGGTGTCGCGGGTGGCGTTAATCAATTCGCGGAAGGTCTGGGCAGGCCGGGGGCGCAACCGCAGGGCGACCGTGTTGCCGTAGTAGCCGATGCAGTCCTCGACACCGGCGTCGCGGTTGAGCACCGGCGTGGCGACCAGAAAATCGTCGGTGTGAGTGTATCGGTGCACCAGTGCGCCGAAGGCCGCCAGCAGCACCATGTACGGGGTGGCGCCCGCTTCGCGTGCCAGCGCCGCGGCGCGCTCGACGGTGCCGGCGGGCAGCCGCAGTGTGGTGCGCTGGGAACGCCAGTCGGTGGGCACAGTGGACCCGTTGGGTCCCGGAAGTTCCAGTGGTTCAGGGGGATTCGCGAGCACCGCGCGCCAGTATTCGATATCGTCGTCGGCGGTGTCCGGACCGATCGTGTTGGCCGGCGCGGCAGGCGGTAGGTCCTCGCCGTGGTATGCGCGGGTGAGGTCGGCGAAGAAGATTCGCCATGACCCGTCGTCCCAGGCGATGTGGTGGGCCACCAGGAGCATCACGTGTTCGGTGGCCGAGGTGCGGACCACGGTGATGCGCAGCGGCGCGTCGACGGTCAGGTCGAACGGCGTGCCGAACTCGCGTTGGGCCAGCACTTCCAGGCGCAGCGCGCGGGCGTGTTCGGCCAGGCCGGACAGGTCGTGCTCGGCCCAGCCCGGGGTGGCCTCGTCGTGGATGGTCAGTTGCGGCTCACCGTTTTCGTCGGCGCGGTAGGTGGTGCGTAACACGCTGTGCCGCCTGGCAACCGCGTTCACCGCGTCCTGCAGACGCCCGACGTCGAGATCGCCGGCGATCCGGTATGACACGCACACGTTGAGAAGCGCGCCGGTGGTATCGGCCTGCTGGACGAACCACATGCGGCGCTGTCCGTCCGACAGTTCGGTGGCCGCCTGTTCCGGCCGCTCGTCCCGACGCAGACCGCGTTCGTGCAGCCTGCGCCGCAGTAGTTCCAGCTTGATGTCCATGGTGTCAGTCACGCGTGGTGTCCACCTTCTCTTCGGTGTCGTGCGCGTCGAGGCGGGCGATCAACTCATCGCCGGTGATGCCGCCGAGCAGCGCGGCCAGCGGCACCGAGTTGCCGGTGGCGCGGCGCAACCGCTTGCGCAGATCGAGGGCGAGCAGCGAGTCCACGCCGAGGTCGAGTAGCGACGCGGAGAGGTCGATCGTGGCGGCGTCGCCGAGATTCAGCGCCGCGGCCAATTCGGCACGCACTCGCACCGTGGTGTCGACGCCCGATTCGGTTGTCGTTGTGGATGGTTCAGCGTTGTGTTGGCTGTCGAAGAAGGTCCGCAGCCGATCGCGGTCGGCCGCGATGATCACCGGGTCGATCGGGTGATCGCGCAGGCTCGCCTCGATCGCGGCATCCGGTGTCATCGGCAGCAGGCCGGAGCGTTCGATGCGGGTCACCTCGTCGGCGTCGATGATGCCCGCACCCCACAGCCCGTACTTGGCTGATACGCACTGGCGCCCGTTGGCGCGCAGTTGGCCTGCCATCACGTCGAGCATCCGGTTGGCGGCCGAATACGCGGCGTGCCCGCGTCCGCCCCAGACGCCGGACACCGAGGAGCACACGAGGATTCGAGCATCGGGCCGCAGCGGCCACAGCTCGGTGATCCGGGCCAGGCCCACCACCTTGGCCGCAATCGTGTCGGTGAATGCGTCGGCGGTGACCGCATCGCCGGTGGCGAACGTCGCGGCGCCCGCCGCGTGGATCACTAACGTCGCGCCGTCGCCGCCGTGCTCGCGCCCGGCGGTGCGCACCTGATCGGCTGACGTGATGTCACATTGGACGGCCACCACGTCGGCTCCGTCGAATTCGCCGCCGCTGCGGCTGAGCAGCACGATGCGCCGCGCCCCTCGGGCAGCGAAGTAACGGGCGTAGTGCATGCCGACCGCTCCGCTCCCGCCGGTGATCACGACGTTGTCGAGAAGGCCCGAGTCCAGCGGCCACGGGTCGGCGGCGACGTCCTGCTCCGGCAGTGTCCTGACATAAAGCGTTGGCGCCGAATTGGTCTCGCGGATCGCAGCCTCGCTGTGCTGACCGAGTAGAGCGTCCACGACGGCAGCGGTGTCGTCCCATGACGACAGATCCAGATGGCGGAACGTCTGGTCCGGATGCTCGAATCCGATGCTGCGGTGCATGGCCGCCAACGCGGCCTGCGCGGGCAACGCCACCGGCTCGGCGGGCCGCACGTGCTCGCCGCCGACGGTGAGGAGCCATACGTCGCGGCACGCCGGTCCGATGGCGCCGGGGTAGTCGAGCAGGCCGGCGCCGAGCAGTCCGGCGAGATCGGCGGCGGCGTGCTCGGGGTCGGGGTGATCGAGCAGCGGGGCGACCACGATCAGCATGTCGGCCGCCTGCGGGTCGACGAGGTGGACGTCGGGGCGCGCTCGGATGGCGTCGCGTAACCGGTCTCCGAGGCCGGCACGTGGACCGGGCAGTGCGGTCACCGCCGCCTGTCGCACCACCACCGGTACATCGAATTCCGGTTGAACGGACCACTTTTCGGCTTTGATCGTGAGGCCCGGCAGCGGCGGCAGCGGGTCCGGGGTGGCCCACAGATGCACAGCGTGCATCGGCGCGTTGGGGAACCCGGGTAGCGGTCGTTGCGCAATGTCGACGAGGTCGACCCAGCGGTAGCCGGGGTCGCTGACCGCCACCGCGGCGATGTTGGCGGACAGCACATCGATCAGCGACTCGTCGCGCCGGCCGGAGCCGACCGCGACGGGTTCGTCGTCGCCGAGGAGGTCGCCGAGTGCGAACAGCAGCGCCGGGTGTGCCGACAACTCGACGAATGTGGTCGCGCCCTGCTCACGAGCCGCGGCCACCGCCCGGTCGAACCGCACCGTGTTGCGGAGGTTTTGGTACCAGTAGTCGGCGAATTCGGTTCCGGCGGGGACGACCGAGGCGGTCGCCGAACCGATGAACTGCACCGGAGCGTCGGCGAACGTCGCGCTCGGCAGCAAGCCGACGAGGGCGGCTTGCAGCGGGTCCCGCGCGCTGGTGTGCGCGGGGAAGCCGACGGGGATCTCGCGGGCGAAGCCGCCGGTGCCCGCCACTTCACCGACCACCGCGGTGATCGCGTTCTGCTCCCCCGACACCACCACCGACGCGCCGGCGTTGACGACCGACAGTCCCAGCCAGCCAGCCGTTTCGGCGACCACCCGCTCGGCATCTGCCACCGGAATGCCGAGCACAGCCATGCCGTAGCGGCCGGTCAACCCGTCGACCACCCTGGCGCGGGCGCCCACGACCGCTGCCGCATCGGTGAGCGTGATCGCACCGGCCACGTAGGCCGCGGCTACCTCACCAAGGCTGTGGCCGACCGTGATGGCGGGTGCGATACCGCACGACTTCCACACCGCGGCCAGCCCAGCGGCGTGCGCGAACTGTGCTGCCTGGGTCTGAATCTGCCCGAAGTCGCCGTCGGAGGTGAGATACGGCAGCGGTGAATGGGCTCCGAATGCCTCGGCGCAGCGCTCGACTTCGGCGCGGTAGACCGGCAGTTGCCGGTAGGCCTCTGCGCCCATCGACGGCCACTGACTGCCTTGTCCAGGGAACACGAATACCGTTCGGGGCGCGCCGTTCTCCGACGAGCGGACCACCAACGGGTGATCGTCGCCCGCCGCGAGCGCGCGCAGACCGTCGGCGAGTTCGGCGACGCCGCGGGCCCGCACCACCGCGCGGTGGCGTCGCAGTCGCCGGGTGCGCAGCAATGTGGCCGCGACCGACTGCACGTCGGGTCCGCGGTCGAGGTACCGAAGCATCGCCGCGGCATCCGCCGCGATCAGGTCCTCGGCGTGCGCGGTCAACAGCACGGGCGTGCGCCCGTCGGGAAACGCAGTCATCACGCAGCCTGATCCTCGGCGGGCATCGAAACGATCACGTGGGCATTGGTGCCGCTCATTCCGAACGCGGAGACCGCGGCAACGCGGTGGCCGTCGCGGGCAGGCCATGGTGTCAGCGCGGCGGCGGCCCGCAGACCCTGGCTGTCCCAGTCGATTTCGCCGCTCAGCTGGTCCAGGTGCAGGCTCGCGGGGACGGCCCCGTGTTCGGCGGAGACCAGCACCTTGGCCAGTCCGAGCGCCCCCGCGGCGGCCTGCGAGTGGCCGACGTTGGACTTCACCGATCCGAGCAGCGCCCCGGCACCGGGCTCTGTCGCTCCGTATGTGGCGGCCAGCGAGTGCAGTTCGGTGCGGTCGCCGAGTGTGGTGCCGGTGCCGTGACCCTCGACCATGCCGACCTCATCCGGTCGCACACCCGCGGCGTCGATGGCCCGCTGGAACAGCCGTGTCTGCGCTGGCCCGCTCGGCGCGGTCAGGCCGGCGGTGCGGCCGTCCTGATTGACGCATGTCGCACGCACCTCGGCCAGCACCCGGCGTCCGTCACGAAGTGCCGCCGACCGACGCTGGAGGACGAACATCCCTGCGCCCTCGGCCCACACCGTGCCGCTGGCCTGTGCGCTGTACGGTCTGCAGTGTCCGTCGTCGGACAGTGCGTGCTGTTTGGAGAACTCGACGAAGAAGCCCGGCGAGCCCATCACGCAGACGCCACCGGCGAGCGCCATATCGCAGTCGCCTCCCCGGAGCGCCTGTACGGCGACGTGGAAGGCGGCCAGCGCCGATGCGCACGACGAGTCGATGGTCATCGCGGGGCCTGCCAACCCGAGCGTGTAGGCGATCCGTCCGGAGATCACCCCGAGCGCGGTGCCCGTGATCAAATGCCCCGAGTGGCCCGAGAACTCGGCGAGATCTGGACCGTAGCCGGTGATCGAGGCACCGACATAGCAGCCGACGTCGTGACCCGCGAGGTCGTCGGGATTGATGGCGCTGTTCTCGAGCGCACGCCAGGCCACCCGCATCGCCACTCGCTGCTGCGGATCCATGGCCACCGCCTCGCGCGGCGAGATGCCGAAGAACACCGGATCGAATGTCGCTGCCCCGGTGAGGAATCCGCCGAGGTCGTGGATGCGTTTGAAGCCGTCGCGCCGTGACCCGTCGAGCAGCTCGCGTACGGACCAGCCGCGGTCGGTCGGGAACGGCCCAAGCGCCTCGTGCTGTCGGGACAGCAACGACCAGTACGCGTCGGCGGTGTCCACGCCGCCGGGCGCCTCCAGCGCCATGCCGACGATGACGATCGGATCGTCACGCTCATCCATTGACCAACTCCGCGACCGCGCTGGTGTGTTCGTCCAGATAGAAGTGGCCGCCGTCGAACATCAGCAGCGTGAACGCGTTCGTGGTGTGGGTCTCCCAGCGCTGCAACATGTTCCGGTCCACCCGATGGTCGTGGCTGCCGCCGAGCACATGGATGTCGGCGCGGATCCGGGTGTCGGCGTCGCACGAGTACCGGTTGAACGCCTGATAGTCGGCCTTGACTGCGCGCAGCAGCAGGTCGACGAAGTCCTCGTCGGCGAGCAACCGTGGGTCGGTGCCGCCGAGGTCGACCATGTCGGCGAGCACCTCCCGATCGCTGGTCGGGAGCGGCGGCGACGCCGCAACGGTTGCGGGTGCCTGGCTGGCCGACACCCACAGTTCGCGTATGTCGACCCCGTGGCGTTCGGCCACCCTGGCGAACTCGAACGCCACGACGGCGCCCATGCAGTGTCCGAACAGGCGCAGCGCGCCGAGGTGGCCCCAGTCGCCCGCCTCGAACAAGCTCGCCGCGAGAGCCTCCACCGTGTCCGGCGCCGGGTGCGTCAGGCGGTCGGCACGCTGTGGATACTGCACCACGTAGGCGTCGACGCCCTTGCCCGCCATCGCCGTTGCCAGCGGCCGATACGCCGCCGCGGCACCGCCGGCGTGCGGAAAGACCACCGTGGCACCGCCGGGCCTGCCAGCGAACCGCTTGATCCACGGCGCGAAGTTCAGTTGTGTGCGTTCGTCGATCGATGTCATGAAGTTCTCGTGGTTTCGAGCGCGGACAGCACATCGGCTTCGTGCATGCCCGCGACTTCCAGATACAGTTCGGCCACGTGCTCGAGGCGGTCGCTGTCCGGTTCACGCTCGGTGAGTCGGGCGGCCAGTGCCGCGACGGTGCGGGTGGCGAAGACGTCGGCGACCATCACCGTCGGCGTGTCCAGCCAGTTCCTGATGCGCGCGACCGCGGTGGTCGCCAGCACGGAATCGCCGCCCAGTTCGAAGAAGTCGTCGTCGGCGGCCACCGCTGCGGCGCCCACCAGATCGGCGACGATGGCTGCCAGTGCCGACTCCAGCGGCGTCGACGGGGCGCGGCGGCGGCCTGCACCGGTGGTGACACGCTCGGCCAACATTTGCGCGACGGCTCGACGGTCGGTCTTACCGCCGATCGTGAACGGAATGCGCTCGACGATCTCGAAGTGGCGCGGAATCATATGCGCGGGAAGAAGTTCGGCGACGCCGTCGCGCAGCGCCTCGACGGTCAGCGCCGCGCCGTCGACACCGACCACTGCGGCCAACATGTCGCCTGCACGTTCGCCGGACGCAGGCACGACCGCCGCCACCGCCGCGCGGACACCGGGCAACCGTTGCAGGGCGGCCTCGACCTCGCCGAGTTCGATCCGGTATCCGCTGATCTTGACCCGGTGATCGGCGCGGCCGACGAACTCGAGGGTGCCGTCCGGCCGGTATCTCGCCAGGTCCCCGGTGCGGTACCAGGTGCGGCCGAGATACGGGACGAACCGGTCGGCGGTCAGATCTGGACGGCCGCGGTAGCCGCTGGCGATGCCGCGCCCGGCGATCCACAGTTCGCCAGGTACCCAGTCGGGACAGTCCGCCCCATACGAATTCACCACGCGGCAGGCGTTATTGGTGAACGGTTTGCCGTACGGCACCGCTGTCCAGTCCGCGGGTAGCGCACGCGCCTCGAACAACGTGGCGTGCACCGCGGTCTCGGTGGCGCCGCCGAGTCCCGCCAGCCGGACACCGGGAGCCTGGGCCTGCAGTCGGCGCACCATCGACGTGCGGACCCAGTCGCCGCCGGTCGGCACGGCGCGCACGGATTGCAGTCGCCCCTCACCGACCTCGACGAGCATTTCCAGCCAGCCAGGAAGGAAGTTCAGCACGGTGACGCGGTGAGTGGCGATCTGCTGGGCCCAGTGATCGGGGTCGCGGCGGTATGTCTCGTCGACGACGACGATCGTGCCGCCCGCAGTCAAGGTGCCGAACACGTCGAGGACGGAAAGGTCGCACTCCAGGTGTGACAGGGCCAACGCGCGGTCGTCGGGCCCGATGCCGAAATGACCGTTGAGGAACTCGATGGTGTTCATCGCCGCGTCGTGGGTGACCTCGACGCCCTTGGGCTCGCCTGTCGAGCCGGAAGTGAACAGCACGTAGGCCAGCTCGTGGGGATCAGTTGCAGGCGGCGCGAATTCGGTTTCTCGCCGGCCGACCCGGAGCGCTTCGGTGATGGTCAGCGCGGGCAGGCTGGTCGGCGGTTGCAGGTCCCCGCACACCAGGGCCATCCTGACGCCGCCGGTCGTGACGATGCGCGCGGCGCGTTCGGCGGGATGGTCGACGCCGATCGGCAGATAGATCGCGCCCGCGGTGAGGATGCCGCACATCGCGACGATCTGGTCGGCGCACTTGGGACCCAACACCGCGACGGTGTCGCCGGGCTTGATGCCTGCGACATGCAGTGCCGCCGCGACGGCGTGGACCTGTTCACACAGTTCGGCGTAGGTGCGCTGACCTGACGAGCCGATCACCGCCAACGCGTCGGGACGGGCCGCCGCCGACGCGAACAATCCGCTGTGCAGCGAATTCCCGCTGGGTGCAGCGGTTTTGCCGTTGTCGGCGTCCCTGATGGCGCGTTCGGCGTCGGTGATCAGCGGTGCGCGCTGGCCTTCCCAGGCGATGTCGTCGAACGCCAATCGGCGCAGTTCGTCGATGTGTCGTTCGAACATCGCGTCGATGACGCCGGGCCGGAAGGCGTCCTCGCGGACGTCCCAGTTGACCAGGATGCCACCGTCGAATTCGGTGACCTGCGCGTCGAGCAGCACCTGCGGGCCTTGTGAGTTGATCCACACCGGCGTGCCGAACGCGTCGGTCACCGACGCGGCGAACAACTCGCCGAGACCGAGTGCACTGGTGAACACGACCGGCGCGAGCACCTGTGTGCCGCGGTGGCGGCTGAGGTCACGCAGCACGGAAAGACCCGGGTAGCTCGCATGCGCCGCGGCGGCGCGGAAGGCGTGCTGGAGGGCGTGTGATCGCGCGGTCGCGGTCGTCGCGGCGGTGAGGTCGACATCGAGCAGGACCGAGGAGGTGAAATCCCCGACCAGGCGGTCGACGTCGGGATGTCGTTGCTCACGACCGAACATCGGCACGTTGAGCAGAAAGCGCGGTTCCGCGGACCAGCCCGCCAATGCGTCGGAGAACGAGGCGGCAAGCGCCATCGCAGGCGTCACCCCGCGTCGGCGGGCCGCGGTGAACAGCGCGTCCCGGATGTCGGGGTCGAACCAGTGCCAGCGCCGGGTGGTGTGGCACGGATCCGCTTGCTCGACAAGGGGAATCACCGGCAGCCGCGGCGGATCCGGCAGTTCCGGTATCCGCTCCGACCACCACTGCTTGTCGACGGCGGCGGAGGCCGGCGGCGACGTCACGGCTCGCCGGTAGTCCCGATAGGTGTAGCCAAGGGGCGGCAACTGCTGACCGCCGTAGAGTGCGGCGAGGTCGGACATCAGCGTGCGGTAACTCATCGCATCGGCGGCCTGCATGTCGAGGTCGACATGCAGTCTGGTCCGCCCGCTGGGCAGCAGCGACAGCGTGAGCTCGAAGACCTGACCGTCGAGTTGTTGATGCGACTTGGTGCGCCGCGTAGCGGTGAGCCGATCGGTGACCTCATCGTCGGTCAGATCACTGAGATCGTCGACGCTGACGGGATAGCGGGCCGTCGCGGGGCCGATGCGCTGGGTGCCGTCGGGCAGGAACTGGACCCGCAGCATCGGGTGGCGCTCGGCCAGCGCCGTGGCAGCCCGCGCGAGCCGCTCGGGATCGACTGCGGCGCCGTCGAATTCGACGTACAGGTGCCCGGCGACCCCACCGAGGTGCTGATCGCCTTCGCGGCCCACCCACATCGCGTGTTGCATCGGCGCGAGTGGAAACGGGTCGTCCGAATCATCCTGCGCTGCAGTGGCTTCCGGCGGCTGGTCGGTGACCGTGGCGGTGCCGACGAGCCCGGACCAGGCGCGCACGGATGGCTCGGCGGCCAAGGTCGCGAAGTCGATGTCGACGCCACGCCTGCGCCACCGCCCGGCCAGCGACATCATCCGGATGGAATCCAGGCCCTGACTGATCAGGTCGCCGTCGGGATCGACGTCATCGGGGCTGATACCGAGAAGTTCGGCGACCTCTTCACGGATGGTCTGCGAATCCGCAGCCGCAACACGCACAAGCCCTCCATATGGTTAGCCTCGCCTTAGTTTGTGGAGGCTACCCTATATTCGAGCCGTGAAAAGCCCTACGTCAGCCACTGCGCACCCCACCTCGCTCGCCGGTTTCATCCCGTTTCCACCCGCCCGCGCGACCGCCTACCGCGCCGCGGGCCTCTGGCAGGGGCGCCCGCTGGACTCCGTGCTGCGGGACGCCGCGACCGCGTGGCCGGACCGGGTGGCCGTGGTCGACCGCGACAGCAGCCACACGTATGCCGAACTCGACGACCTCGCCGACCGCGCCGCCACCGGCTTTTCCGGTATGCGCATCGCGCCCGGGCATCGCGTGCTGCTACAACTGCCCAACTCGTGCCGATTCGCGGTGACGCTGTTCGGGCTGTTGCGCGCGGGTGCCGTCCCCGTGATGTGCCTGCCCGGACACCGACTGGCCGAGCTGTCCCACTTCGCGGAGGTGAGCAACGCGAGAGCCATCGTGATCGACGACACCGCAACAGGTTTCGACTACCACACGATGGCCGAGGAGTTGGTACGGGCACACCCGATGACGGTCATCACCGACCTGGCCACCGAATCTTGTGCGCCCGCAACGGTTGACGTCGACACGGAGGCACCCGCGTTGCTGTTGGTGTCGGGCGGTACCACCGGCGCGCCGAAGCTCATCCCCCGCACACACGACGACTACGTCTACAACTTCTCGGCGAGCGCACGACTGTGCGGGCTGACCGGCGATGACGTCTACCTGGTCACGCTTCCTGCAGCGCACAACTTCCCGTTGGCGTGTCCCGGCCTGCTTGGCGCGATGTCCGTCGGCGCCACAACGGTTTTCCTCACCGATCCGAGCCCGGAGTCGGCGTTCGGGGTGATCGCGCGGCACGGCGTCACCGCCACCGCGCTGGTGCCTGCGCTGGCGAAGTTGTGGGCGCAGGCATGTGAGTGGGAACCGCAGCGGCCGACGTCGTTGCGGTTGCTGCAGGTCGGGGGTGCCAAACTGGGTGCCGCCGATGCGGCGGCAGTTCGCGCGGCGCTGACACCGGGCCTGCAGCAGGTGTTCGGGATGGCCGAAGGCCTGCTGAACTACACCCGCCTCGACGACCCGGCCGAGGTCGTGGACCGCACACAAGGCCGGCCGTTGTCCGAGCACGACGAACTGAAGGTGGTGGACGATGCCGGTGTCGAGGTGGCCGACGGCGACGAGGGCGAATTGCTGGTGCGCGGGCCGTACACGCTGAACGGATACTTCAACGCGCCGAGCGCGAACGAGCGGTCGTTCACCCCCGACGGCTTCTACCGCACGGGCGACCGCGTGCGCCGGTTCGCCGACGGCTATCTCGAAGTCACCGGCCGGATCAAGGACGTGATCGTGCGCGCCGGTGAGAACGTGTCGGCGCTCGACCTGGAGGAGCACCTGCTGACCCATCCGTCGATCTGGGCCGCCGCCGCGGTGGGAATTCCCGACGAGTATCTCGGCGAAAAAATCTGCGCCGCAGTTGTTTTCAATGGACCACCGGTTACGTTGGCCGAGCTGGACACGTACCTCGAGCGGCGCGGCGTTGCGGTACATGGCCGCCCGGACGTGCTGGCGCCGATGTCGACCTTGCCCACCACCGCGGTCGGCAAGGTCGACAAGAAGGCGATCGTGCGCGAGCTTTCCTAGGACGTGATCCAATCCTCGGGTTCGCCCCAACTGGCGCCGGCGTGGAAGAAGCCGTGCTCGTCGTTCGACGTGGTGAGGCGGATCCTGGTCCTACCCTCGCCGGGCCCGTAGGTCTGAAATCCGACGCCGTGGCCAGGAAGGACGTTGATCACGGTGGTGTAGATCGATTCCCACACGCCGCCTTCCTGTTTGTTCAGGATCTCGTAAAGCCCGTCCACCGTGGGAAAATGCGATTCGGGTGCGCACATCGCGCAGGACCGCGCCGGTGACTCGCCGGTGATCACACTCCATCCCGTCCACAGTTCGAAGTACCCGTACGGGTTGACCACGCCGTGGCCCAGTGAGAAGTAATTCCAGTTCGCGCCGAAGTTCCCGACGCACAGTTCCACATCGCCGTAGTCGGTGGGCAGGTCGAGATTCGGCCCGGCCCACAGCGGCAGCGGAAGTGCCCGCGGCGCGGGCGTGAACACGCCTCGCGTCGCCAGCGCGCGGTGATGGCGCACCAGGACATCGGGCGCCCGCTCCCCGGTTTCGAAGGCGAGATACAACTCCAGCGGCGACAGCATCGACGCCGCCGGGCTGCGGCCGCGTGAGACGCGGGGACGGTCGTAAATCACTGCGATGTCAGGGTTTTCACTGCTGCGTGACAAATTCACCAGCTGCACCCCCACGCCGGTCGACGCCATCAATTGTGCGACGACGTCCGGTTCCCTGGCCGGGTACCTGGCGGAGTCGTCGTCGCGGACGAGCCACTCGCGCGGCACTTGCGTCGTGGTGTGGTCGTGTGTGGTTGTCATGGTGCTTCCTTTCCTCAAGGCGCGGCCTTCAGATGGGCCGCGTCATGGGTTAGGAGCAACAACCCCTGCCGACTCTGACGCTTTCCAGTGGCGGGCCTACCAGACGCGCACGTAGTCGACCAGCATGTCGGCCGGGTAGGTGCCAGGACCGGGATCGCCGCCGCCCGATCCGGCGACCGCGAGATTCACGATCGGAAACAGCGTGTAACCGGGTTCGTTGAAATGCCAGTCCGGCAGCGAATTCGCCGCCACGCTGAAATACGGCTGGGCGCCGTCGGTGTAGTCCTTCCAGAACCGCATTCCGGCGGTGTCCCATTGCACGCGCCAGGTGTGCCAACCGCTGTCGACGGTGATGCCCTGCGAGACGTGTTCACCGCCGTTCAACAGTGCATGCACCGTGGTGCCCGCGGCCCAGTGGCCGTTGCCGTACCACTCCATCAGGTCGACTTCGCCGCCGTTTTGCGGATTGTTGTTGGCCAGGTACCACGCCGGCCAGCATCCGGGGGTCAGGCAGTTGAGCTTGATCCGGGCTTCCCACGTGGTGCCGATGGGTCCCCGGTACTTACCGAACAGTTTGCCGCTGTAGTAGGTGTTGCCGTCCTTGGCGGCGCGGAACACCAGGTTGGACTTGCCGTCGAGGAAGACGTTCCTGCGGTCGTCGCGGTACTGGCCGACGTTCTCCGGTAACTCCCAGAACGTGGGGTCTTCCATGCTTTCGCGCTCCGTCGCCGTCTCCCATTTCGATGCGTCGGGGGCCGAACCGGCCGGCCCGTCGAACTCGTCCTGGAAAAGGTAGCCACGCGGGGGCGGCGCGGAGGGTGGTGGCACCGATCCAGCAGGGGCGGCACCGGCGCTCGGGGCGGGCATCGCGGCCGCCAGCGCGGCGATACCGGCCAGCGAGATCGCGTTGCGGCGATTCATGTTGGACACCCCAACAGGAAAGCGGGTCTGCCCGCCTGGCGCAAATGTCGGTTACCGTCCTGCGAATGAGCGATGAGTTGACGGCACACAGCACGACGGGTCCGACACGCGCTCCGACCAGCACCAGACGGGCAGTGCTCAACACGGTCAGAGGCTCCGCGGGGAACCTGGTCGAGTGGTACGACGTCTACGTCTACACCGTGTTCGCCTCGTATTTCGAGGCGCAGTTCTTCGACGAGAACGACACCAACTCGACGGTGTACATCTATGCGATCTTCGCGGTCACCTTCGTGATGCGACCGATCGGATCGTGGTTCTTCGGCCGCTACGCCGACCGTCGGGGCCGCAAGGCCGCGCTGATGCTCAGCATCACGATCATGTCGGCCTGTTCGTTCCTGGTGGCGGTGATGCCGACGCGCGAGGTGCTCGGCTACTGGGCGGCGGTGATCCTGGTGATCGCCCGGTTGGTGCAGGGATTCGCCACCGGCGGGGAGTACGGGACATCCGCGACGTACATGTCCGAAGCGGCGACGGCGAATCGGCGGGGTTTCCTGTCGTCGTTTCAATACGTCACCCTCATCGGCGGTCACGTGCTGGCGCAGTTCACCCTTCTGATCGCACTTCACTTCCTCGACGACGACGCCCTGCACGCCTGGGGGTGGCGGATCGGCTTCTTCATCGGTGGTGTCGCCGCGCTGGTGGTGTTGTGGATTCGCCGGTCGATGGACGAATCGCTCAGCGAGTCGCATCTGGAGTCCATCCGCGAGGGCAAGGACCGGGCGGCGGGTTCGGTCAAGACGCTGTTCACCGTGCACTGGCGGCCGCTGCTGTTGGTGTTCCTCATCACCGCGGGCGGCACCATCGCGTTCTACACCTACAGCATCAACGCACCCGCAATCGTCAAGTCCACCTTCGGTTCTGACCGTTCGTTGACGGCCACCTGGGTGAACCTGATCAGCTTGATCTTCCTGATGCTGCTGCAACCCGTTGGCGGCCTCGTCAGCGACCGGATCGGCCGCAAGCCGCTGCTGGTCTTCTTCGGGGTCGCAGGCGTCCTCTACACCTACGTCCTGCTGACGTTTCTCCCGAAGACCGACTCGGCGATCACCGCCTTCGCGCTGGTGTGCGTCGGCTACATCATTCTCACCGGCTACACCTCGGTCAACGCGATCGTGAAGGCCGAGTTGTTCCCCGCTGAAATCCGGGCGCTGGGAGTCGGATTGGGTTATGCGGTGGCCAATTCGGTGTTCGGGGGCACCGCGCCGATGCTCTATCAGGCGGCCAAGCCCGACCACATCACGTTGTTCATCGGCTACGTCACCGTGGTGATCGGCGTGAGCCTGTTGGTCTACATCTTCGCGTTGAAGAACAAGGGCGAAACGGTGCTGGACCGCGAGCAGGGCAGCGCGTGGGCGGTGCCTGCGGTCAGGGAAGCACGTTGAGCCGGCCCGAGCCCACCAGTACGACGTCGCCGCCGACCCTGGTGTAAACGCCGCCGTCGGCGCTGCGCGCCGAAATGCTGATCCGCGACGGGCGACCCATGAAGCGGCCCTGATGTAACTCGGCGCCTCGACCGTCGGCGAGCAGGCCGTGACGGTGCAGGTAGGCGGCCACGCAACCCGCCGCACTGCCGGTCGCCGCATCCTCGACGACACCGTCGTTGTTCCAGTGCCTGCCCTCTGCCGCGTCGACGTCGAGCAGATAGGCGTATTGCGCCCCGATTTCGGCCAGCGCCGCGTCGAGTTCGCGTTCGACGATGCGGGCGCCCGCGAGCGCTCCGCGCCGCAGCGGCACGATCAGGTAGCGCAGACCGGTGGACACCACTTCCAGCGGCAGGCGGCTGTCGAGGTCGGCGGTGTGCACCGAGAACCACGACGCCACCTGTGCGCGTGACACACTCGCGGGTTCGCCGAGGAACTGCGCCTGCGTTTCGGGTAGCGCCGCGTGAAAGGCGTTCGGGCTGCGACGCTCGGTCTCGACGGCCAGCGCACCGGATGTCAGTTCCAGAGTCCAGTGTCCGTGGACGTCGTCACCGGCATACCGGTGATGAAGGGCCGCCGCCGCGCCGAGCACCGGATGGCCCGCGAAGTCGAGCTCGGTGAACAGGTCGAAGATGTGCGCTCGCCAATGTGCCTGTGTCTCAGTGTGTTTCAGGAAGATGGATTCGAACTGCCGTAGTTCTCGTGTGATGTGGGCCATCTGGTCGGCGTCGAGGTCGTCGGCGTCGGGGAAGACGGGCAGGCTGTTGCCGCGGTACGGCGTCGAGGTGAACACGTCGACGAGCTGATAATCCATCTCGCGCCCCCGTCTAGTCCAGCCGCCCGGCATCGAGCATCCGAATGACAGGGGCGCCTTCCTCGTCGGAGGCCTCGAGGTCGACCTCGACGTCGAAACCCCAGTCGTGGTCGCCTGCGGGGTCGTCGAGGATCTGTCGCAGCCGCCACACACCGGGTTGCCGGTCGATGATCAGCAGGGCCGGTCCTCTGGCGTCGGCCCCGGTGCCGACGTCGTCGTGCTCGGTGAAGTACGCGTCGATGACGTCGTCCCACCGTTCGGAGGTCCATCCGGATCCGGCGTCCAACTGCGCCAGTTCGTCGCTTCTGCGCCGCGCGAACAACTGCACACGTTTGAACAGCGCGTTGCGCACCATCGCGGTGAACGCGCGTTCGTTGCCGGTCAGCGGGCGCGGGCGGGCAGGCACCGCGACAGGTGTCTGCAGCGGCTCGTCGGGGTTGGTCAGCTGCTCCCATTCGTCGAGCAGGCTCGAATCCACTTGGCGAACAAGCTCGCCGAGCCACTCGACGATGTCGGTCACTTCGTCGGTGCGCGCCGACGTCGGCACTCCGGAACGCAGCGCCTTGAACGCGTCGGAGAGGTAACGCAGCACCGCACCCTCCGACCGGGCCAGTCCGTAGGCGCTGACGAACTCCCGGAACGTCAAGGCACGCTCCCACATCTCGCGCACCACCGACTTCGGCGACAGTCGCCCGTCCGCCGCCCACGGATTGCTCTGCAGATAGACGTCGAAGGCATGGTCGAGCAGCTCCGCGAGCGGCTTGGGATAGCTGACGTCGTCGAGCAGTTCGATGCGCTCCTCGTATTCGATGCCGTCGGCCTTCATCTGCGCGACAGCCTCTCCCCTGGCCTTCTTCAGCTGGGCCGCGAGGATCGGGCGCGGGTCCTCCAGCGTGGCCTCGATGACCGAAACTACGTCCAGCGCAAAGGTTTCCGACGCCGGGTCGAGCATGTCGACGGCGGCCAGCGCGAACGTCGACAGCGGCTGGTACAGCGCGAAGTCGGGCGGAAGGTCGACGGTCAGCCGGTAGCGCCGCCCGTCGGGCTCGGGCTCGGCGAGCCGCTCCACGACGCCGGCCTGCAGCAGCGAGCGGGCGATGCCGACCGCTTCCCGGATGTGGGCAAGCTGCCGCTTGCGCGGCTCGTGGTTGTCGGTGAGCAGCCTGCGCATCGCGGTGAAGGGATCGCCTGGCCGGTCGACGACGTCGAGGATCATCGCCGTGGACACCCGCATGTTGCTGGTCAGCGGTTCCGGCGCGGCGTCGACCAGCCGCGTCATGGTCGATTCGCTCCACGGCACCATGCCCTCGGGGGCCTTGCGGCGCACCAGCTTTCGTCGCTTCTTGGGGTCGTCGGCGACCTTGGCGAACTGTTTGAGGTTCTCCACTTCGTGGTCGGGGGCCTGGACGACGACGGTGCCCGCGGTGTCGTAGCCCGCCCGGCCGGCGCGGCCTGCGATCTGATGGAACTCGCGGGCGTTCAGCAGCCGGGTGCGGGTGCCGTCGTACTTCGACAGCGCCGAGAACACGACGGTGCGGATCGGCACGTTGATGCCGACGCCGAGAGTGTCTGTGCCACAGATGACTTTGAGCAGCCCGGCCTGCGCCAGCTGTTCGACCAGTCGCCGGTATTTGGGCAGCATCCCGGCGTGGTGGACGCCGATCCCGTGCCGGACGAGACGCGACAGCGTGGCCCCGAACGTCGACGAGAACCGGAAGCCGCCGATCAACTCGGCGATCGCCTTCTTCTCCTCCTTGGTGCACACGTTGACGCTCATCAGGGCCTGCGCGCGCTCGAGCGCTGACGCCTGGGTGAAGTGCACGACGTAGATCGGGGCCTGTTTGGTGTCGAGCAGGTCGCTGATCGTCTCGTGCATGGGGGTGGTCGCATACGAGTAGAACAACGGGACCGGGCGCTCGGCATTGGCGACCAGCGCGGTCGGCCTGCCGGTGCGGCGGGTGAGGTCATTGCGCAGAAACGTGACGTCGCCGAGCGTCGCCGACATCAGCAGAAACTGCGCCTTCGGCAGTTCCAGCAGCGGCACCTGCCAGGCCCAACCGCGGTCGGGATCGCCGTAGAAGTGGAATTCGTCCATGACCACCAGGCCGATGGGGGCGTCCGCGCCCTCACGCAACGCAATGTTGGCCAGCACCTCGGCGGTGCAGGCGATGATCGGCGCTCCCGCGTTGACCGCGGCGTCGCCGGTGAGCATGCCGACATTGGCGGCGCCGAACACGTCGCACAGCGCGAAGAACTTCTCGCTGACCAACGCCTTGATCGGCGCGGTGTAGTAGCTGCGCCGCCCCGCCGCCAGCGCTGCGTACAGCGCGCCGGTGGCCACCAGCGACTTACCCGATCCGGTCGGCGTGGCCAGCACGACGTTCGCGCCGCTGACCAATTCGATCAGGGCTTCCTCCTGCGCCGGGTACAGCGCGGTGCCCTGCGCCTCGGCCCACGCCGCGAAGGCGGTGAACAGTTCGTCGGCGTCGCCGCCCAACGCGTGCAGCGCGGACAGGTCGGCGGGATCGTCGAGAAGCGGTGACGCCATGACGCGTCAGCGCCGCGGCGGCGGCTGGGAGCCGGCGTCTTCGGGATCGACCTCGACGGCATACGAGGTGATGGCCGTGATCTGGTCGTCGTCGAACTCGTAGATGTCGCAACTGGCGACCGCGGTCATGCCGTCGGGCCGGGTGTAGCGGGCGAAGGTGTCGACGGCGACGGTGTCGGCGCCCGCCGCGACCACGCAGCGGTCGTAGGTCGTGGTGGTGCCTTCGAGGCTTTCGAGGGTCTCGCGGCAGGTGTGCCGCACCGCATCGGCGCCTTCGAGCACCATGTACCCGACGATGGTCCAGCGCACGTCCTTGGCAAGGTGCGGCAGGGCCTCGTCGAACCGATGCTCGGAAAACGCAAGGCCGACGGCGCCGGGATCGAATGCCATGTGCCGACGGTAGCGTGAGTGTCTCGGCGAATGGAAAGGATGTGCGGGTGCAGCTATCGGGTGTCGGCGTGTGGAGTGGTCAGCTGGAATACGGCGACGCCGGACAGGTAGCCGACGCCGCCGCCGAGTTGGAGGAGTTGGGGTACACCGCGCTGTGGGTGCCCGACATCGGCGGTCCGGTGCTTGGGGCCGTCGAGCACCTGCTCGCATCGACCAAACAGGCGGTGATCGCGACCGGCATCCTGAACCTGTGGATGCACGAGGCAGCCGATGTCGCCGCCTGGTACGCATCGGTGACCCGGTCACATGGTGAGCGCATGCTGCTCGGCATCGGCTGCAGTCATGCGCCGCTGATCGACGCCACCGAGCCAGGCCGCTACCGCAAACCGCTGGCGGCGACGCGCGCGTTCCTCGACGCCATCGACGCCAGCGAGACGCCGGTGCCGGTGAGCAACCGGGTGCTGGCCGCGCTGGGGCCCAAGATGCTGGAGTTGTCGGCACGACGCGCGCGCGGCGCGCATCCGTATCTCGTCACCCCCGACCACACCCGCACCGCTCGCGAGGTGCTCGGCGACGGGCCGCTGCTGCTGCCTGAGCAGACGGTGTTGTTGACTGATAGCCGCGACGACGCCCGCGCAGTCGGAACCGATTGGCTGCGTACGTATCTCGTGCTGCCGAACTACGCCAACAACTTGTTGCGCTCCGGCTTCACGCAGGACGACATCGACTCGGTCAGCGACCGGTTGTTCGACGCGATCATCGCGTGGGGCGATGAGGAGGCGATCGCGAGGCGGGTCGACGAACACCGGCAGGCCGGCGCCGACCACGTCTGCATCCAAGCGCTCACCGCCAACCCGCGCGAGTTCCCACGCGAACAGTGGCGCCGCCTGGCGCCCGCGCTCACCTAGCGACAGCACGCGGCCGGGGTGTCGGCGCCCTCACCGCGGCGGAGCAGGCGGCGCGACCGGAGGCACCGGTGGCGGGTTGTGACCGCGTCAGACGCGCGGCACCAGGTGCGGCGCGAGCGTCGTCAGCTTCTCGCACGTCTCCTCGAACTCGCGATCAGGTGTCGACGCCGCGATGATGCCCGCCCCGGCGCGCAACCACGTCCTGCCTTGCGCCTCGTAGGCAGAACGCAGCGCCAGCGCGGCGTCCATTCCACCATCGGCCGAAAACATCACCACCGCACCGGAATACAGACCGCGCGGGCCTTCGTCGAGGCGCAGTATCGCGTCGACACTCTCCGCCTTGGGAATACCGGAGGCGGTGACCGCGGGGAACAGCGCCTCCAGCGCATCCATCCGGTCCTTCGACGGATGCAGCCGCGCGCCGACCGTCGACCCGAGATGCTGCACACTCCCCCGCTCCCGCACCGTCATGAAGTCTTTCACCACGGCGGTACCGGGCTCGGCGACCTCGGCGATCTCCTGCAGCGAGCTGCGCACCGAGATTGCATGTTCGACAATCTCTTTGGAGTTCGACTCCAAGTCGTCGCGGGCCGCCTTGTCCTTGTCCTCACCGCGACCGAATGCGCGGGTGCCCGCCAACGGCTCGGTCACCACAACCCCGTCATGGTGGACGGCGGCGACGAGCTCGGGGCTGTAGCCGAGCGCCCGCAGACCGCCGAGTCGCAACAGGAACGAGCGGGCCGGCGTGTTGTGCCTTCGGCCCACGCGGTAGCTCGCGGGGAAGTCCAATGCGAACGGCACATCGACCCGCCGCGACAGGATCACCTTCTGATACCGGCCACCGACGATCTCGTCGATCGCGGTGCGCACGCGGCCCCGGTAGCCGCCCGCGTCGTTGTGCACATTGATCGGATTCGCATGTGTCGCCGCCGGGATCCCGTCGGCCAGCAGTCGCTGTAGCACGTCGAGATGACGCTCGTCGGCGTTGCACACCACCACTTCGGAATGCGTCACGATCACCTGTGTCCGCGGTGCGAAGATCCGCGCGAGCGGCGTACCCGCGGGCAGCGCCCGTTGCAACCCGAACTTGTAGGCGCCGAACTCGAATGCGACCCAACCGAATACCTGCTCGGTCTCCAACAGCAGCCGGTCGATCGCTTCGCCCAGTACTTCCGCCGGACGGCCGGACCAGGTTTGGCGCTGGACGCCGTCGGCCGTCACCCTCAGTTCGTCGCTGTCCAGTTCGACGAGCACGCGCACGCCACTGGCCAGGATCCAGCGGCCCTCGTGCTCGTAGACCAGGTAGTCTTCGTCGGCGCGTTCGGGCAGCGCGGAGGCGAGTTCGGCCACCAGATCAGCGGGCGTGATGCCCGGCGGCACCACGAACGACAGACTCTCCGAGCTTGTCTCGACGCTTACGTCAGTCACATCAGTGTCCTTCTCTACGTGGCGCTGCCGGCCATCGACCAACCCGTCGCGGAAGCGCGTTGGGCCCAGAACTCGGCGTATTGACCGCCGCGTGTGATCAGTTCGGCATGAGTACCGCTGTCTTCGACCGTGCCGTCGGCGGAGAGCACGACGATGTCGTCGGCGGCGGTCACCGTCGACAGCTTGTGCGCGATGACGATCACGGTGCTGCCGGCGGCCAACCGCCGGATCGAGTCGGCGACATGGTCCTCGTTCTCCGGGTCCAACGCACTGGTTGCCTCGTCGAACAACACGATCGGCGCGTTCTTCAGCAGGGCTCTGGCGATCGAGACGCGTTGGCGTTCACCACCGGACAGCGCCACGCCGCCCTCCCCGACCCGAGCCTGTCTGCCCGCGGGCAGCCGTTCGATCACCGGCAGCAGTCCGGCGGTGCGTGCCGCCTCTTCCACCTCGGCGTCACTGGCGTCGGGCCTGCCGATGCGGATGTTCGCCCAGAGCGTGTCGTCGAACAGATAGACGTCCTGGAACACCAGCGACAACTGCGCCATCAGATCGGCCGTCGACTGGTCGCGCACGTCGACGCCGCCGACACGGACGACTCCGCCGTCGACGTCGTAGAAGCGTGCGATCAACCGGGTGATCGTCGTCTTGCCCGAGCCTGATGGGCCGACCAGCGCGGTCATGGTGCCTGCGTCCGCGGTGAAACTGACGTCGGACAACACCTGCCTGCCGGGATAGCTGAACGCCACGTGGTCCAGTTCGACGCGGCCAGGTGCCGAGACAGGTTGTGGTGCAGCAGGTTCCGGAAGCGCCGGGGTATCGAGCACCGATGTGATGCGCTGCAGTTCCGTGGCGGCCATCCGCATCGCCGAATCGATCTCGGCGAGCGCAGACAGCGGCGACGCGAACCGGGCCGCGAGACCGAGGATCGCGACCAGGGTGATCGGGTTGATGTCGCCGTCGACGGCAAGCCACGCCCCCGCCGCGATGAGCGCGGAGAACACCGCCTGCACGGCGACACCGTTGAGCATCAGGCCGGTCACTGACTGCCACAGCGCACGGCGCCCGACGCGGTGCTGGGTGTCCAGCGCGTCTGCCAACGGAGCGTAGTCGGCGCCCGCACGGCCGAACGCGCGCAGCACCTGCTGGCAGCGGGCGAACTCGAGGACCCGGGTGTTCACCGCCACTGTCGCGTCGTGCGTCTGCGTTTCGGCGGCTGCGATCAAACCGGCGGTGAACCGGGCGCATCCGATCAACACCAGGCCACCGACCGCGGCGACGAGTCCGATGCGCCAGTCGTAGCCGCAGAGTCCGACCACCACCGTCGCGGCGCTGGTGGTGTTGAGCACCATCGGGGTGATCAGGTTGGCGCCACTGGTCCCGACGAAAACCGTGCCCTTGACCGCGATCTGGGACACCCGCCCGACGGTCTCGCGAGTGAACCAGCCGAGCGGCAAGGTCACCATGTGGTCGCCGAGTCGGTGGTGCAGCAACCGCATCGTGGTCAGCGCCATCCGGATGGCCAGGGTGGCCTGCACGTAATGCGTCACTGCCGCGACGACCATGACGGCGGCGAGCACGCCCAGCCATCGCGCCGCGTCGGCGTAGCGCTGGTCGAACAACGCGACAGAGATCGGAACCAGCAGCACCATCGCGACGCCGTGCAACACCCCGTAGCCGGTCACCCACGCCAGGTAGGCATACATGCGGCCCCGCTGCGGACCGAGGATGCGCAGGAACCCGCGGATCACTGCGCCACCGCCCACTCGGTGGCCTGAACTGCCGTGTGGGCCGCCCACATTCGCGCGTACTGCCCGCCGCGTTCCAGCAGCGCCTCGTGTCGGCCCTGTTCAACAACGCGGCCTGCGTCGAGGACGACGATGTTGTCGGCACCGACGATCGAGCCGAGGCGGTGGGCGATGACCAGCACGGTGCGACCCGCGATCAGCCGTGACAGCGCGGCCTGGATCTGCGCCTCGGACTCAGGATCGGCGAATGCGGTCGCCTCGTCGAGCACCAGGATCGGCGTGTCCGCGAGCAGGGCGCGGGCGATGCTGACGCGTTGGGCCTCACCGCCAGAGAAATGTGCGTCCTCGCCGACCACCGAGTCGTATCCCCTTGGCAGCGCGGTGATCCGGTCGTGGATGTACGCCGCCCTGGCGGCGTCGACGATGTTGTCGTGACTCGCATCAGGCCTGCCAAGTCGGATGTTGTCGGCCACGCTGATGCCGAGCAACTGGACGTCCTGCAGCACGAAGCCGACGTGGCGGTACAGCACCGCGGGGCCGATGTCGCGCACGTCGACGCCGCCGACGCGGACGGCACCGTCGGTGGTGTCGTAGAACCGCGGCACCAGCGTGGCCAGTGTCGACTTGCCGCTGCCCGACGGGCCGACCAGAGCGGTGATGGTGCCCGGCGCCAGCGTCAGCGAGACGTCGTGGAGCACCGTCCGCTGGCCGTCGTAGGAGAAGCGGACGTGGTCGAAGCGGATCGAATTGTCCTCGGGTACTTGTGGATCCCGGACATTGGCAAGGGTCGGTGTCTGCAGCAGTCGCTGCAGCCTGCCCGCCGCGGCCTGGGCCTGCTTGGTGATGTGGGTGGAGTATCCGACGGTCAGCACGGCCGCCGGGATGGTCACCGCCACCAGCGTCGAGCCGAGCATGTCGATGGGCGCCACCCATCCGCTGCGCACGAACCAATACCCGCCCGCGAGATTGACCAACAGCAGTAGCGGCGTCTCGATGAAGAGCGCCGTCACCGCCTTCACTCGGACCAACGGACCCATCCAGCCGGCAAAGCTGTCGTTGAATTCGTCGGCCGCATCAGCGAACCGCTTGTGCGCCTTGCCCGCTTCGCCGAACGTCTTCACCACGGAGACACCCGCGATGAACTCGACGATGGTGGCGCTGATCCGTTCGACGCCGCGGTCCAACCGGGCCATCTGGATCCTGGCGTCGCGACCAAGCCACATGTACACCGCGAGATAGACGGGAATGGTGGCGAGCGCGAGCAGCCCGAGCCGCCAGTTCAGGTAGCAGCAGTAGATTAGCCCGAACATCGGGGTGGTCAGCGCACCGGCCTTCTCCACCGCGGAATGCGCCACCAGGTAATGCAATTCGCCGACGTCGTGCTGGACGGCCTTGCGCACCTCACCCGACGAGGTGGTGCTGAACCAGCCAAGCGGAAGCCTGCCAAGCGTGGCCACGATGCGGCGGCGCAGCGACCGCTGGAGGTCGACGTCGGCGAAGTGGGTGATGGTCAACGCCGCTCCACTTGCCAACGTGCGCACCAACAGTGCGCCGATCACCACGGCGACGATCGCCCACACCCGCACCGGATCCACCGACCCGTCGGCGAGCAACGCGCGGCCGAGTTCGACGATGCCGACGAACGGCACGACCGTGGCGGCGGATGCGATCAGTTGGATCCGCTGCGCGCGGCCCATCGAACGGCGCGCCGGGGCGAGCAACTGCTGCAGGGCCAGCGCGTCGAATCTGTTGCGCGGTTGTTGCACGGCCGTCATCCACCCTTCAGCGCCGACATAGGTAAGGTTTGCCTAACCCTAGTGGGCGGACGCCGGAATGTGGGGCCTACCGCAGCCGCCCGCCTATCCGAAGTCAGGTAGTCGACTACGCGTGTCCCCCGCGACCTGCGGCCGTAGCGTTCGATCAACACCAACGGCGCAGGTAGGAGGAACCGAGGATGGTCAACGCAGCCCTCGACTCGGCCGGCGACGAGGCCATCGTCGACATCGTCAAGGACGCGATCAACAGCGGCAAGAGCACGACGCTGTATCTGACCTCGGCACAGTCCATCGCCGTGCGGTCATGGCTGTTGACCCCGGAGGCCGATTCCGTGGTCAAAAGACTCCGCCGCCACAGCGGTTTGGCCATGCTCGCCGGGCGTAACGTCAGCAGGCTGCGGTCCGCTGCCCTCTGGTGCGCCGAGTCGCCTACTGCAGCGTCTTGATCGCCAATGGCTCGTCGGTGCCCGACACCCGAATGTCGACGGTCTTGATCTTCGACGTCGGGATGCTCGTCGCGGCCGACAAGCCGGTCGCTTCGTCGCCTGCAGGCTTCCATGAACCCACCGAGTGCTGCGCGCCGTCGTTCGTCGTCACGACGATGTCGTAGCTGCCGACGTTGCGCGACCAGTCCTTGGTGTACTGGCACGCCCAGTTCAGTTCGGTGCCCCACTTCTTCTCGGTGACAGCGAGTTCGGCGGTGAGTCCACCGCGCGGCGTCGGCTGCATAGCCTGCATCGCCACCGTCTGAGGCGGCGCGGAGTCCGGGAAGACCGTTGCGCCGACGATTGCGCCGGCGATCAACAACGCGGCCGCGGAGCCGACTGCCGCCGCCAGCCAGGTTCGCCGCGTGCGTTGCTGCCGCTTGGCGGCCGCCTGGGCGAGCGAGGCGATGTTGTCGGGACGCTGCTCCGCAGGCGGTGCCCCGGCAAGGTCGGTCAGCGCGACGGCTTCGTCACGGCTGAGCGCGTTGAGAATGCCTGGCATGCCCGCGAACTCGGTCAGTTCGGCGGCCCGCGCCGGGTTGGCGGCCAGATAGCCTTCGTAGGTCCGCCGGTCCTCCAGGCTCAGAGCGCCAAGCACATACGCGGCGTCCCATTCGGCAAGGTCGTCGTCGGATGCGAAATTAGTCACCGCACAACCCCCCTTTCCTGCAACGCGATTCGCAACGCGCGAAGCGCGTAATGAAGCCGGGACTTGACTGTTCCCTCCGGAATACCCTCTTGGCGCGCGATGTCTGCCACTGTCTGGCCGAGATAGTAGGCGCGCACGATCGCGCTGCGATGCTCCGGAGACAACGACAGCAGCGCGTCGGAGAGGATCCACTTGTCGAAAGCCGGACCGATCACGTCCGGCGTTGGCTGCTCGGGCAGGAACTCGCTCTGCAGTTCGCGGGTGTAGCGCGCGCTGCGCCGGTCGTCGATGACCAGATTGCGGGCCACGGTGTACAGCCACTTGCGCACGTTCTCGGGTGGCTGCTGCAGGATTTCAGGCTTGCGCCAGAGTCGCAGCAGCGACTCCTGCACCACATCCTCGGCGAACGGCATGTCTCCTCTGGTCAATCTCAATACGTAGCGCAGCAGCGGTTGGCCGTGCTCGTCGTGCACGGCCCGCAGCAGCGCGGCCTGCTCGGAATCGTCAGTCATGCTTCATGCCCCGCGCATCCCTTGCTCTCGGTCAGCCTTTCGTTGAGCACAACGATGCAACGCGTCCGAATCGTTCAAAGCGATTTGGAAGATTCCACAAGTTCACAAAAAAGTGTCAGATCGAGGTGGGTTCGCGGCACATACAGACATGAGTTCCCTGATGACACGGCGACGGACCGCCCGGATCGCGCGGACCTATGTGATCAGCGATCGCCTGCACGCCGAACGCACCGCTGAAGTGTCCTGCGAGGAGATCGCAGACACCGTGTCCGCATGGTTGGCGGAGTTGGGCACATCCAGCCCCATGGTCGACGACCTTGCACGCGCCGTGGATGCGGGCGATTGGCCCGCCGCCCACTCCATCGGTGACTTCCTGTCCGTCGAGGTGACCGCGATCGCCTGCTAGCTCAGCAGGGTGCGCACGACGGCGTCGGCCAGCAACCGGCCGCGGTCGGTGAGCACCAGCCGATCCCCCCGCAACCCGACCAGACCGTCGGATACCGCGGTCTCGGCGCGCGCCCGTTCGTCGTCGTCCAACACCGCCATCGGCAACCCGTCGCGCAGCCGCAGCCGCAGCATCACGTCCTCGATGTGCCGTGTGCCCGCGTCTAGCTGTTCGAAATCGGCCACCGGCAGCACGCCGTCGGTCAAGGCTTGGGCATATGCGTTGGGGTGCTTGACATTCCACCATCGGGTGGCGTCGACGTAGCCGTGCGCGCCAGGGCCTGCGCCCCACCACTCGCCGCCGTTCCAGTAGCCGATGTTGTGCCTGCACTCCCCGCCGGGTCTGCTCCAATTGGATACCTCGTACCAATCCAAGCCCGCGGCCGACAGCCGCGCGTCGAGCAGTTCGTAGCGCTGCGCCAGCACGTCGTTGTCGGGGGCAGCGATTTCGCCGCGGCGCACCCGGCGGGCCAGCGCGGTGCCGTCCTCGACCACCAGCGCGTAGCCGGACACATGGTCGACGCCCGCGTCGATCGCGGCGTCGACGGAGCGGCGCAGATCGTCGTCGGTCTCCCCCGGTGTGCCGTAGATGAGGTCGAGGTTGACGTGGTCGAAGCCTGCGCCGCGGGCTTCGCTGGCCGCATCGAGCGCCCGGCCCGGCGAGTGCACCCGGTCGAGCACCTTGAGCACGTGCGGGCTCACCGACTGCATGCCGAGCGACAGCCGGGTGAACCCGGCCGTTCGCAGCCGTGCGAAGAAGGCGGGCGAGGTGGACTCCGGGTTCGCCTCCGTCGTCACCTCTGCATCGGCGGCCACCCCGAAGTGCGCGCGGATCGCGTCGAGCACCGCCGCCAGCCCGTCGCCGCCCAACATCGACGGGGTGCCGCCGCCGACGAACACGGTGTCGACCTGCGGCGAGCCCAGCCGCGACGCCGCCAGGCCCAGTTCGGCTCGCAGCGCGTCGAGCCATCCCTGCGGGTTGGCGCCGCCCAGCTCAGTGGGCGTGTAGGTGTTGAAGTCGCAGTAGCCGCACCGCGTCGCGCAGAACGGCACATGGATATAGATGCCGAACGGCCGGCCCGGCGTCGACGCCAGGTCGGGCAGCGCTACCGGCGCCGTTCGGACTGTCATACAGCCAGTCTCCCAGAGCCCGTCGGGCCGAACGTGAACCTGTGTTCGAAGTTTCCGCCGATACGCGTGCGCAAGCTCACGTTCGCAGGGACGTGGGCCGACTTTTACTCATCGCGCGCGCAAAATTCCCCCGGTTAGGGCATATGTCGGTGGCCGTGGCAGAATTGACCGCGTGACCGCCGCCCGCAGCTTCCCCCAGCGCGTATCGCTGGTGGCACGGCGGCATGTCGACTTCAAGCGCGTTTGTACCTGTTGTTGTCTGCCTTGACGTCGTAGACCCGTCCACCTGTAGTTTCAGCTGGCTGCCGGATCTGCGCCACCGGACAGCCACCGGTGAATGATGCGCGGTCCGGCTCCACGAAGGAGCCATACACCTAATGACCACCGCCAAGCCCGTCAAGCGCCCGCGGGGCGAGGGCCAATGGAAGCTCGGCTATCGGGAGCCGCTCAACCCGAACGAGCAGTTCAAAAAAGATGACGACGCGCTGAACGTGCGCAGCCGCATCGTCGACATCTACGCCAAGCAGGGCTACGACAGCATCGACAAGCAGGACCTGCGTGGCCGGATGCGCTGGATGGGCCTGTACACCCAGCGCGAGCAGGGCTACGACGGCACCTGGACCGGCGACGAGAACGCCGATCTGCTCGAGGCCAAGTACTTCATGATGCGGGTGCGATGCGACGGTGGCGCGCTGTCAGCGGCCGCGCTGCGCACCATCGGCGAGATCTCCACCGAGTTCGCCCGCGACACCGCCGACATCAGCGACCGCGAGAACGTGCAGTACCACTGGATCCGGATCGAGGACGTGCCCCAGATCTGGGAGCGGCTGGCCGCGGTGGGCCTGCAGACCACCGAAGCCTGCGGCGACTGCCCCCGCGTCGTCCTCGGCGGGCCGTTGTCCGGCGAATCGCTCGACGAGGTGCTCGACCCGTCGTGGGCGGTCGATGAGATCGTCCGCCGCTACGTCGGCAACCCGTCGTTCTCGAACCTGCCGCGTAAGTACAAGACCGCGATCTCCGGATTGCAGGACGTGGCGCACGAGGTCAACGACATCTCGTTCATCGGCGTCAACCACCCCGAGCATGGTCCCGGCCTGGACATCTGGGTCGGCGGCGGGCTGTCGACCAACCCGATGCTGGCCCAGCGCCTCGGGGCGTGGGTTCCGCTCGAAGAGGTGCCCGACGTCTGGGAGGCGGTCACCTCGGTGTTCCGCGACTACGGCTATCGGCGGCTGCGCAGCAAGGCCCGGCTGAAGTTCCTGATCAAGGACTGGGGTGTCGAAAGATTCCGCCAGGTCGTCGAGGACGAGTACCTGGGCCGCAAGCTGATCGACGGGCCCGCGCCGGAGCCGGTCAAGCATCCCATCGACCACGTCGGTGTGCAGAAGCTGAAGAACGGAAAGAACGCTGTCGGCGTTGCGCCGATCGCGGGCCGGGTGTCGGGCACCATCCTGCAGAAGGTCGCGGACCTGGTCGAGGCGGCGGGATCGGATCGGGTGCGGCTGACGCCGTACCAGAAGCTAGTCATCCTCGATGTGCCCGACGACAAACTCGACGCGCTGGTGGCCGGCCTTGACGCGCTGGGCCTGCCGTCGAATCCGTCGGGGTGGCGCAAGAATCTGATGGCCTGCACCGGCATCGAGTACTGCAAGCTGTCGTTCGCCGAGACACGCGGTCGGGCGCAGGTGCTGGTGCCGGAGCTGGAGAAGCGGCTCGAGGACATCAACGCCCAACTCGACGTGCCGATCACGGTCAACATCAACGGCTGCCCCAACTCGTGTGCCCGCATCCAGGTCGCCGACATCGGGTTCAAGGGCCAGATGGTCGACGACGGCAACGGCAACTCGGTCGAAGGTTTCCAGGTGCACCTTGGCGGCAGCCTCGGCCTGGACAGCGGGTTCGGCCGCAAGCTGCGCCAGCACAAGGTGCTGTCCAGCGAACTGGGCGACTACATCGACAGGGTGGTCCGCAACTTCGTGAAACAACGCGAGCAGGGCGAGCGTTTCGCTACGTGGGCGGTACGAGCAGACGAGGCGGATTTGCGATGAGCGCTTGCACGAAGAGCGAGGAGCACCGATGACTGAACTGATGACCGACACAGACCTGCAGGCTTTGGCGGAGCGCGGCGCCGCGGAGTTGGCCGGCGCAAGTGCGCTGGATCTGCTGCGCTGGACCGACGAGCACTTCGGCGGCGACTACGTGGTGGCGTCCAACATGCAGGACGCGGTGCTGGTCGACCTGGCTGCCAAGGTGCGCCCGGGCGTGGACGTGCTGTTCCTGGACACCGGGTATCACTTCGTCGAGACCATCGGCACGCGGGACGCGGTCGAGGCGGTGTACGACATCAACATCGTCAACGTCACGCCGGAGAACAGCGTCGAGAAGCAGGACGAATTGTTCGGCAAGAACTTGTTCGCCCGCGAGCCCAACGAATGCTGCCGGATGCGCAAGGTCGAGCCGCTGTCCAAGGCGCTGCGCGGATACTCCGCATGGGTGACCGGCATTCGTCGTGTCGAGGCGCCGACGCGGGCCAACGCGCCATTGATCAGCTGGGACAAGGCTTTTGGGTTGGTGAAGATCAACCCGATCGCGGCGTGGACCGACGAGGAGATGCAGGCGTACATCGACGCGAACGATGTACTGGTCAATCCGCTTGTCTTCGAGGGCTATCCGTCGATCGGCTGCGCTCCGTGCACCGCGAAGCCCGTCGAGGGCGCCGATCCGCGCAGCGGCCGGTGGGCCGGTACGTCGAAGACGGAATGCGGTCTGCACGCGTCGTGAGCACTCTGGTCCTCACCGCGCACGGCTCCGCTGATCCCCGATCGGCGGAGTCGGCGCACGAGGTTGCCAACACGATCCGCAGGATGCGACGCGATATCGACGTGCGAGTGGCGTTCTGCGAGCAGAACTTTCCCAATCTGCGGGACGTGCTGGCGGCGACCGGGGGCAACGCGGTCGTCGTGCCGTTGCTGTTGGCCGATGCGTATCACGCGCGTGTGGACATCCCGGCGCTCATCGCGGAGTCGGGCGCCGACGCGGTGCAGGCCGACGTGCTGGGCGAGGATGACCGCCTGGTCGCCGTGCTTCGGCAGCGCCTGACGCATGCGGGGGTGTCGCAACTCGACTCCAGCGTCGGCGTCCTGGTCACCGCGGTGGGTTCGTCACGCCCGCAGGCCAATGCGCGCACCGCACTGGTCGCTGACTATCTGACGCAGCACACCCGATGGAGTGCGACGACGGCGTTCGCGACCGGCCCGCAGCCGACGCTGGCTGACGCCGCCGAGGTGTTGCGCGAACGTGGCGCCACCCGCTTGGTGATCGCGCCATGGTTCCTCGCGCCCGGCCGGATCACCGATCGTGTCGCGGATTTCGCACGCGCACAGGGCATTTCGATGGCCGCACCGCTGGGTCCGCACCGCCTGGTTGCGGACACCGTGCTGGACCGCTTCGACCAAGCGCTCGCCGAGCGCGCCGCGGCCTGAGAATCCGCTAGCGGCCCCTGGCCGGCTGCGAGGCACTCGACGACGCCGAGGATGGCAGCGTCGTGGGGCGTTCGATGATGGTCGACGCCGGGCCCCCGACCCGGTACCGCGCTCCCCGATGTTCCTCGGGCAGACGGTCGCCGCGGCCCAACAGTTTGTTGCGCAGGGTTCCCGGCGCATAGCCGGACTGGTAGGCCCCGCGAGCCGTCAGAACCGGGACGACGTAGTCGATGAAATCACTGAACGACCCAGGCGTGATCGCGTACGCGAGGTTGAACCCGTCGACGTCGGTTTCCGCCACCCATTCTTGGAGCGTGTCGGCCACGTGCACACCCGAACCGACGATGCGGGGACCCATCCCGCCGATCTCGCCCCACTCCGCGATGTCGCGCACGGCCCACTCTCGGCCGTCGGGATCTGCTGACTGAAATGCTGTGACGGCGGACAGAATCGCGTTGGAATCGACATTGCCGATCGGCTCCTCCAGCCCGTACCGCGCGAGGTCCACTCCCATCCACCCGGACATGAACACCAACGCGCCCTCCGGATCCCCGTACGACAGGTATTCGGCGTGCTTGGCCTGCGCTTCCTCGTCGGTCTCGGCGGTCACCACGGTGGTCAGGTTGAAGATCTGCGCGGAGTACGGATCCCGCCCGGCCAGCTCGAGCTCTCGGCGAATAGTCGAGACCACCTCGCGCAGAATCGCTTTCGTCGGTGCCGCCGTGAAGATGGCCTCGGCGTTCTCAGCAGCGAACCGGACGCCACGCGGCGAGGAGCCGGCCTGGTAGATCACCGGCGTCCGCTGCGGAGAGGGCTCGGCGAGGTGGACGCCCGGCACGCTGAAATGCGTTCCCTCATGCCCGATGTGGTGAACCTTCGCGGGATCCGTGAACACGCCGCGTTCGCGATCCCGGATCACCGCGTCGTCTTCCCACGAACCCTCCCAGAGTTTGTAGAGCACTTCGAGATACTCGTCCGCGTGGTCGTAGCGGGCATCGTGCGCGGGCTGGTCGGTCTGCCCCATGTTCCGTGCTGCGGCAGGCAGATACCCGGTGACGACGTTCCAGCCGATCCGGCCATTGGTGAGATGGTCGAGCGTGGACATGCGCCGGGCGAACGGATAGGGATGTTCGAAACCGGTACCCGTGGTGATGCCGAAACCCAAATTGTCCGTCACCAGCGCCATCGCCGACACCAGCAGCATCGGGTCGTTGACCGGAATCTGCGCGGCATGTCGGATCGCGGCCTCGTCGTTGGCTCCGTACACGTCGTAGGTGCCCAGCACGTCGGCTATGAAGAGCCCGTCGAACCGGCCGCGTTCAAGTAGCTTCGCCAGTTCGGTCCAATAGCCAAGATCCTTGTATCGCCAGGATTGATCGTCGGGATGCCGCCACAGGCCTGGTGATTGGTGCGCGACGCAGTTCATGTCGAAAGCGTTGAATCGGATAACGCGGCTCACTCGACGAAATGCTGCCTGACTCCCCCGCAGTCGTCATCGGTTGCATTCAAGGCGATTGTATTTCGGTTGTTCACTACAGCGGCAACAAGATGTTCTTCACGCTGGGATCGGTCGCGAGGAACTGCTGGACGGCCGGGTCCTTGAATGTCTCGACCAACTTCTTGATGTTGTCGGTGTCGGCCCACTTGCTGCCGATGGTGAGTTGGCCTGCGAATTCGTCAGGCGCCGGCGGCGCGAAGATCTGTTGGCTGATCGGCACTTTCGCAGCGAGGTAGTACTCGGTGTAGCCCACGGCGGCGTCCAGATCGGGCAGCGATCGCGACTGTGCGGCAAAATCGAGCAGGGTGAACTTCAGGTGCTTGGGGTTGGCCACGATGTCCTTCTGGGTGGCTTCCCACTTGTCGGCAGCTGGGTCCAGTGAGATCAGGCCGGCACGCTCGAGCAGCCACAGACCCTGCGCCTCGTTGGCGGGGTCGGAGTACAGCGAGACAGTCGCACCGTCCGGCAACTGCGACGGGTCGGTGTACTTGTCAGACCAGATGCCAAAGCCCCAGCGGAACACCGGGGTTGCCGCGGTCTCGCGGAAGTCGGGGTTGGCCTCGAGCACCTGCCCCAGCCACAGTTTGTGCTGATAGACCGTGCCCGCGACCTCGCCGTCGCTGACCGCCCGGTTGATCGTGTTGCTGTCGGCCAGGCCGCGGAAGGCGACCTTGATGTCGTGTTTGGGTGCGACTTCCAGCGCGATGAACTCGATGAGCGCCTGCTCGGCGGCGTTACCATCATTGGTCGCGACCACCAGCGTCGCCCCTGGAATCTCGTTGGACGACTTTGAGTCCCCGAAGAAAGCCACCCGCACGCCGATGATCACGACGATCACCGCAACGAGACCGACGGTAAGCCATATCCGCCGGGGGCGACGTTTGAGTTCGAAGCCGTGGTCGTCGGCGTCGTGGACAGGGGTCTCGGTGGTCATGCGGTTGCTCCTTTGTTCAAGGTGTTCAAGCGGCGACGGTGCGGCGACGCGGCCGAAGGGCATTGCCTGCGCGCGCCCGGCGGTGCGGGGTGGTCAGTCGGACCAGACCATCACCGATGAGCTGGACCGCGGCAACGGTGATGACCAGAATGACGATGGTGGCCAGCATCACGCCTTGGTCGAAGCGCTGATATCCGTAAGTAACTGCCACATAACCGATTCCGCCGGCGCCGATCGTTCCTGCGATGGCGGAGTATTCGATCATGGCAATGATGTTGATCGTGAGTCCGCCGATGATCGACGGCACCGCCTCGCTGAGCTGGGCGGTGCGGATGATCTGCAGGCGTGACCCCCCTGACGCGCGGGCCACCTGGACCACTGACGGCGGCACGGAACGCAACGAGTTCTCGACGATTCTGGTGAAGAACGCGATACCCGCCAGCGACATCGGCACCACTGCCGCCGCGATGCCGATGTTGGTGCCGGTGATGAAGCGGGTTACCGGCATGATCGACGCCATCAGGATCAGGAATGGCAGCGAACGCCCGATGCTGATGATCCAGCTCAATGCCGTATGCAGCGCTGGGTTCTCGAACAGGCCACCGGGCGCCAGGTTGTGTACGAGCGCACCGAGAGGCACGCCGACCACCACGACGATGGTCATCACGATCCCGACCATGATCAGCGTGTCGAGAAGCGCCGGAAGTAACAGGCCGGGAAGCTCATTGACAGCGACCTTGGCGTTCGCCAGCACGGTTTCGGTCATGCCACACCCTGCAGTTCGCCGTCGGCAGTGCTTCGCGCACCGTTGCTGTTCACGGCCAGCCCGTAACGGGTGAGCACACCTCCAAGCCGCGAGCCCAGTTCGGCCGGAACGCCAAGCGTCGCGCTGCCGACCGTGACACCGCTGACCACCTGGACCGACGCGCCCAACACCGACAGCGGTGCACCCAGTTCCGCCGAGGCGCTGGCGATCCAGTCCGCCGGGACATTCGGCGCGTCGTAAATGACCTGCCATACCTGCTGTCCCGCATTCGGTTTCGCGTCAACGCGATGCGGCCTGAGTTCCGCGCCCAAGGCGGAGTCCGGGGCGGTGAGCAGATCCAACAGCCGACCCGACTCGACGATGCTGCCGTGGTCCAGCCGGGCAACTGAGTCCGCGATCTTCAGCACGGTGTCCATCTCGTGGGTGATGAACACCATCGACAGGTTCAGGTCGTCTCGCAGTTCTCGCAACAGGTCGACGACCGAAGCGGTGGTGACGGGATCCAGCCCCGCAGTTGCCTCGTCGGACAACAGTACCGACGGCCGCAGTGCCAGTGCCCGCGCGATGCCGACGCGTTGCCGCTGGCCCCCGGAGAGCTGGAATGGGTAGTGACCGGCACGCTGGGACAGCCCGACACGGTCAAGGAGTTCGGCGACCCGCTTCTTCGCCTCGTCCGCGGTGACACCGAGATACTCCAGTGGCAGTGCGACGTTCTCGGCCGCCGTGCGCCTCTCCAGCAGCCCCGCGGACTGGAATACGGTGCCGATCCGCCGACGCGCCACCCGTAGTTTCTTGGATGACAAGGTGGTCAGGTCGTCACCGTTGACCACCACAGATCCCGATGTCGGCGCGGTCAGGAGGTTAATACACTGGGCCAGTGTGCTTTTGCCGGCACCACTTGGCCCGACCACAGCGAGGATCTCGCCGGCATCGACACGGAAATTGATCCGGTCCAGTACTACCGTGCGTTGGTCACCGTGGCCATAAGCCTTGGTCAGTTCGGTCAGTTCGATCATGGAATTGCAGACGTCCTTTGAAGAGGCATGGCTTGAGCTGGCGTCGTCGCCCCATTGCGTGACGTTGCCAGAACCCACACCTGCGGTGACACCCTTGCAATCACCGTGAGCCCAGACCCTTTGCCACCAGGCTGATTCAAACCCTTGGTTGTTCACATGGCGGTCGCGGAGAGTGGAGCGCATTCAGGAAGGCAGTCATGAGCATCGACGAATCAGTTCCCGCTTCGGGCGCTGGGGCCGACACCGATCGTCCCGGCTCGCACGGATTCACCATCGCCAAACGACGGAAGTGGCCGTATCTCATCGCCGCTGTCGTCGTGATCATCGCCGCCGCAACCTTTTTCGTCATCCAACGCGGTAGCGGCGCCAAGTCCGCGAACGAAACCGCCGGTGCGACTCTGCAGGTCGTGTACCTGGACTCCAATCCTGCGGAGAAGCGCATCATCGAATACATCGGTGAAAACGTCGCCTCCGACTACGACGTCAAGGTCGCCGCGGTGGGACTGGGCGACAGCACCCAGATCAACAGCGCAATCAGCGACGGTCGCTACGCAGGAACCATTTTCCAGCACCGGCACTGGCTGCAGCAGGTGCTCGACGCCAACCCTGGCTTCAGGGAGCAGGCGGCAACCGGCCCGTTCTTTCACTGGGTGTTCGGCATCTGGTCCGACAAATACAAGACCCCCCAGGAGATTCCGAATGGTGCGAAAGTGTCCCTGTTGGCGGATCCCGCAAACAACGCCCAGGGCATCTGGTATCTGGCGCAGGCGGGGCTGATCACGTTGCGTCCCGGCGCGGACATCACCGCGCTCACCCAGAAAGACATCGCATCTAACCCGAAGAACCTGCAGTTCACCCTCCTCGACTTCGGCGCGCAGCCGAGAGCGCTACCCGACCTCGACGCCATCGTCGGATACGCCGAATCATTTCTTGCCGCAGGCGTTTCTGAGGACAAGCTGATCTTCGCGCCGAAGTCGCCCGACGAGTTCGCCTCCGTGCTCACCGTCGGCAGCAATTACATTGACACTCCCAATATCCAGAACCTGATCAAGGCGTTCAACGACCCGCGGGTGCAGACGTTCATCGCCACCGATCCCGAGGTGAAGAAGTTGGCGCTGCCGGGACGACAGGCGTGAGCGCGGCCGAGCGCCAGTTGCACCTCGGGGTCAATGTCCTCTCTGATGGCATGCACCCCGCGGCTTGGCAGCACCCGTCAGCCGATCCGAATTGGTTCACCGATCCCGCCTACTGGATCGACATCGCGCGCACTGCGGAACGCGGAACACTGGATGCGCTGTTTCTCGCTGACAGCCCATCTCTGTTTCAGAGTCCGGATCAACCACTGGCGGCGCCGCCACTCGCGTTGGACCCCATCGTTTTACTGTCCACCCTCGCGTCGGTGACGACGCACATCGGTCTCATCGGCACGGTGTCGACGTCTTTCGAGGAGCCGTACAACATCGCACGGCGGTTCGCCTCGCTGGACCACCTCAGCCGCGGCCGGGTCGCGTGGAACGTCGTGACCAGCAGCGACCCCTTCGCCTGGAACAACTTCGGTCACGCCGACGGTCTCGCGGAACAGCCGAATCGGCGTGACCGATATCGGCGCGCTGCCGAATTCGTGGAAGTCGTTCGCGCACTGTGGGATTCATGGGATGACGATGCCGTACTCGCCGACAAGCGCACCGGCGCTTTCAGCAGAATCGGCGCCATCAACACCATCGACCATCGAGGCGACTTCTTCAGCGTCGACGGACCGCTGACCCTGCCTCGCCCGCCTCAAGGACATCCGGTGCTGTTCCAAGCCGGCGGATCGGCAGGCGGACTCGATCTCGCGGCGAGGTACGCCGACGGCGTCTTTGCCGCGCAGGCCTCGCTTCCGGACGCGCTGCACTATGCAGAGGCGTTGCGCGCCCGCACTGTTGCGGCGGGTCGGCCCCGAGACGCGGTGCGGATCATGCCGGGGTTGTCCTTCGTCCTCGGCAGCACCGAAGCGGAGGCGCGGAAGCGAAACCACGAGCTCAACGAGCTCGCAGGCGATCGCCGCCTGGCTCATCTGGCAAGTCAACTCAGCGTCGACCTCGACGAACTCGACTGGGACAAACCGCTTCCCAAGTGGCTGCTCGACGGTGCCGAAGCCATCGGCGGATCCCAGGGGGCCCGCGATATCGTCGTGAACCTGGCCCGCCGAGAGAATCTCACCGTTCGGCAGATCCTTGATCGCGTCATCACCTGGCACCGGCTGGTGATCGGCTCACCCGAGCAGATCGCCGATGCCATCTCCGAATGGTTCGCAGCCGGCGCCGTCGACGGCTTCAACCTGATGCCGGACGTGTTCCCGTCCGGGCTGGAACTGTTCGTCGAGCATGTGATCCCGATCCTGCGCGAGCGCGGACTGTTCCGCCGTGAGTACGCGGAGACCACGCTGCGCGGACATCTCGGCCTGCAGCGGGTGCCGGACCGTCGGGCAGGCAACGGATCGTTGGCGGTCAACGCCTAACCCCAGCGAGAACTCAGGCCTTCGTCAGCGCCTCGTCCTCGTCGGCGCTGTCCGACCGCGGAATCTCGGTGCCACCGGGCAGCGGAGGAATCCGGGTGGCGCGCACGTACACCGTGTCGCCTTCCTTGAGGCCCAGTGCCTCGGCGTCACCGCGGGTGATCTGCGCGGTGAACGGCGTGTGATCGGCCGCGCTGGTCAACTCGACGCGAACCTCGAAGCCCAGCATCACAATTCGGTCGATGGTCGCGCGCAGCACGCCGGTGGCCTGTACCGAATCATCAGACGAGGCGATCGCCATCTCCGGATTGCGGCCGACGCGGATGTCGTGTGGCCGCACCAGCGACCCGTTCAGCGACGACACGGCGCCGAGGAACGACATCACGAACGCGTTGGCGGGCACGTCGTACACCTCGGTCGGCGACCCGACCTGCTCGATGCGGCCCTTGTTCAGGACGGCGATCCGGTCGGCGACGTCGAGCGCCTCGGACTGGTCGTGGGTGACCAACACGGTCGTCACGTGGACTTCGTCATGCAGACGCCGCAACCAGGCGCGCAGGTCCTCGCGCACCTTCGCGTCCAGCGCGCCGAACGGCTCGTCGAGCAGCAACACCTCGGGGTCGACCGCGAGCGCGCGGGCCAACGCCATGCGCTGGCGCTGCCCGCCCGAGAGCTGGTTGGGATAGCGGGTCTGAAAACCGGCCAGCCCCACCACTTCCAGCAGGTTGTCGACCTTCTCCTTGATCTCGGCCTTCGGCCGCTTGCGGATCTTCAAGCCGAATGCGACGTTGTCGCGCACGGTCAGGTGCTTGAACGCCGCGTAGTGCTGGAACACGAAGCCGATGCCGCGCCGCTGCGGCGGGATGTTGGTCACGTCGCGGCCGTTGATCGTGATGACGCCGGTGTCCGGTTGGTCGAGTCCCGCGATGGTGCGCAGCAGCGTCGACTTACCCGACCCGCTTGGTCCGAGCAGTGCGGTCAACGAACCCGACGGCACCTCGAAATCGACGTTGTCCAACGCCGCGAAATCGCCGTAGTGCTTGTTAGCACCAGCCACGGTGATCGCATTGGTCACGGCTATCCGTCTCCTCGTCGATTAATTATTCGTCTTCGTGCGGCGGGCGTCGAGGATGACCTGGACGACCAGCACGATCACCGCAACACCCATCAGCAGGGTCGACACCGCATATGCGCCGTATTCGGCGCCGCGGTTGTACCGATCCGACACCAGCAGGGTCAGCGTCTGCGACTTGCCGGGCAGGTTCGACGACACCATGATCACCGCGCCGTACTCGCCGAGCGTGCGCGCGATCGTCAGCACGATGCCGTACATCAGGCCCCAGCGGATCGAGGGCAAGGTGATGCGCCAGAACGTCTGCCACCAGCTGGAGCCGAGCGTGGCCGCGGCCTCCTCCTGATCGGTGCCCAACTCATGCAGCACCGGTTCGACCTCACGGATCACGAACGGCACCGTGACGAAGATGCTCGCCAGCACGATGCCGGGAAACCCGAAGATGATCTTGAAGCCGAGGTCGTTCTCCACGAAGCCGAACAACCCGGCCGAGCCCCACAACAGGATCAACGCGACGCCGACCACCACCGGCGACACCGCGAACGGAAGATCGATCACCGCCTGCAACAGGCTCTTGCCGCGAAACTTGTTGCGCGCCAGCACAAGTGCTGTCGGCACGCCGAACAGCACGTTGAGCGGCACCACGATCGCGACGACGATCAGCGACAGCTGCAACGCCGAGACGGCGGCCGGCGTGGTGATGTTGGCGACGAACTCGCCAAGGCCGGGCGAGAAGGTGCGCCACAGGATCAGCCCCACCGGGACGATCAACAGCAGCAGCAGATACCCGAGCGCGACGTAGCGCAGCAGCAACCGGACCGGCGTCGAGAACGTCACTCGGCGAGCTCCTCACGTTTGGCCGCCCTGGCTCCGATGCTGCGCAGCACGAACAGCACGAAGAAGGAGATGGCCAGCAGCACAATCGAGATGGCCGCGGCACCGCTGGGGTCGTCGTTCTCGATCAGCGTGCGGATCCACTGCGACGACACTTCCGTCTCGCCAGGCACCGCCCCACCGATCAACACCACCGACCCGTACTCGCCGATCGCGCGGGAAAACGCAAGGCCCGCACCGGAAAGCAGGGACGGCAACAGCGCGGGCAGGATCACCAAGGTGAAGATGGTCCGGTTGTTCGCCCCCAACGACGCTGCGGCCTCCTCGACTTCGCGGTCGAGTTCCAGCAGCACCGGCTGCACCGAGCGCACCACGAACGGCAACGTCACGAACAGCAGCGCGATGCCGACGCCCCATTTCGTGTGCTGCAGATGCAGGCCGACAGGACTGGCAGGCCCGTAGAGCGCGAGCATCACCAGGCTGGCGACGATCGTCGGCAACGCGAACGGCAGGTCGATGATCGCGTCGACCAGCCTCTTGCCGATGAAATCGTCGCGGGTCAGCACCCAGGCCACCAGCAGGCCGAAGAACAGATTGATCACCGCGACCGAGAACGAGATGGTCAGCGTCACGCGCAGCGACGCGATCGCCGAGTTCGACGTGACCGCGGCCCAGAACGCGTCCCAACCGCCGCCCGCCGACTGCCACACGATGGCGGCCAGCGGCAACAACACGATCACCGACAGCCACGTCGTCGCGACCCCCACCCGCAACGAGGTGGTGCCGTAGCGGCTCTTGAAGAATCCACGAGGCCGCCCGGGGTCACCGTCGCCGGTGACCTCGGGCCTGGCGGTCTCAGGGTTCAGCGCAGCTGTCATCCAGTCGCCTGCTTGTAGATCTTCGTGATACTGCCGTTGTCCTTGTCGAACAACACGGGGTCAACCGCGCTCCATCCTCCCAGGTCGTCGATCGTCCACAACTTCTGCGGGGCCGGGAAGTCGGTAGCGAAGTCCTCGGCCACCGACGGATCGACGGGGCGGAAGCCGGCCTGCGCCCAGATCTTCTGCGCGTCCTTGGTGAACAGGTAGTTCTTCAGCGCGTTCGCCTTGTCCAGGTGCGTGCTGGAGGTCACCACGGCGACCGGGTTCTCGATCTTGAACGTCTGCGGCGGGTTGATGTGCTCGACGGGCTTGCCCTGCCGCTCGGTGTTGATGGCCTCGTTCTCGTAGCTGATCAGGACGTCGCCGGTGCCCTGCAGGAAGACGTCGGTCGCCTCGCGCCCGGAGCCCGGCCGGGTCTTGACGTGCTCGGTGACCAGCTTGTTGACAAAGTCCAACCCGGCCTGCGGGTTCTTGCCGCCGTCGCTCTTGGCGGCGTACGGCGCCAGCAGGTTCCACTTGGCGGAGCCGGAGCTCAGCGGGCTCGGGGTGACCACCTCGAGGCCAGGCTGCAGCAGATCGTCCCAGTCTTTGATGTTCTTCGGGTTGCCCTTGCGCACGACGAGCGAAACGACGGACCCGAATGGGACGCCCTTGGTGGCGTCGGCGTTCCAATCCTTGGCCACCTTGTCGGCCTTGACCAGGCGGGTGATGTCGGGCTCGACGGAGAAGTTCACGATGTCGGCGGGCTTGCCGTCGACCACGGAGCGCGACTGGTCGCCGGATGCGCCGTAGGACGTGGTCACCGCGACACCCTTACCTTCGGGGGTCGCCGCGAACGCCGGAATGATCTTGCTCCAGCCCGGCTCCGGCACCGCGTAGGCGACCAGCGTCAGCGTGGTCTCCGCGGCCGCCGTCGAGCTGTCGCCGGCCACGTCGCTGGAGCCGCCGCCGCAGCCTGCGAGCAGGGTCGCCGTCGCAGCGAAGGCGGCGCCGTAGCGCCAGGATTTGCGGATGTTGACCATTGATGACCTTTCCTTACCAGGGACGAACGGACGAGCCCGTCGCGACGGCAAGGCGAGTAATCAGTACCTGGGCATCCAGACAGCCGCTACCGACACCAGACCGCGGACGGATATGGAGTCAGCGACAACAACAGACGTCTGCGACAGCGGAAAAACCCACGGCAATGAGGGCCAGGATGTGGCCGCTCTTGTTGCCGGTCGCTGTGCGCATGGCGCGAAGAATAACAGAGTCCGGGCACACGCTCAGGGTCGGGCTTAGCCGGCATAACGAGTTAGCAGCCACATCACGACCACCAGGACCACGAGAATGACGAGCACCAGGGTGACCCGAGATCGCGGCATGGCTTACTCCTCGTCCTCGTCTTGATGGCGCACCCGCCGCATCAGCCGGATGCCGTTGCCAAGCGCACCGTCGAGCAGGATGGCGATGCCATAGGCGAGGGCCAGTACGACCGGCATCACCACGGCGGTCTGCGCAACGAACGGCAGTCCGGACAGCCACAGTTCGACGCCGTCCCACCAGTTGAGGAAGCCGCCCACCCGGCCAGCGTAGGCGATGCGAAAATGACCTCGTGCCTGCGGACAAGACCACATGTGTGATCGCCGGCGGCGGCCCCGCGGGCATGATGCTGGGCCTGCTGCTGGCGCGCGGCGGCGTCGACGTCACGGTGATGGAGAAACACGCAGACTTCCTGCGCGATTTCCGCGGTGACACCGTGCATGCGAGCACGCTGCGAATGCTCGACGAACTCGGTCTTGCCGACGAGTTCGCTCATGTGCCGCACCGTGTCATCGAGACGCTGACGATGACTGTCCAGGGCACCGAGGTGGGTGTCGACCTGAGCCGAATTCCGGGTCCGCACAAACACATTGCGTTGGTGCCGCAATGGGATTTCCTCGAATTGCTTGCCGCTGCAGCCGAAAAGGAGCCGACGTTCACGCTGCTGCGCAGCACCGAAGTGCTCGGCCCGATTCGAAACGGCGACAAGGTAATCGGCGTCCGCTACCGGGACAGCGACGGCCAGGAGCGGGAACTGCACGCCGCGTTGACGGTGGCCTGCGACGGCCGCTCGTCGACGCTGCGCACAGCAATGGGGTTGACCCCCAAGAACTTCGGCGCGCCGATGGACGTGTGGTGGTTCCGGCTGCCACGCGACCCCGACGACCCGCACGGTCTGGCAGGGGTACTCGGCACCGGGCACGCGCTGGTGGTCATCGACCGCGGTGACTACTACCAGTGCGCCTTCGTCATTCCCAAGGGCCGCGACGCCCAGTTGCGTGCGCAAGGCATCGAGACGCTGCACCGCGAGGTGGTGGCGCTGGTGCCCTGGCTTGCCGACCACGTCACCTCGCTGACGTCGTTCGACGACGTCAAACTGCTCGACGTGCAACTCAACCGGTTGCACCGCTGGTACGCCGACGGCCTGTTGCTGATCGGGGACGCGGCGCACGCCATGTCGCCAGTCGGCGGCGTCGGCATCAACCTGGCCGTCGCCGACGCGGTGGCGGCGGGTGCCGCACTGGCGGGACCGCTGCGGCGCGGCACGGTTTCCACCAAGCTGTTGGCCCGGGTGCAGGCGCGGCGCTGGCTACCCGCCGCGCTGGTTCAGGCGGCGCAGCGGGCCATCCACGCCCGCGTCATCGCGGTCGCGGTTTCGCCAGGTCGGACCGCCCAGCCGCCGCTTCTGGCGCGGTTGGCCGCCCGGGTGCCCGCGCTGCGCGTGGTGGCCGGCTACGCGATCGCGATCGGTCCGCTGCCCGAACACGTGCCGGAGTTTGCCCGCCGCTGAGCCGACCGCACGCGGACACGCAGCCCGACGAGTAGACGACGGGGCGTTCGGCAGTCGATGATGTCGGCATGACGCTGCAAGACACCGAGCCTGCCGACGGCGCGCCGGAGGCCGAGGCCAACGGGTCCAAACCCGGCCAGGCCGAAGCCCCGTTCACCGTGACGGCGCCGGTGCCCTACACCAGTAGCGGGTCGCTGCGGAACCCGTTCCCGCCCATCGCGGACTACGCCTTCCTGTCCGACTGCGAGAACACCTGCCTGATCTCGTCGGCGGGTTCGGTGGAGTGGCTGTGCGTGCCGCGGCCGGACTCCCCCAGCGTGTTCGGCGCCATCCTGGACCGTGGTGCGGGACATTTCCGGCTCAGCCCGTACGGGGTGTCGGTGCCCGCGGCCCGGCGGTATCTGCCCGGCAGCCTGATCCTGGAAACCACCTGGCAGACCCACACTGGCTGGATGATCGTGCGCGACGCCCTGGTGATGGGGCCGTGGCACGACATCGAGACACGCTCGCGCACCCACCGCCGCACACCGATGGACTGGGACGCCGAGCACATCCTGCTGCGCACCGTGCGCTGCGTCAGCGGCACCGTCGAACTGGTGATGAGCTGTGAGCCGTCATTCGACTACCACCGGATCAACGCCACCTGGGAGTACTCGGCCCAGGCCTACGGCGAGGCGATCGCGCGCGCCAGCAGGGACGCCGACGCGCATCCGACGCTGCGGTTGACCACCAACCTGCGCATCGGCCTTGAGGGCCGTGAGGCGCGGGCCCGCACCCGAATGAAAGAGGGCGACAACATCTTCGTCGCCCTGAGTTGGTCCAAGCACCCGGTGCCGCAGACCTACGACGAAGCCGTCGACCGGATGTGGCAGACCAGCGAATGCTGGCGCCAGTGGATCAACGTCGGCGATTTCCCCGACCACCCGTGGCGGTCGTATCTACAGCGCAGCGCGCTCACCTTGAAGGGCCTGACCTACTCGCCCACCGGCGCGCTGCTGGCCGCGCCCACCACGTCGCTGCCGGAAACCCCTCAGGGCGAACGAAATTGGGATTACCGCTACGCGTGGGTGCGCGATTCGACCTTCGCGCTGTGGGGCCTGTACACGTTGGGCCTCGACCGTGAGGCCGACGACTTCTTCGCGTTCATCGCGGACGTGTCGGGCGCCAACAACGGTGAGCGCCATCCGCTACAGGTGATGTACGCCGTCGGCGGTGAGCGCACCCTGGTCGAGGAAGAACTGCACCACCTGTCCGGCTACGACAACGCCAGACCGGTGCGGATCGGCAACGGCGCCTACAACCAGATGCAGCACGACATCTGGGGCACCTGCCTGGATTCGGTGTATCTGCATGCCAAATCGCGTGAGCAGATCTCCGACAGCCTGTGGCCGGTGCTCAAGCAACAGGTCGAAGAGGCGATCAAGCACTGGCGCGAACCCGACCGCGGTATCTGGGAGGTGCGCGGCGAACCGCAGCACTTCACGTCGAGCAAGATCATGTGCTGGGTGGCGCTGGACCGCGGGTCGAAGCTGGCCGAACTGGAGGGCGAGAAGTCCTACGCGCAGCAGTGGCGCGCCATCGCCGAGGAGATCAAGGCCGACATCCTGGCCAACGGTGTGGACTCCCGCGGCGTGTTGACGCAGCGCTACGGCGACGACGCGCTGGACGCCTCGCTGCTGCTGGCGGTGCTGACCCGGTTCCTGCCCGCCGACGACCCGCGGGTGCGCGCCACAGTGCTGGCCATCGCCGACGAGCTGACCGAGGACGGCCTGGTGTTGCGCTACCGCGTCGAGGAAACCGACGACGGTTTGGCTGGCGAGGAGGGCACGTTCACGATCTGCTCGTTCTGGCTGGTGTCGGCGCTGGTCGAGATCGGCGAGATCCACCGGGCCAAGCACTTGTGCGAGCGGCTGCTGTCGTTCGCCAGCCCACTGCATCTCTACGCAGAGGAGATCGAGCCGCGCACCGGTAGGCATCTCGGCAACTTCCCGCAGGCGTTCACCCACCTGGCGTTGATCAACGCGGTGGTGCACGTCATCCGCGCCGAGGAAGAGGCCGACAGCTCCGGGGTGTTCCAGCCGGCCAACGCGCCGATGTAGCACCGGTAGCGTCGCGATGACGGGCAGGTAGCGCTTCAGGATCATCGTGGGTCGATGCCTTGTCGGCGGTGCCGTTGTCGCGCACGATGGCTGCCATGGGTATCCGAAGGCGACCGCGAGTGAGGAACGAGCGAGGACCGGAGCGAGTGGGAGTCGAGGCATGAACCGCCGCTTTGGTGACGACAGTTCGCGTCGGGTGATCGATGTGGCGACGGGCATCCTGGTCGGGTTGCGCGGTTGTTCCGATCATGAAGCCTTCGACGAACTGGTGCGCGTGGTGCACGAGACCGGTGTCGGCATCGGACGACTGGCCTCGGGTCTGGTGGCACTCGCGAGCGGCACGGCGACGGCCGAGCACGCCGAGGCGTTCGCCGTGTGGGGCGAGTTGGTGCGCCGCGGCCGACTGACGCCAGCGACGCTGTAGTGAGTACTGACGTCGCAGCCACAGCGTTCGAAGCCGCATGGGATGAGTGGCACCGCGAGCGTGAACGCTATTACGGGGATCCGTTGGGCTGGGTGAGCCTGACCGGGTTGTACTGGCTGACCGACGAGTTCGAGTCGGTCAGCGGCCTTCCCGGTCGTTGGCGCGCGGACTCCGATGCGGTGTATGTCGAGGGCATCGAGGGCACCGACCGGCTCGAACCGGTCGAGGGCGCACCCGGGCTACGGGTCGACGACGGCGAGCGCCGCATCGAGGTCATTCGACGCACCGGGTCGGTCGCATTGCGGGTGCATGATCCGCAGTCCCCGCATCTGCGCGACTATCGCGGCATTCCGGCCTATCCGCCGAGTGAGCGCTGGCGGGTGACCGGCACGTTCACGCCGTATCAGCAGTCGCAGACCGTCACGACCGGTGCGGTGGTCGAGGGGTTGGAGCACCACCACAACGCCGTCGGCGTCATCGACTTCGAATTGGCCGGTGCCCCCGCTCAATTGGTCGCGTTCGGTAGGCCGGACGGTGCGTTGCACGTGCTGTTCACTGATGCCACCAGCGGCGTCACCACCTACCCCGCGTGCCGATCACTGGCGGTCGAGGGACCTGACGCCGGTGGGACGGTGACGCTGGACTTCAACCGGGCGTCGAACCTGCCGTGCGCCTTCACCGACTTCGCGACGTGCCCGGTGGCGCCCGCCGAGAACAGGCTGACCGTCGCCGTCGAGGCCGGCGAAAAGAATCCGCGGCCTTTCAGATCCCACTGATACAAACCCGTGACCACGGGTTCTGCAGCGGGCACGATTTCGCGGTGACTCATGTCCAATTGCATTGGTTCCTCCCCACATACGGCGACAGCAGACTGATCGTCGGCGGCGGGCACGGCACTCCGGCGGGGGCGGCGCACAGCGACCGCGACGCGTCGATCGACTATCTGGCCTCCATCGTGCGGGCGGCGGAATCGTTCGGATTCACCGGCGCCCTGATCCCGACCGGTGCGTGGTGCGAAGACGCCTTCGTCACGGCGGCGCTGCTGGCAAGGGAGACCAGATCACTGGCGTTCCTGGTGGCATTCCGGCCCGGTCTGGTCAGCCCGACACTGTCGGCGCAGATGGCCGCCACCTTCGCCCGTCATGCACCTGGGCGCATCTTGCTCAACGTCGTAGTCGGCGGCGAGGCGCACGAACAGCGCGCGTTCGGCGACCACCTGGACAAGGACGGCCGTTACCACCGCTGCGACGAGTTCCTCGAGGTTGTCCGGCGACTCTGGGACGGTGACACGGTATCGCTGAATGGCGAGCACATCCACGTCGAGGAGGCGTCGTTGGCGACGCTACCAAACCCCGTACCGCCCTTGTACTTTGGCGGTAGCTCGGCCGCGGCGGGTCCGGTGGCGGCGCGACACGCCGACGTCTACCTGACGTGGGGTGAGCCGCCGGCAGCGGTGCGGGAGAAGGTGGACTGGATCCGTGGCCTTGCCGAGCAGGAGGGCCGATCGGTGCGGTTCGGCATCAGGCTGCACACCATCTCCCGCGACACGGCCGACGAGGCGTGGCAGCAGGCGGACAAGCTGATCGATGCGCTCGACGAGGACACGGTCGCGAACGCGCAGAAAGGCTTGCACCGCAGCCAATCCGAAGGGCAGAAGCGGATGCTGGCGCTGCACGAGCAACACCGGCGCGAGGGCAGTTGGCATGACGCCCGCAGCCTGGAGGTCGCGCCCAACCTGTGGGCGGGCGTCGGCCTGGTGCGGGGCGGGGCGGGGACCGCGCTGGTGGGCAGCCACACCGAGGTGGCCGACCGGATCGCCGAATACGCGGACGTCGGGATCGACGAGTTCATCTTCTCCGGCTATCCGCATCTGGAAGAGCTGTACTGGTTCGGCGAAGGCGTGGTGCCGATCCTGCGTGAACGGGGTCTGTTCAAAGGCGAGGCGAGCACGACGGCGCCGGCGTCGATTCCGTTCCTCGGTTCATCCCGATGACGCGCATCGCGTCGCCGGACGACGCGCTCGAGGTCGCGGCGAAACTGGCCGCGGAGTTCGACGCCGAGGCCTCGGCGCGGGATGCCGACCGTCGGCTCCCGCACGATCAGGTGCAGGCACTGAAAGACTCTGGACTGCTTGCGATTACGGTACCAGCGCGATACGGCGGCATCGCCGCGCCTGTGACGGTGCTCGCCGAGGTGATCAGGTTGATCGCGCACGCCGACCCGTCGCTGGCCCAGATTCCGCACTCGCACTTCGTCTTCCTCGAGGCGCTGCGGCTGCAGGGCAGCGATCACCAGAGGTCATTTTTCTACGACCTGGTCCGCTCCGGCGCCCTGTTCGCCAACGCTCAATCCGAACGCGGACCCCACACCGTCGACGTCGACACCACCACGCTGGTGCGGCAACCCGCCGGCCACTACGTGTTGTCGGGACGCAAGTTCTATTGCACTGGAGCGCTATTCGCCGACTGGGTGCTGGTGCGAGCGTCCCTGACGAACGGTTCGACGCCGCCTACCGCGTCGACACCGAAGGCCGTCGCCTTCGTCGCGCGGGACACCGACGGACTCGAGGTCGTCGACGACTGGGACGGTATGGGACAACGCACCACCGCGTCGGGCACGGTGACGCTCGACGACGTCGCGGTGCCGGTCGAACATGTGGTGGAGTTCTCCCCCATGTTTACCCGGCCCACGGTGTACGGTGCGCGGGCACAGTTGTTGCACACCGCAATCGATGTCGGCATCGCGACGGGCGCGCTGGCTGCGGGGGTACGTCAGACCGAGAAGGCGCGGCCGCACTTCGAAGCGGGTGTGCCGACGTCGGCCGAAGACGTCACCCTGGTCAACGTCGCGGGCGAGTTGGCTATCACGGTTCGCGGTGCGCAGGCGCTACTGGCCGAGGCGGCGCGGCGCGTGGACCTGGCAGCCGAGAACCTCACCGACGAGTCGACCGCCGACGCGTCGATCGCCGTCGCGGTGGCGAAAGTGGCTGCGGTGCGGGCATCACTGGACGCGTCGAACACCTTGTTCGAATTGGGCGGCACCCGAAGCGTTTCCGGGCAGGCGAACCTGTCCCGCTACTGGCGTGACGCCCGAACTCACACCCTGCACGATCCAACCCGATGGAAGGTGCAGCACATCGGCCGCTACACACTGTCGGGTATCCACCCGCCGCGGCACGGCCAGATCTAGGCGGTGTTGGGTTCGGGTCCGCCGGGGTGGTGGTCGTTGTTTGGTGGGCGGAGGAGTTTTTCGGGGGTGTGGTAGGTGTTGATGCGGGTTTGGCCGGTGTCCAGGTGGGGTGGGGGAATCCATTCGACTTCGTGGCGGTCGTTGAGGCGGGTTCTCCAGCTGTTGGGGCCGACCATCCGGTTATCCGGCCCGCACGCCAACCCGAGCTCGTCGACGTTGGTGTTGCCGTCATCGGCCCAATCAGCGGCCGCGTGATGGACCTGGCAGCCGTAGGCGGGCACCGTGCACCCCGGTTTGGTGCACCCCCCATCGCGGGCGATCAGCATCATCCGCTGCGCCACCGACGCGGTGCGACGGGTGCGGAACAAATCCATCGCCGAGCCGGTCGCCCCATCGAATACCGCCAACCACAGGTGCGCACGCGCGGCCATCCGGATCAGTGTGGGCAGCGGCACCACCGTGCCGCCACCGGTGACCCCGACCCCGGCGCGGTGTTCCAAATCTTGCAGCGTGGTGCGGATGATGATCGAGGTCGCCACCCCATTGTGCTGACCCAGCGCCCCGCTTTCCAACACACTGCGCCCCGCCACGACCAGCGCATCATGCTGACGCTGACCCAGGCTGCGCTGATCCTCGTCGATCTGCTCCTGAGTCGGGGTGCCCGACACACAGGGCTGCTCATCATCGGGATTACACATCCCCGGAGCGGCCAACTTGGCCCAGATCGCTTCCCAGATCGCCCGCCCCTCCGGGGTCAACGTGACGGTCAGACGGGAGGTGCCGTCGGACTGTTGCGGGCCCATCGTGGCCTCGCGCCGGCGTTCACGCGCGGCGTCGTCGGGTTCGGCGCCGTCCTGATCGAGCAGAAACACCAGCCGGAAGGCGGCTTCCTTCAACTCCTTGGGCCCCACGCCCAGCGCGGCGCGCACCAGATCGGCCTCGACCTGATGGCGGGTGGCCACATCCACCCCGGCCGGGATCGCGGCCATCGCCTTGCGCAGCACCTTGACATGCTCAGCGGTGATCGCCCCATGGGCCTGGGCGGCGGCGGTGTAGGCCAACACCGGCTCCAACAGCTCCCCCGACACCGCCCGCCGCGGCGCCAACACCTCGGCCTCGGCCAACCGCCGACCCGCCTCCTTACCCGACAAACGCCAGCGGGTCGCCAACACCGCCCGCCACGACTTGGCACCCAACTCCTTCGGTGTGGCCTGGGCCTGCAACCCGGCCAACAACCCATTGCGGTGCGCGGGCAGCTGACACGACAACACCTCCACCTCATCAAGCACCGCCAACAACTGCGGACGGGTCAACGCCTCGGCGGTCAGCCCGCTCAGCGCGGTATGCGCGGCGCGCACCGCCGCCACCGCCTCCTCGACCGCAACCCCACCCATACCATCGAACATATGTTCGACACTTAAGGAAACGCTAGAAACAAACCAAAGAAAACCCTAAGACTTGTCGCTAGCCGTCGTGCTCGGGGCGCAACGACATGGAGTAATCGACGCCGAGTCAGCGCTGTGGCCGCGCAGAACGCATTCAATGGCCAGTCGGACGGCCCTACGACAACACGAAGCCGCCGAGTACGACAATCGCGACGCCGAACGCAACAAACGCCCACGACCAAATTCCGGCGGCGCGCGGTAGCGTCACCGCGCCACCCTCGGGTGCATTGGGAGGCAGATCGTCGAGCACAACCGCAGGCTAGATCGGTGACCTGATGGTTGCCCTACTTCAGATCAGCGTGGTTGCAACCCAGCGTCTATTGCAGGTGTTTTCGTGCGCAAAATAGCTTTCTATCTGGCTATTCAACAATTATCGTGAATACGTGACTATGGCCGCGGACGCCAAGCGTGACTTCAAGAACCGGCTCTACGAGCAGTTCGCCAGGATCGGCAAAGCGATCTCCAGCCCGCAACGCCTGGAGATCCTCGAACTTCTCGCGCAAGGTGAACGCACCGTCGAGTCCATTGCCTCCGAAACCGGACTCCCGGTGGCCAACACATCACGACACCTGCAGCAGTTGCGGCACGCGCAGCTGGTACTCGCCAGACGCGACGGGCTGTTCGTGCACTACCGGCTGAGCGGGCCCGAGGCCGCCGGCCTGGTGCTCCTCGTTCGTCACACGGCCAAACAACATCTCGCCGAGGTCGACCGCGTCGTGCACGACTTTTTTGGTGACCGCGTCGGTTTTGAACCCGTGACGCCCGATGAACTGATTCAACGAATGACTGACGGCGAGGTGGTGGTCCTCGACGTGCGACCCGAGCAGGAGTACGCGGCCGGCCATATCGCCGGTGCGTTGTCCATTCCCGTGACGGACCTAGCCCAACGATTGGCCGAACTCCCCCATGAAAAGGAATACGTGGCGTACTGCCGCGGGCCCTACTGCGTTTACGCGGACGAAGCCGTAGAGCTGTTACGCGCAAACGGGTTCAAGGCCCAACGCCTCACCGAAGGTTATCCGGAATGGTGGCTCTCGGGGCGGCCGGTGCGCACGGGCAGGTAACGGAGCATGACATCAGGAGGTCACAATGACGCGCTTACTCGCCATCGGCTACGGCGCCGCGTGCTACGTCATCTTCCTGGCGGCCTTCCTTTATGCGATCGCCTTCGTCGGCGGATTCGGGGTACCGCGCACCGTCGACCACGGTATCGAGGCGTCGCTCAGAGAAGCGCTTGTCGTCAACGTGCTGCTGCTCGGCCTGTTCGCCGTTCAGCACAGCGTGATGGCGCGTCCGGCGTTCAAGCGATGGTGGACTCGTTTGGTGCCCAGCACAATTGAGCGCAGCACCTACGTGCTGTTGTCGAGCCTGGCTCTGTTTCTTCTGTTCTGGCAGTGGCGGACGATGCCCGCCGTCATCTGGAATGTCACCTGGGCGCCTGGTCGCTTCGCACTGTGGACTGTGTTCGCACTCGGCTGGGTCACCGTGCTTCTTTCGACATTCCTGATCAACCACTTCGACCTGTTCGGACTGCGTCAGGTGTATCTGGCGTGGCGCGGCATCCCCTACACCAATCTCGCGTTCCGCGAATCGCTGCTGTACCGGGTCGTGCGTCATCCGCTGATGCTCGGGTTCATCATCGCGTTCTGGGCGACCCCAACGATGACAGCGGGTCACTTGCTCTTCTCAGTTGCCACAACCGGTTACATCCTGATCGCGATGCAGCTGGAGGAACACGATCTCGTCGCGGCACTCGGCGACCGCTATCGCGATTACCGGACCCGCGTGCCGATGATCATCCCGGGCTTGCGCCATCACAGCTCCGTTCCGGACACCACGGTGCGGCCGGCGTAGGAGCGCGAATTGTCCGGTGTCGAACTGGTTCCGCTGATCGACCAGGGGCTGGGCAACACGGCCTATCTAGTCGACCTGGGTGATGGCCGCGCCCTCGTCGTCGACGTGAGTCGTGACCTGCGCGCCGTGCATGAGGCCGCGGGCAGGCAGGGGTTGATCGTCGCGTTCGCCGCCGACACCCACCTCCACGCCGATTTCCTTTCCGGCGCACGCCAACTCGCGATGATGGGACGAGTCACCGTTCTGGCGTCGGCAGCCGGGCACCGCGAGTTCGCCCACACCGGTCTGCACGACGGTGACGAAGTGGACCTCGGCGGTCTGCGGCTTCGCGCGCTGCTCACGCCGGGCCACACACACGAGCACCTGGCCTTCCTGTTGCTCGACGGCGACCGCGAAGTCGGGGTCTTCACCGGAGGCTCGCTGATCGTCGGGTCCGCCGCACGCACCGACCTGGTGTCCGACGATAGAACAGACGAACTGGCCCGCGCGCAATACGCATCCTTGCGCAGGCTGGCCGCCCTGCCTGGTGACGTTTCGGTATGGCCCACCCACGGCGCGGGGTCGTTCTGCTCGGCACCGCCAGGTTCGGAGCGGACGAGCACGATCGCCACCGAACTGGCCACCAATCCGCTGTTGCAATTGCCGGATGAAGACTCGTTCGTCACCCGGCTTCTCGGTTCGCTCGGCAGTTATCCGTCCTATTTCCGGCGCCTGCCCGAGATCAACCGGATCGGACCGCCGTTGCTCGCAGGTGATGCGGCGCTGCGGTCGATGAGCATTGGCGAGGTGCAGACGCGCATGGACGACGCCGCGGTCGTCGTGGACGTCAGGCCGGTCAGCCACTTCGGCCGAGAGCACATTCGCGGAGCGATTTCGATACCACTGCGGCCAGTGTTCGCGAGTTGGCTCGGCTGGCTGGTCCCCGCTGATCGTCCAGTGATCATCGTGCGCAACAGCGACCAGGATCCTACCGAGATCGCTTGGCAGGCAGCCAAAATCGGTTACGACAACGTCGTGGGCGAACTCGACGGCGGAATGGACGCGTGGTTGACTGCGGGGCACGAAGCGGCGCATATTCCCCTGACATCGGCGGCCGCCGTCGACGGGCGTCAGATCCTCGATGTCCGTCAGCGGTCTGAGTATCTCGACGGGCATCTGCCGGGCGCCATCCACATCGAGCTCGGCGACGTCCCTGACCGCGTCGCAGATGTTCCCCAGCGCCCGACGGTCGTGATGTGCGGACACGGCGAACGCGCCATGGGCGCGGCCAGTGTGCTGGAGGCCGCGGGACACCACGGCCTCACGGTGCTCGACGGCGGCCCGCACGACTGGGTTCGCGCCACCGGGGAAAAACTCGAGATCGGAGCATGAGCGGTGCACCAAACCAGCCGCGGCTTGGTTTGCGCGCCAACTTGTTTCAGTTCTCCCTTCTGGTCTCTGTCAACGCGCTGGTCGGCGGCATGGTCGGTCAGGAACAGACCGTCCTGCCGCTCCTGGCCGAGCAGCATTTCCATCTGACCGGCTACACCTTCTTGCTGACTTATGTGCTCGCGTTCGGCGTCACCAAGGCGGCGACGAACTACTTCGCAGGCACCTGGTCTGACCGCTTCGGCCGCAAGCCGGTACTTGCCATCGGCTGGCTGCTCGCGATTCCTGTTCCGCTGCTGTTGATCTGGTCACCGTCGTGGGGCTGGGTAGTCGCCGCCAATGTGTTGCTAGGTGTCAATCAGGGACTCACCTGGTCGACCACCGTCGTGATGAAAATAGACCTGGTTGGACCGCGTAAGCGCGGATTGGCCATGGGGCTGAACGAAGCTGCCGGGTACTGCGCGATGGCGGTGACGGCCGCGCTCGCGGGTTACCTCGCCGCCCGCTATGGGCTACGTCCGGCGCCGTTTCTACTCGGCCTGTCGTACGCGGTGATCGGGCTCGGGCTGAGCGCTGTGTTCGTCCGCGAGACCCACGGGCATGCCCACCTGGAAGCCGCGTACCGCGGCGGCGAAGAGCATGCGCAGGCGGCGAACCGCGAAGTGTTCGCGCGCACCACCTTCAGCGACCGGGCGCTGTCGACGGCGAGCCAGGCCGGCCTGGTCAACAACCTCAACTTCGGGCTGTCTTGGGGCTTGTTCCCGATCCTGTTCGCGCGTACGGGAATGCCCGTGGAACGAATCGGCGCCCTCGTTGCGATGTATCCGGCGGTGTGGGGAGTGGGTCAGGTCCTCACCGGCGCGTTGTCGGACCGCTGGGGCCGCAAACGTCTGATCACCGTCGGTATGTTCATCCAAGCCGCGGCGCTCGCCTTGATCGCCACCGTCGACACCTTCGGTTGGTGGCTCGCGGCCACCGCTCTGCTCGGGTCAGGCACCGCGATGGTCTACCCGACTCTGCTCGCGGTGATCGGAGATGTGGCGCACCCGCTGTGGCGCGCCCGCGCCGTTGGCGTATACCGGCTATGGCGCGACAGCGGTTACGCTGCAGGCGCCGTCGTGGGTGGCGTCGCCGCCGACCTCTGGGGGTTGCGTTCAGCAATCTGGGTTGCATGCACCATTACCGTGGTTTCCGGTGTGGTGGTCGCCGTGCGGTTGTATGAAACACACAAGGAGAACATGTAGTGGGCGACAACGACGAGGTCGAACCTGACTATCGCTTCACGCTGGCCAACGAACGCACCTTCCTGGCGTGGCAGCGCACCGCGCTGGGTCTGCTGGCCGCCGCTGTGGCGATCGTGCAGTTGGTTCCCGAGTTGTCGATCGCCGGTGCCCGTCACGTGCTCGGAATCATCTTGGCGTTGCTGGCAATACTCACCGCGGGCATGGGCATCGTGCGCTGGCGACAAGTCGACCACGCCATGCGCCGCGACCAACCACTGCCACGGCACCCGACTCCCATCTATCTCGGAATCGGGCTGGTCCTGCTTGGACTGCTCACCGTTGTCCTTGTCGTCATCAAGGCAGCCAGTTGACCATCAACGCCAACACCCAACCCGAACGAACGAGCCTGGCATGGACGCGGACGTCGTTGGCTGTCTTGGCGAATGGTTTTCTGCTGTCGCTCAAGGACACCCGCAGCGGGATGCACATCGCGGCGGCCGCTGCCGCCGCCCTGCTGGCGCTGGCCACTTACCTGATCGGCGTTCGACGTCAGAAACTTCTGGCCCGGCGTCCTCTGCCGGACAAGGTTTCACCGCGGCGGGAGGTCTACCTGACTGGCGCGGCCGTCATTGCGCTGATCCTGATCAGCGGTGTGGCACTTGCGGTTTGAGCGTTACTTCTTCGCCGCGTTGGCAACCATGTCGTTGGCGATCGTCGCCGCCTCGTCCTTGACGCTGTAGCCGCACGCCCACGCTTCGACGGTGACGTTCGACACCACCGACAATGCATGCTGGCAGGCCCACCCGTTGGCCTCTTCCTGCGCGGTCATCTGGGTGATCAAACTGTCCTCGGACGTCACCTCGTCGATTTGCCACAGGTACGCGGCCGAGAAGTCGTCCACCGAGACCGAGTAGCCCGCGCAGTCCTGCCACGTCGACTTCGACTCGTCGAAGAAGTTCTGCGCCTTCTCCGCCGTTGGGTAGAGCACCGCCGTCTGCTCCACCCAGTGTTCGTTGTCCTCGCCGGGTTCGCGGGCCACCTGATCGCGCATGGCGGTCCAGCCGCTGCCGGCGTACACCGGTTCCTCGGCGCCGTAGATCGCGCCGAGGCAATCGGGGTCGGACACCTCGGCGGAATGGTCGGTCATGTCCTGCAACTCGCTGGTGACCCTCATCTGCGTCGAACCCATGATGCCGTTGAGTTCGCCGATCGACAGCAGCACGTCGTCGAGTTTCGCCTCGGTCAGCGGCTGCACGTCCACGGGTGCGGCGTGCTGTGCGCGCACCGCCGTTCCTGACACCGTGTTCATGCACCCGGAGAGCAGTGCCGACGCCGCGATAACGGTCGCGACCGCGCATGCCCTGCCACCCGAGCCGAGGAAGATCACCGCGCTATTGTGACCGACCGCCAGCCGACGCGTCGGCTGGCCGCCAATTTTTGCTAGACGCCGATCTTCTGCAGCATCAGGTTCGCGACGCCGACGGCTCCTGCCGCGTCGCCGCCGGTGACGTTGGGCGGGTTCGTAACCGCTACGTCCACAACACAATCCGATGCGACGCCGAGCGCCCGCTGAACCGTCGAGCCGTCGTTGTGCAACACGACCGCCGACACGATCCTGTCGACCACCGAGACATCGGTGATCCTGCTGACTCCGTCGGCGCCGTGTTCGGGCTGATGCAGCACCAACGTCTGCCCGTTGCAGCGGTGCCATTTGTCGGCCGTCGCGGCAAGGAAGGCTTGGGCGTCGGCGGCGGAGTCGAACTTCACCGCACCGAAGAAGCCCGAGTACGTCGGGCCGTTCTGGTCGCCGCCGATCCACGACTGGCTCGCCACGGACTGCACCGGGCTCGCCTCGTACGCCACCTTTTCCAACCGGTAGCCGGCGCTGATGCAGTCGACGGGCATCGCCTCGGATTCGCCGACGCTCTGCAGCAACATGTCGGGCCCACCGTTGACCGCCTTACCCATGAAGCCGGGGCTGCCGAGGATGGTGGCCAGCTCGTCCACGGAGGGCAACGCCTGCGTGAGCGGCCGCGACGGTGATGGCTTGGCGGCCTCGGCGATATGAACGGTCGGCGGGGCGTCGGCCGGGGTGGACGAACAACCCGCGAGCAAGGCGCACGCGCTCAACGCCACGAACATGGGCCGGGTTGAGCGCATGGCTACCTACTTCTTGGCCTTGTCGGCCGGGGCGTCGGTGGACAGCGCGGCGACGAACGCCTCCTGCGGTACCTCGACCCGGCCGATGGTCTTCATCCGTTTCTTGCCTTCTTTTTGTTTCTCCAGCAGCTTGCGCTTGCGCGTGATGTCGCCGCCGTAACACTTCGATAGCACGTCTTTGCGGATTGCGCGGATGTTTTCGCGAGCAATGATCTTGGACCCGATCGCGGCCTGCACCGGAACCTCGAACTGCTGACGCGGAATCAGCTCCTTGAGTTTGGTCGTCATCTTGTTGCCGTAGGCGTACGCAGATTCCTTGTGCACGATGGCGCTGAACGCGTCGACCGCCTCACCCTGCAACAGAATGTCGACCTTCACCAGATCGGCTTCCTGCTCGCCGGCCTCCTCGTAGTCGAGGCTGGCGTAGCCGCGGGTACGTGACTTCAACGCGTCGAAGAAGTCAAAGATGATCTCCCCCAACGGCATTGTGTAACGCAGCTCGACGCGCTCGGGCGAGAGGTAGTCCATGCCGCCCAATTCACCGCGGCGTGATTGGCACAATTCCATGATCGTGCCGATGAATTCGCTCGGCGCGATGATCGTCGTCTTGACCACCGGCTCGTACACCGTCCGGATCTTTCCATCGGGCCAATCCGAGGGGTTGGTGACGAGAAGCTCCTCGCCGTCCTCCTTCACGACCCGGTACACCACGTTCGGGGACGTGGAGATCAGGTCGAGATCGAATTCACGCTCGAGCCGCTCACGGGTGATCTCCATGTGCAGGAGGCCGAGGAAGCCGCTGCGGAACCCGAAGCCCAGCGCCACCGAGGTCTCCGGCTCGTAGGTCAGCGCGGCGTCGTTGAGCTGCAGCTTGTCCAGCGCATCGCGCAGGTCCGGGTAGTCGGAGCCGTCGACGGGATAGAGGCCCGAATAGACCATCGGTCGCGGTTCGCGGTACCCGGTCAGCGGCTCGACGGCGCCGTTGCGCGCGGTCGTCACCGTGTCACCGACCTTCGACTGGCGCACGTCCTTCACGCCGGTGATCAGGTAGCCGACCTCCCCGACACCAAGGCCGGCGGCGGCCTTCGGCTCGGGTGAGACGATGCCGACTTCCAACAGCTCATGGGTGGCGCCGGTCGACATCATCTTGATCCGCTCACGCGGGACGATCCTGCCGTCGACCACGCGGACGTAGGTGACCACGCCGCGGTACGTGTCGTACACGGAGTCGAAGATCATCGCCCTGGTCGGCGCGTCGGGGTCACCGACCGGCGGCGGGACCTCGCGGACCACGTGGTCGAGCAGGTCAGAAACGCCTTCGCCGGTCTTGCCCGACACCCGCAGCACATCGCTGGGTTCGCAGCCGATGATGTGGGCCAGTTCGGCGGCGTAGCGCTCCGGATCGGCGGCGGGCAGGTCGATCTTGTTGAGCACCGGGATGATGTGCAGGTCGCGGTCCAGCGCCAGGTACAGGTTGGCCAGCGTCTGCGCTTCGATGCCTTGGGCCGCGTCGACCAGCAGCACCGCGCCCTCGCAGGCCTCCAGCGCACGCGACACCTCGTAGGTGAAGTCGACGTGGCCGGGGGTGTCGATCAGGTGCAGGACGTAGTCGGTCTCGTCGACTTTCCAAGGAAGACGGACGTTTTGGGCCTTGATCGTGATGCCGCGTTCCCGCTCGATGTCCATCCGGTCGAGGTATTGCGCCCGCATAGACCGCTCGTCGACGACGCCGGTGAGTTGCAGCATCCGGTCCGCCAGCGTCGACTTGCCGTGGTCGATATGGGCGATGATGCAGAAGTTCCGAATCTGCGCCGGCGCCGTGAACGTTTGATCGGCGAAAGTGCTGATGGGAATCTCCTGCTGGCCGGTCGAATGTGCGCTACCAGGGTATCGAGGCATGGCCGTCTCGACACAATCGCGACCGGCAGCGGTCCCCTATGCTCGGAAATATGGCTCCGCCCTGGAAGACGTTTCAGCGGTTCGCGGAGAATCTCGTCTTCAACGAGGCACCGAAATTCATCCGCCAACAGCTGCAGTCCGGCATCCAGACCAGCATCAAGATCGGCATCGACGCGCTGTCCAACGCGGCCACCGAGGAGCGGCCCGCAATCACGGCAGGCCGGCCGGTCACCAATACCAGCGTTCCGACCGCCCACCGGGCCCGCAAGCTGGTGTACGCCCCCGACCTGGACGGGCGCGCCGATCCCGGGGAGATCGTCTGGACGTGGGTGGTTTACGAGGACGACCCGACCCGCGGTAAGGACCGGCCGGTTCTGGTGGTCGGTCGCGACCGCTCGACGCTGCTCGGCCTGATGCTGTCCAGCCAGGACCATCACCGCAACGACCCGGACTGGGTCGGCATCGGCGCCGGCCCCTGGGATTACGAGGGTCGCGCCAGCTGGGTGCGGTTGGACCGGGTGCTCGACGTGCCGGAGGAGGGCATCCGCCGCGAAGGCGCGATCCTGGACCGCGAGGTGTTCGAGGTGGTAGCCGCCCGGTTGCGCGCCGAGTACTCCTGGAGCTAGCGCTGGGTCGCGTCGCCGAGTGCGCCGACACTACGGTTTGTGACGGGTTTTGCGTCGATTTCCGTCAGAGACCGTAGTCTCGGCGCCCGGAACCAACTCAGCGCGGGGTGCGCCACATCGGGAACATGCTCGGCCCGCCGTCGGGCAGCTTGATCTCGCCGGTGACCTCGAAGCCGAACCGCGAGTAGTACGGCACCAGATCCGGCTTACTGGCCTCTAGATAGGCGGGCGCAGCCTCGGCGTCGCAGCGGTCAAGGCGCGAATGCATCAGCGCCTGGCCGAAGCCGGCGCCGCGAACCGTCGGGTCGCTACCGATCAACATCAGATACCAGTGCGGCTCGTCGGGATGGTGTTCCTCCATCAGGCGCATGATCTGTTCCATCCGCGCGGTGCGCCGCCCGAACGCCCACAGAAAGCCCGGCAGCATCGACAACTTCTGCAGCTTGGAATCCTGCCGAAGGCCGGGCGGATCCCACAGCGTCACACCGCCGATCACGCCGTCGCGGCTGGCGACCTCGGACCCGCCGCGGGACAGGAAATGGCGTCGGGCGATCGTGGCGAAGCCGCGCCGCAGCGCCGTGGCCCGCGCATCGTTGTCGGGCACCATCCACATGGTCACCGGATCGTCGTAGAACGCGCGCCCGAGCACACCTGCCGCGGCACGGATGTCGCGCCGCCCGAGTGGGCGGACGTCGACCGGCACTCAGCGACCCTGAGTGATGTAGGCCTGCAGATGCTGCTGCTCGGCCTCGAGTTCTTCCATCCGGTTCTTGACCACGTCGCCGATGCTGACGATGCCCGACAGCCGTCCATTGACGACGACGGGCACGTGCCGGACGCGGTTCTCGGTCATCAGCGCGCTGAGGCTGTCGACAGAATCCTCGGGTGTGCAGCTCACGACGACCGTGGTCATGATGTCGGACACCGGCCGGTGCAGGATGTCGGCGCCCAGTTCGTGCAGTTTGCGCACGACGTCGCGCTCCGACACGATGCCGACCACCCCGTCCTGCGATACGACGACCATCGCGCCGATGTTGTGCACCGTCAGCTCGGTGAGCAGACCGGCGACCGACGTCTCGGGGGTGATCGTCGCCACCGACGCACCCTTGTTCCGCAATACGTCCGCGATACGCATCGATGCCTCCACTCGTGACCTAACTCACAGGTTAAGGCGGAGGGCGCTGCTCCGAAAGGGATTCGAAGTTGCAACCGGGTCACACCCACGGGCGCAGCGCGACGGCCGTCGCCCGCTGTAACCGCTCGCGCACCACGCGGGGCTCGTGTTCGTCGCGCAGCAAGACCCGCAACGCGCCCGCGATCGCACCGACAAACGCGCCGACCAATGCCGCCGCCTCGACCTCGTCGAGTTCGTCGGGAAAGGCGGCGTGCAACCGCGCCGCGATCGCGATCTGGCCGTCGAGTTGAAGTTGAAGACCACGCCCACGCACCGCAGGCACCGACCGCATGAACCGCAGTCGCAGCGCGGCCATCGGGCCGACCAGGTCGTCCCCCACTTCGCCGAGTTCAGCCAACGCGCGCAACAGAATTGCCGTCGGCCGCTCGCCGGGTCTGCGCTCGTCGATCGCCGTCAGCGCCGCAGTGATACGCGCGTCGGCGTCCGGGAACAGCACCTCCTCCTTGGTCGCGAAGTACGAAAAGAAGGTGCGAGTGCTGACGTTGGCGGCGGCCGCGATGTCGGCGATCGTGGTGCCGTCGTAGCCGCGCTGCTCGAACAACGCCGCGGCGGCATCGATCAGCGCCTGCCGGGTGCGGACCCGCTTCTGCTCGCGAAGTGACGTCACGGGACAGATTTTACACTCATTGCAATTTTGCAGTCAGTGTAACTAGGTTGGCATTATGCGAACAGCGTTGATCTCCGGCGGCGGCATCGCGGGTTCCACGGCGGCGTACTGGCTGGCCAAGGCCGGTTTTGCGGTGACGGTTGTGGAGCAAGCCGCCGGTACGCGGTCCAGCGGCAGTCCCGTCGACGTGCGCGGGCCCGCGGTGGATGTCGCCGAACGCATGGGCGTGATGGGGCGAATCCGCGATGCCGATACCCGCGTGCGCGACATGGTCTTCATCAACGCGCGCGGCCGGGTGGTCAGCCGCGTCGACATGCGTGCGACGTGGGCAGCGCCCGACGATGCCGAATTGCCCCGCGGCGCCCTGGCCGCGATCTTGCGCGCTGCCGTGCCCGACGGCGTGGAGTTCCAGTTCGGGAACTGCGTGACGGCACTCGGCCAGGACGCCGACGGGGTCACCGCCGAATTCGCGGACGGGCCGACCCGGCGATTCGACGTCGTGCTCGGCGCCGACGGCGCACATTCTGGGGTGCGCGCGCTGGCGTTCGGACCGGAGAGCGACTACCTGACGCATCTCGGCGTTTACGTCGCCACGCTGCCGTTGGACGGCGAAACAGCCACGGAGTTGGTCATGTACAACACGCCCGGTCGCGCGGTGGCCATCCACCCGGCCAAGGGGCGGCCGATCGCCGCGTTCATGTTCCGCTCGCCGGAAATCCCCCAGTTCGACCATCGCGACAGCGATCAGCACAAGCGTCTGCTCGTCGCGGCGTACGCGGGCGCAGGCTGGCGCGTGCCCGAACTACTCGATCGCGTCGTCGCCGCCGATGACCTGTACTTCGACTCCGTCAGCCGGGTGCATGTGCCGACCTGGTCGCGCGGGCGGATCGGGCTCGTCGGTGACGCTGCGTCCTGCGTGTCGCTGTTCGGCGACGGCTCGAGCCTCGCGATGGTCGGCGCGTTCACCGCTGCCGACTCGCTGACCGGCGACGTCGCCGCCGGCCTGCGCGCATATGAGGCGCGGCACCGCCCGCAGCGGGCGGCCAAGGAGAACGCCGTCGCCTTGGCGACGAGGCTGTTCATCCCCGCGACTGCAATGGGCATTGCGGTTCGGAACCTGACGCTCCCGTTGGCGGCGAAACTGCGCCGGAATACCGTTTCGGCGTGAGTCGTTGGGAGAAGCCATGACAAGTGCCAACGCCGTGCCCACAGTCGAATTGGGCGACGAGTTAACTGTCAGTGCGATCGGATTCGGCGCCATGGCGCTGACCCCCGTCTACGGCGAGGTCGACGACACCGAGTCGCTTGCCACGCTGAACCGCACGGTCGATCTGGGTGTCACGTTCATCGACACCGCCAACATCTACGGCGGCGGCAACAACGAGAAGCTGATCGCCAAACTGCTCGCCGACCGCCGCGACGAGGTCACGCTCGCGACCAAGTTCGGCATTCAGGGCAACCCCGCCGACCGCGCCGCGGGCAAGATCGGGGTGCGTGGCGACGCGGCCTATGTCCGCCAGGCCATCGACGAGAGCCTGCAGCGGTTGCAGACCGACGTCGTCGACCTCTATTACATGCACCGCCGCGACGTAACCGTGCCGATCGAGGAAACCGTCGGCGCCATGGCCGAATTGGTGGCTGCGGGCAAGGTCCGCCACCTCGGGCTGTCCGAGGTGACCGCCGACGAACTGCGCGCCGCATCCGCGGTTCATCCGATCGCCGCGGTGCAGAGCGAGTGGTCGATCTGGAGTCGCGACGTCGAACGCAACGTCGTGCCCGCGGCCGCGGAACTCGGCGTCGGCTTCGTGCCGTATTCGCCGCTGGGGCGCGGCTTCCTGACCGGGACCGTGCGCTCGGCGGCCGACCTGTCGTCGCCCAACGACTTCCGTAAGACCATGCCGCGGTTCAGCGGCGACGCGTTGGACGCCAACCTCGCCGTGGTCGACGTCGTGCGCTCGGTCGCCGACCAGCAGGGCGCGACGGCGGCTCAGGTCGCGCTGGCGTGGCTGCGGTATCGCGCGCAGAGCCTCGGCGTGGCGTCGGTGCCGATCCCGGGCACGCGTCGGGCCGAGCGCGTCGAGGAGAACCTCGGCTCGCTGACTGTCGAACTGACACCCGAACAGCTGACCGCGTTGGACGCTGCGGGTTCGGCCGTCTCGGGAAATCGGTTCGCCGACATGGGCTTCGTGTCGGGCGGTCGGGAGTAGTCAGTCCGGCTGCGGCCGCGCCACCCGAAGCGCGATCGACGCATCGTCGAATTGCGCGGCCTGCGCGCTGATCCTGCCGATCTCGCTCGGCCGCTTCAATAGCCCGCGCACGGCGATGGTGGCCACCTGTTCGCCGACCCGGATCGCCTCGTCGGCGCGGTCGGCCTCATCGGTGTGCAGACGGGTGCGCTTCTGCGCGCCTTCGTCGAAGTTCAGCAGCAGCCCCGCCGTTTCCTCACGGTCGCATTCGATGAACTTGCCCTCGCTGATCGCGGCGCTGATCAGGTCGACCACCCAGTTCTTCAGCCGTTCGTAATCCGCCCAGAACTGGTGGAATTCGGCGCGCTGATCGTGTGCGATGCGCTGGATTTCGTTGAAGTCGATCGGCGACAACGCCAACTGCATGGTGTCGAACCGCAGCAGCCGGTACAGCTTGACCGCAGGCGAGCCGGACCCCGCCCCGACCTCGGCGATGAACTTCAGCGGCGCCCGGTTCACCAGCAGCGCCTCGCCCAACAGCTGCTCTTTGTTGCGGAACCAGTAGTACAGCGACGACTGCTGCAGCCCCGACGCGCGCGCGATATCGCTCATAGTCGTTTGGGCGTAGCCCTTTTCGGAGAACAGCTTGGTGGCCGCGTTGACGATGTCGGTACGAGGTGACGTCGTCGGCGCGGTGGCGGCGTTGTTGCGTGGTCTTCCGATGGCGGTGAGTTTAGCCAAGCGGGGCCTGTTCGCTGTGCGCACGCTCGACGACGTCGCGCGCCGCGTCGACCACGTCGCGCCACAGTTCCAGGCCCATCGACTTGGATGCCCGCGACGGATGCCCGGTCACCCCATTGGTCGAGACATGCTGCACGCCGTAGCGGAACACCGTGCCCTCGGTGCGGTCGGGATCGTCGGCGTCGCGCATCCCGTCGGTGTCGACGAGTTCCGGGCGCAGCACCAACATCAGTGAGGTCTCGGCGGCGTTGGCGTGCCAGTCCACCGCGTCCTGGGTCGCCCGTCGCGCGATGTCGGCGGTCAGATCCCACCACTGCATGACGCCGACGCGCAGGTCGGGAAATTCGCGCCGGAAGCGGTCGCAGGCGATCCACAGCGGGGCCGCGTTGCCGACGTGGCCGTTGACGAACAACACGCGCCGGAAACCGGAGTCCACACACGCCTCCGCCACCAGGAAGGCCGTCGCGGCGGTCTCCTCGCCCGAGAACCCGACCGTGCCCGGCATCCGGGTGCCGTGAAAGAAGCTGGCGCCGAACGCAAGCGGCGGCAGGACCACCGCCACCTCTCCCGCTGCGGCATCGGCGAGCGCGGCCGCGACGATCGTGTCGGTGCCGACCGGCAGGTGCGGGCCGTGTTGCTCGGTCGCGCCGACGGGAATCAGTGCGACACACTCGGGATCGGCAGCCAGACGGGCGGCCAGTTGCGCCGATGTCAACTCTTCCCACATGTGCGTCATGGTCACCAGAACCTCAGATAGCGATCCGTCTCCCACCACGATACGTGCGCGGTGTAGCCGTCCCACTCGGCGCGCTTCTCTGCGACGAACGAGTCGAACATCGCGTCACCGAACACCCTGCGCACCAGCGGATCGGCCTCGAGCGCGTCGATCGCCTCGCCGAGCGAGCGTGGCAGCCAGCCGATACCACGCGCCGCCAGGTCGGGTTCGGTGAGCCGGTAGAGGTTGTCCCGGTTCGGCTCACCGGGATCGAGCACCTCCCTGATTCCTTCGAGCCCGGCCGCCAGCATCAACGCACCGCCCAGGTAGGGATTGTTGGCGCTGTCGGCAGCGCGGCATTCGACGCGGCCGCCGCCCCTCGGGATGCGCAGCATGTTCGTCCGGTTGTTGTCGCCGTAGCAGGCGAACACCGGCGCCCAGGTCAGACCCGACATGCTGCCCTGCTTGACCAGTCGCTTGTAGCTGTTGACGGTCGGCGCGATGACCGCACAGATGGCGTCGGCGTGCCGCAACACACCGGCAATGAACTGGTAGCCGAGTGCGGACAGTCCGCAACCACGCGGATCATCGTTGGCGGCAAACAGATTGGTGCCTTCAGCGTCGGCGAGCGACATGTTGTAGTGCGCGCCGCTTCCGGTGCGGTCGGCGAACGGTTTGGGCATCCACGACGCGAACAGGCCGTGCTTGCGGGCGATCTCGCCGACCATCATCCGGAAGAACACCAACCGGTCGGCCATGGACACCACGTTGGTGTACGTGAAGTCGGTCTCGAACTGGCCGTTGCCGTCCTCATGGTCGAATGAGTAGACGTCCCAGCCCAATTCGTTCATCGCGGAGACAATCTCGTCGACCACCGGATAGTTGTGCAGCATGGTGCGCAGGTCGTAGCACGGCTTGTCGAGGTTGTCGTCGGGGCTGGCGGGCCCGGGTTTCTCGATGTCGGTGAGCAGGAAGAACTCGGTCTCGATGCCGAGGTTGAAGGTGTATCCCAGCGTCGCCGCATCGGCGGTGACGCGTTTGAGGATCTGTCTGCTGCACGCTTCGAACGGGTGGTCGCCGATCCACAGATCGCCTGGGAACCAGGCGACCTCGCGGTTGAACGGCATGATGATCGGCTGTGCGAGGTCGGGGTGCGGGGCGACCTCGTCGTCGTTGACGTCTTGCGGCACGCCGTCGAGCGCGGCGCCGGTGAACATCTCGGAACCCAGTGCCGCCTGGGTGAGGTGGCCGAGAGGCACCATTTTGCACTTCGGTTTGCCGTGCATGTCGACGAAGCTGATCGCCGCGTACTTGACGCCCTTGGCGGCGAGTTCCTGCGCGACGTCGGAGGCGGTGGTGGCGCTGTGGCCGTTCAGTGTGGTGGTCATGGTCATCCTGCCGTAGCGAGAGTCGTTGTGGGATTGAGCAGTCCGAGTTCACGGCCGAGGTAGCGGTAGAACTCCCACAGCGGCCGCTCGAGATGGGAGAGGCGGCCGGTGCTGGTGACGCCTGCCCGCACGGCACGCTGTACCGCAGCGCAGACGTCGAGGTCTTCACGGTGGATGTCGCAGATCAACTTGACCAGCTCGCTGCGGCGCGCCTCTACATCGGGGGCGGCCAGCGAGGCCGGTGACATGCAGATGTCGAGTTGCAGTTCGATCTTGCCCGCGCCGAGCGGAAGTACCTTGAGCCAGTACATGTATGCCGGGCCCATCGCGATTTGCAGCAGCGGGTAGGCGATGAAGATCAGCGACCGGTCCTTGTGCTGCGCGGTCAACGTGTCCGCGCCCGGCGACAGGAACGGCGGATCCGCGGGATACTCGGGCTTCTGCTGAGACCACATCGTGGTGAAGTAGTCCCCGACTTCGCCGGTGAAGCTCAGCGACGCCGGAAACCGCTCCTCGAGAGATCCGCGGTGTGGGCCCATGTGGTGGTAGCACTCCATGAAGTTGTCCACCATGATCTTCCAGTCCCAGTCGCAGACTCCCCAGTCGGTCTGCTCGACGGTCTGGTAGTTCTCCAGGTCGTACGGGTCGACGATCGGATCGAGCGCGGCGTACTGGCTGGCCAGTGATTCCGCCTTGCCGTCGAAGTTCACCATCACGAAGCCCTTCCACACTTCGTGGCGGAACTTCCTGAGCGGATAGTCATTTCGGTCGAAACCGGGTGACTTTTTCATCTCGGGTGCACCTGCGAGGTGACCGTCCAGCCCGAACGACCACAGGTGGTACGGGCACTGCAGCACGTTGGCTTCCCCGGCGCCGCTGCACACCTCCATCCAGCGGTGCGTGCAGTTGCGCGACAGGACCCGGATCTCGGAGTGCCGGTCGCGGGTGACGACCAGCGGGACGCCAAGGACGTCGATGCTGTAGTAGCTGCCCGGTGTGGCCACCTGCTCGACACGACACAAGGGGATCCACCCGCGCTTGAAGATGCGGTCCACTTCGGCCGCGTACAACTCGTCGCTGACGTAGGCCTCGGGCGGCAGGGTGACCGCCTTATCGGGTGACTCCACGGCGCAGGTGGCCGTCAGGCGGGAGTAGTCGAATGTCATGGCCCGACGCTATGGGCGCTCTGTTGCGCCCCCGTTTCCGAGCCGTAAATGACCTATTGAAACTACTTGAGAGTCCCGGTGGCAGCCCACAAGGATTTTTCCGGGCGTTGTTCAATACAGTATTGAAACCAACGTTTCGACTTTCTGACGCGCTCGAAAGCGGTAGGAATGACAGCATGATCGAGGTCACGCTGCTCGGCACCGGAAGTCCGATTCCCGACGCCAGGCGCGCCGGGCCGTCCACGCTGGTGAGGGCGGGCGGGCAAACGTTTCTGGTCGACTGCGGACGTGGTGTGCAGCAACGGATGACTGCCGCCGGCGTGGGGGCGAACGGGTTGACAGCGCTGCTATTGACGCATCTGCACAGCGATCACATCGCCGACCTCGGCGACCTGCTGATCACCCGCTGGATCTCGACCTTCGATCCAAATCCGGTGCCGTTGCCCATCATCGGGCCGCCCGGCACGGCCGAGGTGGTCGACGCGACGTTGAAGGCATTCGGCTTCGACATCGGCTACCGGATCGCCCACCACGCGGATCTGACGGCACCGCCCGCCGTCGAGGTGCACGAGCACACCGACGGCATGGTGTGGGATCGCGACGACGTGACGATCCGGGTTGCGCCCACCGATCACCGGCCCGTCGCGCCGACCATCGGGTTCCGCGTCGAACACGGCGGCGCGTCGGTGGTGCTGGCCGGTGACACCGTCCCGTGCGAGAGTCTCGATGCGCTCGCCTCAGGCGCTGGTGGCTTGGTGCACACCGTGATTCGGCACGACCTGATCGAGAAGCTGCCGATGCAACGCATCCGCGACATCTGCGATTACCACTCGTCGGTCGAACAGGCCGCGGCCACCGCGGCACGCGCCGGCGTTGGCATCCTGATCCTCACCCACTACGTGCCCGCCATCGAACCCGGCCAGGAGGACGACTGGCGCGCGCTGGCGGCCAGCGAGTTCGACCGGCAGATTGAATTGGGCGACGACCTGCACCGGGTCGAGATTCACCCTGGGGTGTGCACCAAGTCGGCCAGTTGATCGGCGGCGCCCGCGACGGTGTCGATGTCGGTTTCGGTCAGTGGCCGGCCGCGGGCGATCACCACGACGTGTTGTATCCCGAGGTGTCCGAGGGCATGGCATCTTTCGGTCAGGTCGTCGTTGAGCGCCGTGGTCACCGTGCGCTCGATCTGCTCAGGGCGCCTGCCGACGTCGGCGCAGTGCCGGTCGAGCACGTCTAGCTGGTTGCGGATCGCGGCGCCACCGTCGGGCACGTCGAACAGATTGCACGCGTCGGCGTATTCGGCGCCCAACCGCAACGTGCGGCGCCTGCCGGTGCCGCCGATCAGCACCGGCGGCCGCGTCGCCGGCCGCGGGCTGCCGACGGGATGCTCGAGCACCGAATACCGGCCGCGGAAAGCGGATTCGTCGCCGTCCCACATCTGCCGTGCCAGCCGCAGAAGTTCGGCCATGCGGTCGAACCGCTCGGCGGTGTCGGGCAGGAACAGTCCCATCGCGCGGGCCTCGTCGGCGTTGTAGCCCGCACCGAGGCCCAGCCACGCCCGACCCGCCGACAGTACGTCGAGTGTGGTGACGGCCTTGATCAGCAATGCGGGCGCGCGGAACGTCGCGGCGGTGACCATGGTGCCGAGGCGGATCCGCGATGTGACCGCGGCGAGGTAACCGAGCGTGGTGTATGCCTCCAGCATCGGTTCGTCGATTCGGCTGGCCGGGTCGGCCTGCAGTAGGTGGTCCGGCACCCAGAGGGTGTCGACAGCGGTGTCGTCAAGGGCGTTGGCGAGCGCTCGCAGGCGGGCGTCGATCCGGTCGGACCACGAGTAATTCGTCACGCTCACACTGAGTTTCATGATCGGGCCACCGCCTGCTGCTTGTTGGGCCTGCGTAATGGCAGCATCGCACCCGCCACGATCAGCCAGATCAGGCCGGTGAACCGGGCGATCGGCAACAGCGGCGACAGCCCCGCCCAGATCAGGACCAGCGTGGTGAGTTCGGCGAGCACCGCGATGGCCAAACCCGTCAGCGCGACGCCCCGCGGCAGTAGGGCGACGATCAGGCCCGGCACTGCGATACCCGCGATCAGCAGGCCGAGTGCGACCACATGCCACGGGCCGCCGGTCAGATACGTCAGGTAGTACAGCGCGCGCGTCAACGCGACGTCGGAGGTGACCTCCGGCCGTGACATGGTCCACACCAGCAGACCCGACAGCCCGAGTCCGGTCGACGCCAACAGTCCGCCTGCCAACGCGATGGTCGCCCCCGGCGCGGTGATGCCGAGTTGGCGCAGTCGCGCACTCGCGGTGGCGGCGTAGATGGCCAGTGGGATCGACGACCCGAACGTGCCGACGGCGATCACGACCGCCGCGGCGTGGTTGGCCGTGACGTAGTCCTGGATCTCCGTGGCCGATCCGTAGGGCAGCGGCATCATGCCGCCGGCGAGCACGACGCCGACGACCAGCCCTGCCAGCAGCAAGCCGAGCGAGATCGCCGCGAGCGGGGCGAGCGGCGGGCCCGCCTGCGTCGACCGCGCATTCGTATTCGCAGTTGAATCGTTCATAACTTGAACGGTATGCCTGATCTTGAAGCCAGACAAGGGCTGTCATCAATTCGACTGATAAATCGTTCACTGCTGATACGATCAACGTCGTGCCAGCATCTTCCCCCGGCGGTGACACGGTGGCGTTCCTCTTGTCGCAGCTGGGCCACCGGTCGGCGTCGGTGTTCGCCGAGTTGATCGCGTCGATCGAGCTGACGCCGCCGCATGCGGGCATCCTGCGGGCGATCGCATCCGAGCCCGGCCGCAGTCAGCAGGCGCTCAGCGCGCAGCTGGGCCTGTTACCGAGCCGCGTTGTCGCCTATGTCGACGAGTTGGAGGACCGCGGTTACCTCGAGCGGCGACGCAACCCCGACGACCGTCGCCTGCACGCGCTGTATCTGACCGCGGCGGGCAAGAAGGTGTTGACGAAGATCGCTGAGTTGGGCCGTCAGCACGAGCGGATGATGACCGCCGGGCTCGACGGCGCCCAGCGCGACACGTTGCGGGAGCTGTTGTCGATCGTCGCCGAAGCGCAGGGCCTGACGCCGCATGTCCACCCGGGCTACCGCACGTTGGGCCGCTAGGCCACATCCCTGGCGCGAATTAGGCCAGGCGCGTGATCTCCACAACCACGTCGAGGTCGGTCGAACCCTCGCCCGAGTAGATACCTTTCAGCGGGGTGACGTCGGAATAGTCGCGACCCACGCCAACGCTGACGTACTGCTCGTTGATCTCGCTGTCGTTGGTGGGGTCGTAGTTCCACCAGCCGCCGGTCCACGCCTGCACCCAGGCGTGGCTCTGCCCGTCGATGGTGTCGCCGATCACCGCCTTGCGCTTGGGATGGAGATAGCCCGACACATAGCGGGCCGGAATTCCCATGCCGCGCAACAGAATCAGCGTCAGATGCGCGAAGTCCTGACACACGCCCTTGCCTTCGCGCAGCGCGTCCAGTCCCGACGAGTGCACCCCGGTGGTGCCCTTGACGTACCGCAGTTCGCTGTGGACCCAGTTGGCTGCGGCGATGACAGCCTCCTGCGGATCGTGGTACTTGGCGATGCGCTCCCCCACCCGCCTGATCCGCTTGCTGTCGGGCGTGTAGTGCGTGGGGCTGAGCACCTCGTCGAACCGGTCGATCACCGCTTCGGTGTGCAGGTCGTCCCAATTCACCTTGTCGGCGGGCATGTCGCCGCGATCGGTCTCGACCACCGAACTCGACGTCACCTCCAATTCGGTGTGCGGGGCGTGCAGGTCGAACGCGGTGACCGCGGTGCCCCAGTAGTCGACATACCGGTATGACCTTGTGGCAGGGACGGTTTCGACGCGGTTGAGGATGACGTTCTGCCTGGTGTCAGACCGCGGTGTCAGCCGCGCCTCGTTGAACGACGCGGTCACCGGCGACTTGTAGGCATATCCCGTCGAATGCACCACCCGCAGCCGCCACATCAGACTTCACCTTCCTCGATGACCAGCGTGCCGTTGTGCCCCGCGTCATGCCACGCCACCCAGGGCGCCGAGTGGAAGTACTGCACCGCCAACGCCTCTCCGACGTCGCGGCAGGTCTTCTGCAGACCGGCCAGCCGCTTCTCCAGCGAGTCGAGCAGCGCACCCGGCTGCAGGAACTCCAGTTCACTGCGCGCGCGGCCGAGCAATCGTTGCGCCTCTGCGGTGGCGCCCAGCCGGCTGTGCGGGCGGTTGAGCAGTTCGTCGAGGCTGTGTTCGGCCAGTCGCAGCGAGTAGAAGATCGAGCGCGGGAAAAGCCGGTCCAGAAGCACGAATTCGACGACGCGACCCGCGTCCATCACGCCGCGGTAGGTGCGCAGGTAGGTGTCGTGCGCGCCCGCCGACCGCAGCAGCGTGACCCAGGCGGGCGATGCTGCGCTGTCACCGACACGCGACAACAGCAGCCGCACCATCATGTCCACTCGTTCGATGGCGCGGCCAAGCACCATGAACCGATAGCCGTCGTCGCGGCTCAACGTCGAGTCCGCGAGGCCGGCGAACATGGCGGCGCGACCCTCGACGTAGGACAGGAACTCGTGCGGGCCAAGACGTTTGGCCGCGCGCTCACGTTCGGCCAGCGCGTTGTAGGTGGTGTTCAGGCACTCCCAGATCTCGGTGGACGTGACTTCGCGTGCGCCGCGGGCGTTTTCCCGCGCTGCGGAGATCGACTCGACGATCGAGCAGCCGCCCGCGGTGTCGCGGCTGAACGCCACCAGGTCGGTCAACGACCAGACGTCCAACTGCTGCTGGGGCGCCTCGATGCCGAGCACCCGCAGCAGTGTGCGCGACGCCTGGTCCGGGTCGACGCTGGAATCCTCGAGCAACTGGTGCACCGTGACGTCGAGAATGCGGGCGGTGTCGTCGGCCCGCTCGACGTAGCGGCCGATCCAGTACAGCGATTCAGCGTTGCGCGCCAACATCGAAAATCGCCCCCTACTGCTGCTGTTGGTCTTGTGACTGGCCGTCGGCGTTGTCCGACTTCGAGTTGGCCTTCGCCTTCGGCAGTGACCGCACCACCTCGGCCGCGGCGAGTTCACGGTCGGCGACCGACGCCCGCGACGCCAGCACCCAGGTGTCCTTGGAGCCGCCGCCCTGACTGGAGTTCACCACCAGGGACCCCTCCGGCAACGCGACCCGGGTCAGCCCGCCGGGCAGCACCCACACGTGTTCGCCGTCGTTGACGGCGAACGGCCGCAGATCGACGTGGCGGGGTGCCAGTTTGTCGCCGATCTGGGTGGGCACCGTGGAGAGCTGCATGACGGGCTGGGCGATCCAGCCGCGCGGATCGCTGCGGATCTTCTTGCTGATCGCGGCCAGCTCCTTGGGTGACGCGTCGGGCCCGAACACGATGCCGTAGCCACCGGAACCCTCCACCGGTTTGATGACCAGTTCGGCGACGCGGTCGAGCACTTCGGCGCGTTCGTCGTCGAGCCAGCAGCGGTAGGTGTCGACGTTGGCCAGCAGCGGCTTCTCGCCCAGGTAGTACTCGATGATCGTCGGCACGTAGGTGTAGACCAGCTTGTCGTCGCCGACGCCATTACCGACCGCGCTGGAGATCACCACGTTGCCCGCGCGTGCGGCGTTGAGCAGGCCTGCGACCCCGAGCACCGAGTCGGGCCGGAACTGCATCGGGTCGAGGAACGCGTCGTCGATGCGGCGGTAGATGACGTCGACTTGCCGCTCGCCTTCGGTGGTGCGCATGTAGACGGAGTTGTCGCGGCAGAACAGGTCGCGTCCTTCGACCAGTTCGACGCCCATCTGGCGGGCCAGTAGCGAGTGCTCGAAATACGCCGAGTTGTAGACGCCCGGGGTCAGCACCACCACGGTCGGATCGGCGACGTTGTTGGCCGCGGCGTTACGCAGCGCACGCAGCAGGTGCGACGAATAGTCGCCGACCGCGCGGACCCGGTGCGTGGCGAACAGGTTCGGGAATACCCGCGCCATCGTGCGCCGGTTCTCCATCACATAGGACACTCCGGACGGTGAGCGCAGATTGTCCTCGAGCACGCGGAAGTCGCCCTTGGCGTCGCGGATCAGGTCGATGCCCGCGACGTGGATGCGCACACCGTTGGGCGGCACGATGCCGGCGGCCTCGCGGTGGAAGTGCTCGCAGGAGGTGACCAACCGGCGCGGGATGACGCCGTCGCGCAGGATCTCCTGTTCGCCGTAGATGTCGTCGAGGTAGTGCTCCAGGGCCTTGACCCGCTGCGTGATGCCCCGCTCGAGGCGTGTCCACTCGGCCGCCGAGATCACCCGAGGGACCAGGTCCAGCGGGAAGGGGCGCTCCTGGCCGGACAGCGAGAAGGTGATGCCCTGGTCGATGAATGCGCGGCCGAGCGCCTCGGCGCGGGCGGCCAGTTCGGAGGCGTCCGATGGAGCAAGCTCGGCGAAGATGCCCTTGTACGGGCCGCGCACGTTGCCGTCGGCGTCGAACATCTCGTCGAAGGCCTGCGAGTAGCGGCCAGCCTTCTTGTAGCCGTCGAAGATGCCGTCGTACCTTCTGGGCGTCCGCCCGTTGCCACGCGATGTCCGTGCGGTCTCGGTTGGGACGGTGCGAAGGCTCACCCATCACATGCTGCACCAAGTGAGCCGTTTCGGCAGGCCAGACGGCTCCGCTTTGGGAGATTCGGGGGCGCGCTGGTACCCTGAACAGTCGCTGCCCGCCGTCAGGCGCGGCGCGAACCGGACTTTGAGTAACCCAACCTAGATTTCGAAGGAATTACCGCGTGGCCAACATCAAGTCGCAGGAAAAGCGCAATCGCACCAACGAGCGCCGCAGACTGCGCAACAAGTCGGTGAAGTCGTCGCTTCACACGGCGGTCCGGGGTTTCCGCGAGGCCATCGAGGCGGGCGACAAGGAGAAGGCCGGCGAGTTGCTGGTGGCGACCAGCCGCAAGCTGGACAAGGCCGCCAGCAAGGGCGTCATCCACAAGAACCAGGCGGCCAACCGCAAGTCGGCGCTGGCCCGCGCGCTCAACAAGATCTGATTTGGTCCGCCGCTAGTCGGCGGCCAACTCGGCGACCTTCCTGACCGCCGCCTCCAGCGCGTAGTCGGCGTCCGCCGCCGCGCCCTTGACGTCGGCGTTCAACGCCGCGACCAACTGCATGGCCTCGGCGATCGAACTGCGCGACCACCGTCGCGCCTGCCTCTGCACCTTCTGCACCCGCTTCGGCGGCATGCCCAGCTCGGAGGCCAGCCGGTACGGGTCGCCGGACAGCGGCGCCACCTTGGCGATGGTGTGCACCGCCTCGGCCAGTGCGTCGGCGAGCACCACCTGCGGTTCACCGCTCATCATCGCCCAGCGCAGCGCTTCGGCCGCACCGGCGACGTCGCCGACGACGGCCTTGTCGGCGATGTCCCAGCCCTTCACCTCCGCCTTCCGCGAGTGGTAGCGACGCACCGCGGCCGCGTCGATCTGGCCGGCGGTGTCGGCGACCAATTGCGAACAGGCGGAAGCTAATTCGCGGATATCGGAGCCGACGGCGTCGACGAGAGCGGTGACGGTGTCGTCGCTGACCTTGACCCTCAGCGCACGGAACTCGTTTCGCACGAAGTCGACGCGCTCGTTCGGCCACTTGATCTTGTCGCATGGATGTACTTGAGCGCCAAGCTTTTTCAGCTGATCCGCCAGCGCTTTCGCACGCCCGCCACCGGAATGCACGACGACCAGCATGGTGCCTGGCGGCAGGTCAGAAGCGGTGCCTGCGATCAGCGCGACCGCCTCCTTACCCGCCTCGGCAGCCGACTCGAGGACGACGACCCGCTCGTCGGCGAACAGCGACGGGCTGAGCAGTTCGGCCAGCTCGCTGGTGCTGCCCTCGCCCGCCCGCAGCCGATCCACCGGGACGTCCTCGGTCCCCGCCTGCTTGCGTGCCTGCCGCAGCACGGCGGTGACCGCCCGCTCGACGAGAAGCTCTTCCTCACCCAACACCAGATGCAGGCCCGCGACCGGTTCGCTCACCTCGCAATCGTGTCATGTCCGGCCGACAGCGCCCGACACCGTCCACGCCAACACGCACACCGCGGCCAGCCCCGCGCCGACGCGCATCCATCGCCACCGCCACAGCACCACCGCCGCGACACCGGCGGCGGCGACGCACAGCACCCCAGGCAGCCCCGACGGCACATCGACCGCCGCGCCAGGAACGCCAGACGCCCAGTGCGCGACCCGCAGCAGCCACCACAGCTGCGGGCCAGTGAACCGGATCAGTAGTTGCGCCCCGGCCGGCCACAGCGGACACAGTGCCGCGGCGGCCGTGCCGACGACCGTGATCGGTGGGATCACCGCGGCGACAGCCAGGTTGGCGGCCACCGACACCACGCTGAATGTGCCCGACATGCCCGCCACCAGCGGCGCGGTGACAAGCTGAGCGGCGACGGCCACGCTGACCGCGTCGGCCAGCGGCTTCGGCCAGCCCCGCGCGACCAGGCGCCGCGACCACGTCGGTGCGATGACGACCAGCGCCGCCGTCGCCGACACCGACAACGCGAATCCGACGTCGACGGCCAACTCGGGCGCGGCAATCATCAGCATCAGCACACTGGCCGACAGCACAGGAATGGCCTGCCTGCGCCGGTGCGACACCACCGCCAATAGCGTGATCGCGCCCATCACCGCGGCCCGCAGCACGCTGGCCGACGGCTGCACGACGATCACGAACGCGACCAAGGCCAGCGCGGCCAGCGCGACCGCGAGCCTGGGCCCGAACACCGCGGCGGTCATCAACACCGCACCGCAGACGATGGTCACGTTCGCCCCGGACACGGCGGTCAGGTGCGTCAGCCCCGACGCCCGGAACTCCGCGGTGGTCTGCGCGCTGAGCGTCGACGTGTCGCCCAGCACCAATGCCGGCAGCATCGCCGCCTGATCCGCGGGCAACACGAGGCGCGCGGCGTCGGCGAACCCGGCGCGGATCCCGTCCGCGACCCTGTCAATCGGCGCGGCCTCGCCCAGTCGCGGTTCACCGGTCGACGACAGCACCGCCACCGACAGGTCGCGCCGAGTCGGCCTGCCGATGCGGGCCCGAAAACTCGCAGGCCGCCCGGCGGTCAGTTCGGCGAAATCTGAGGTGCTGGCGAAAACCACGACCCTGCCGGGCATTTCGACGGCTCCGACCCGTCGCAGCGATCCACGGAACATCATCCGCGCGCCGCCGAGTGAGCGAGGTGTTTCGCTGGGCGTCACGACGACGGCGGCGACCGTGCCGTACCGCTCGGTGATCGGATGGTGGTGAAGTTCGTTGACCCGCATGCCGATCGCAATAGCGAAGCCCGCGCCGACGACGGCAACGGCGACCGTTCCGGCCGCGATTCCACTGCGGACCTGCGCTGTGCGGCGCCCACTACCCCACCGCCCCGCCACGACCGTCGCGGCCACCGCGACGGCCACCACAACGAGTGCAGCGCGGCCGCCCCAGAGGATCCCGGCAGCGGTGACCGCCCAGCCGGTGAGCGCCGCGGGAACCAGCCGCAGGTCCAGCCGCGCGGCGTCGGCGTCCGGCGACGTCACACACGGACATGGGCGCGCAGCTTCTCCAGCCGCGCAGGTCCGATACCGTCCACATCGCCGAGTTGGTCGATGCTGGTGAACCGCCCGTTGGCGTCACGCCAGGCGATGATCGCGGCGGCTGTCACGGGACCGACGCCCGGTAGCGCGTCGAGTTGCTCCACCGTCGCGGTGTTCAGATCGACCAAACCGGTTGAGCCCGAATCGTTTCCGGTGGTCGGTGGGGCATCTGGGGCGTCCGTCGGAGCGGCGGGCACGGGTCCTGAGCTGATCGAACTTCCCATCTGCGCCGGCTGACCGGGCGGCCCGGTGATCCCGACGATGACCTGTTCCCCGTCGGTCACGCGCCGGGCCATGTTGAGCCCGATCAGATCGGCGCCGTCCAACGCCCCACCCGCCGCCGTGAGCGCGTCGGCGATGCGGGCGCCGGGCGCCAACGTGACGAGCCCCGGCTTGTGCACAAGACCCACCACGCTGACGATCACGGGTCCGGAAGCGTCAGACGGGGCCGCCCCCGGCGTCGGCTTGGCCGACGAAACCATTTCCACCGGAGGCAATTTCGCCGACGCCACCGCCGGTGTCCTATCGCGCACCACAGCGAAGACGGTCACCAGCACAGCGATGACACCGACGGCGGCCAGCGCGATGACACCTGCGCGGCCGGGGTCGGCCCGCACGGTGGCGATCCAGCCCGGCCCGCCATGGGGTTTTGCGGTATCGGGCAGCCATCGGGACAGCGACGTGTCCGGCTCTGCGTCGCCGTCGGCGGGTGATTCGGTTTCACCGCCGAGCCGGCGCGCAAGCCGCTCGACGGGCAATTCGGTTCGCATGCCGTCAAAGTAGGCGCGTCGGCGGACACGCCCGCCCGCACCCAACCGATGGCAACGCGCCCTGTGGATGAAATCCCGGGTGTGGATAACTGTGTTGTCTACAGTGATTTGCCATGGATCGTCGCGTCCCGATGATCGCTGGTATCGCGTTTGCGGTCCTGTTCGCCGCCGCGCTGTTCGTGGTTCCGGCGCTGCCGGGGATCGACCAGCCCGGCTACGACATCGTCGCGTTCGTCACCGCGAATTCCGGTGCGCTGCGGATGCAGGCCCTGCTGGTGGCCTTCGGCAGCCTGGCTTTGGTCGTGGTGCTCGGCTACGCCCGGGACAAGCTCACCGGGCCGCAGGCGTATGTGTTCACCATAGGCTCCGCGGTCGTGTTGGTCCAGGTGCTCATCGGGATGTGGTTCACGGCGGGTTTGGCGCTGCATCCGGCCCAACTCGGCTCCGCGACAGCACGCACCATCGCCGACGTCGTCGCGATGTTCGGGCCGATGCTCACCGTCGCCGACATCATGGTTGCGGTACCAATCCTGTTGGCCGCCAACGAAGATCGCTTCCCGCGCTGGCTCGGCATCCTGGCCGCGGTGTTCGCTGTCGAGCAGCTGATCGAAACGATCACGATCATCGGCCCGCCAGCCAGTTTCATCTCACCCGGCGGCTCGATGAACCTCTATTTGGGCGGTCCGCTGTTCGTCGTCTTCTTCCTCGCGCTCGGCGTCGCGTTGTCGGGGGAATCCACCGATGAGCCGTTGTCCACCACCGGAATTGACCGCCAGTGCGAGGAAGAGTGATGACCGTTAGTGGTGACCCCGACTGTGCGACTGCCGGTGGCTGGCCGAGTGGTCGGTGCCGGTCCTGGCATGAGACGTCGGCTTCTTCGCTGACGCCGTGCTCTCGGCCTTTATAGCGCTACTGGACGACTTCTTGGCCGCTACCGGCGACGTCGTCGTGTCCGGCGCTTTGGCATCACTCTTCTTGGCGGTCGTCGTCGGCGCGGTGGAAACCGAGGCGTGCAGCAGATTGCCGATGTTCTTCGCGGCGGTGTCCACCGCCGCCACCACGGGTGCTGCGGCGGTCGCGGCCACCTCGCGCGCCTGCGCCACACCTGCGGCCAGCGCGGTCGCGGGATCACCGGTTTTCGCCAGGTGCTGCGCCGAGGCGTCCGCGATCTGCACCGCACCGGAGAGCAGCAACTCACCGGCTTGGAACGCCACCGCAGTCGTCACGTCGATGGCGCTGACCGAAAGAACCTGGAACATGCTCGTGGCACCGGTCGGCGTCGTCGGGGTACCGACGGGCTGAACGAGCGCGTTGAGGATGTTGCTGCGCGCGGTCTGCACGGCGGCAAGGAACTGCCCCGGCGAGGCGGCCGCCGCCGTGGCGACGTTGAAGCCCTCGACGACGGCGACGTCGAGGGCGTGAAAGGCCTTCGGCACCACCAGGAACACGTCGTTGTTGATCAACGGTGTCACGGCCGCATTCGCCGGTCCGGTCACCGACGCCGCGGCAGCGCCGATCGCCTGCAGCGGCGAACCCGTCGACGCGAGCGAACCCAGGAACGCCGCAGGAGCTTCCAGCGCGCCCAGCGGCACGGTGATCGCGCCCTGGAGTGCGAACGGACAGATGAGACTGCAGTAGTGAAGCTGATTGCCGATGAACGCCAGCGGTATTGAGCCGAGCGCCGGTGCGGTGGCGGCGGTCAGCTGCACATCGCGGGCATGCGGTGACTGGTGCTGCGCAGGCGGGGCGATCGGCGACACGGTCAGTGCGCCGACGACGGCGGCGCCGGCAAGGACAGTTGAGCGCAATGGCATAGGCACTCCCTTGACACGGGCACCACTGTCGCAAAGTTCGAGCTTCGTCGAATCAATCGCATTAGGATTTCCTGAATGGACGGCGTGCACGACCTGGGCGGCCTCGACGGGTTCGGCCCGGTTCCGCACGTGGTGTCCGAGCCGTACTTCGCCGAGGACTGGGAGCGGCGTGTCTTCCGGCTGATGATCGGCTGGATCGCGGCGCAGAACGTGCCCGGCGGACGGTTCCGGCACTCGATCGAACGGATGGCGCCCGAGCACTATCTGTCCGCGCCGTATTACGAACGCTGGCTCACCGGCGCCGCCACGATGGCCGTCGAGGCGGGCGTCACGACGCCCGACGAAGTCGACCGCCGGGCTGGCGGCCGCTTCCCGCTGTCCAATCCGGATCGCGGGGTGCTGCCCGACGACCTCACCCCACGTACCACCCCGCGCTACGCCGTCGGTGACGAAGTTCGCGTCCGAGCGTGGCATCCGCCGGGACACACCCGCGCGCCGCGCTACGTACAGGGCAGAACGGGCACCGTCGTCCGCGTCGACGGGGCGCACGCCATCGACGACATCGCGGCCCACGGCGGCGGCGACGTCGCGGACCCGCTCTACGCCGTGCGCTTCACGTCCCGCGAACTGTGGGGCGAGGCCGGCGCCGACGGCGAAGTGATGTGCGTGAATCTGTTCGAGCGCTACCTGGAGGATCTCCGATGACCGCGGACCACCACCACCCCGCTGCGATGGCTCCCGTCGAGGCCCGGGTGGCCGCGATCGAGTCGGTGTTGGTGGAGCAGGGCATCCTCGACCTCGAGGAGCTCGATCAGATCATCACGCATTTCGAGGACAACCTGGGCCCGATGAACGGGGCGAAGGTGGTCGCCCGCGCATGGTCGGATCCCGACTACAAGCAGCGCCTACTCGCCGACGGCACCGCTGCGGTCAGGGAATTCGGGTTCGAGGGTCCGGAAGGCAACTTCGTGGTGGCCGTGGAGAACACCCCGCAGGTGCACAACCTCGTGGTGTGCACCCTGTGTTCGTGTTACCCGTGGCCGATCCTGGGATTGCCGCCGAAGTGGTACAAATCGTTTGCCTACCGGTCACGCGCGGTCCGCGAACCGCGCAAGCTGCTCGCCGAGATGGGCACGGACATACCCGCCGACGTCGAGATCCGGGTGTGGGACTCCAGCGCCGAGGCGCGCTACCTCGTCGTGCCGATGCGCCCGGCGGGCACCGACGACATGTCCGAAGAACAACTCGCCGGGCTCGTCACCCGCGACTCGATGATCGGTGTGCAGCGGCTGTGACCGACGGGCTACACGACGCGTCGTTGCCCCGGGACAACGGCGAGCTGGTCTTCGAAGCGCCTTGGCAGGCACGCGCTTTGGCGATAGCGGTGGCGTTGGTGGACAAGCTCGGGGTGCCGTGGGACGAATTTCGCCGACGGCTGATGGCCGAGATCGCCGCCGAACCGGACCGCCCCTATTACGAAAGCTGGGGGGCCGCACTGGAATCCATGGTGGTCGAGCTGGAGCTGACAACCCCCGCCGCACTCGACGCCGCCACCCCGACGGAGCGCGCACCGCTCTAGGTCATTGGGAGTGCGCGGCCAGCAGCACGATCCGCGGGCCAGCGACGTCGTCGGTGACGACGTAGGTGACTGTCGGGCAGTCGATCTCGTCGCCGTCGGCGTTGCGACGTGACAGCGTCGCCCGGTACACCGCCGACGTCGCATTGAGCATGGTGACTTCCGACTGCAGCACCTGGCTGTGGTGGAAGCCGAGGGCCCGCAGCCCGTCGAGTTGACTCTGCATGACCGCCGCCGCTTCGTCGTCGGTCATCAGCGTGACGACACCCTCGTCGGTCGTGATGACCATCGGCACCCCGAAATGACCCAGCAACGAAGCCATGTCGCCGTCGCCGCGCGCACAAGCCGCGAAACTGCTCAGATATTCGTCGATCCAACGGCCAACCGCGTCGGCGTCAAGGGGCATTCGGTGATCATGCCCGAAACGTCGGCGTCGGCTAGACGTTTTCGCGACGGCCCACCGGCGGGTTGAGGTCGATGCCGCGGGCGTCGTCGGGCACCTTCGGCGCCGTCAACTCGGGGGTCTCGCCGTCGGCGTCCTCGCGGTCAGGCGTCGACCGTTCCAGGAAGCGCAGCAACTCGACCGGGAAGGGCAGGATCAGCGTGGAGTTCTTCTCAGCGGCCACCTCGACCACCGTCTGCAGCAGGCGAAGCTGCAGGGCGGCCGGTTCGTCGGACATCACCGCGGCGGCCTGAGACAGCTTCTCGGACGCCTGCAGTTCGCCGTCGGCGGTGATGACGCGGGCGCGTCGTTCCCGCTCCGCTTCGGCCTGGCGGGCGATCGAGCGTTTCATCGAGTCGGGCAGCACCACGTCCTTGATCTCGACGCGGTCCAGGTGGATGCCCCAGCCCAGCGCCGGGCTGTCGATCAGCAACTCCAGGCCCTGGTTGAGCCGTTCCCGGTTGGACAGCAGGTCGTCGAGGTTGCTCTTGCCGATGATCGACCGCAACGACGTCTGCGCCACCTGACCGATGGCCGACATGTAGTCCTGCACGTCGACCGCCGCGCGCACCGGGTCGTGCACCTGGAAGTAGATGACGGCGTCCACCCGCACGGTCACGTTGTCGCGGGTGATGCCGTCCTGCGCGGGCACGGGCAGCGTGATGATCTGCATGTTCACCTTCTGCAGCCGATCCGCGAACGGGATCAGCCAGGTCAATCCCGGTTGGCGGACCCGGCTCTGCACCCGCCCGAAGCGGTAGACGACGCCGCGTTCGAACTGCTTGATCACCCGGATGTTCTGCACCGCGAGCCAGAGCGCTCCCAGACCGGCGACCCCGGCCAGCGACAAGGTGTAGAGGATGCTCATGGGTGTCCTCCTCGACGGACCCTATGAACCGAGTGTGCTCCCCCAACCGTCGCTTCGCCAGCACACCCAATCGATCTCGACGAGGGCGCCGACCGCCAGCCCGGTGACCCCGACGCAGGTGCGCGACGGCAACCGGTCACCGAACCAGGCCGCGTAGGCGGTGTTGAACGCGGCGTAGTCATTCCAGTCGAGCAGGAAGGCGCGCACCGAGACGACGTCGGCGAGTCCCCCGCCGCACAGTTCGGTGACCCGCAGCAGGTTTCTGAGCACTTGATCGGTCTGGATCGCGACGTAGTCGCCGACCACGGCGCCGGTCACGTCGGTCGGCATCTGGCCGGTGACGTACAACGTCTGACCGGCGGCGGTGGCATGAGCGAACGGGGCGACCGCCGGGGGCACGCCGTCGGCGGGAGTGAACGTGAATGACTGAATTCCGTTGTCGCTCATGCCGAAACTGTAGACCAGCGCGGAAAGCACCGTTTGTCGATCCGGCAGTGCACACCCTGACGCTGGTCGACCACCTGTGTGACGGTGAAATCGGCGGCCACCGACAGGAACGAGTAGGCGTCGGGCCGCGAAAGTCCGAAATGGGATTGCAGGATGCTGTGTGTCCGCAGGGCGGCGGCCTTCATCGCCTCATCCAGCGAGTCGCCGAACCCGTGCACCAACAACTCGGTCGCGGTTTCCAGCACCGGCACGGTGAAGGGCAGGTCACGGCGAATCGTCAAGCGCAGCAACCCATTCAGCGACGCCTCCAGCGCCGTCCCGCTGATCTCACCGTCGCCCTGGGAGACGTGCGGATCGCCTACCGACAGCAGGGCCCCGGCCACCTGCACCGGGTAGTACATCGTCCCGCCCGCCCCGATGCGCCAGTTATCGACGTTGCCGCCGTGATCCCCCGGCGGTACCGACGACACCCGCTCGGGGGCGGCCGGTGCGACGCCCATGGTGCCGAAGTGCGGCCGCAGGGGCACGACCACGCCGGGCAGCGCGGGCTGACGAGCGTCGTTATCGGGGCTGACGATCGTGCCGGGCTCGTTGGCCAGTGGCGTCGCGGTCCAGTCGTAGCCGAACACCGCCCGGCCGACACCGGCGGCGACGTCGAGTTCGTAGACGGTGACACGTTCGACCGGCATCTCGTCGTATAGGAAGCCCCAGTGGGCCGCGAGGTTCGACCCGTACGGCAGCCGGGGCGTGGCCTGCAGGATGTCGACCTGCAGCACGTCACCGGGGCGGGCGCCGTCGACGGCGATCGGGCCGGTCAGCAGGTGGGGTCCCGGGCCGCGGTCGATCACGCGGTCGAAGACCTCGGCGATGCCCGCGTCCATCAGCAGATCGGGTGCATCGCCGGCGTGATTGGTCAGCGTCTCGATGGCCACCAGATCGCCCGGCGCGACGGTGAGCACCGGTTCCAGCCGGGGGTCGAAGTAGCCCCAGTGCACCGTCGACGGCGTCGCGGGCAACCGGTGAACGGTGGTGGAGGCGGCGGGGCTGAGCACCATCGGACGATCATGTCAGCGATCAGCGATGGCGTCCTGTCGAGAGGCACACCCGTCAACAGGTTTGTTACTGCCAAACGTCAATCAAATTCTGCCAATGGAATTAAACCTGTGATCTTGACAGTTGAAGTGTTCAGCTGCAGCGAACCGACACAAGTGAAGAAGCACCAAAAGATGAGGGCACAATCACAATGAGGAAGCTCGGATTAACCGTAATCGCGGGCGCTTTGACCGCCGCAACTCTTGGCCTGGCCGCACCGGCCGGCGCGGCGCCGACAGGCCCCGGCAGCGCCCAGGACACCATCAACAAATTGCAGGCCGACGGCTACAACGTGATCGTCAACCGGGTGGGTGGAACCCCGCTCGATCAGGCCACCGTGATCGCGGTGCGGCCCGGTCAGACCTACAGCCGCACTGATTCCGGAACCCCCGGTGACAGTCTCGAAACGACCATCACCGGTAAGACGGTCTACGTCGACGTGAGGTAGATCGCCCAAAACGCAAGGGGCACCCCCACAAGGGGTGCCCCTTCGTTATTTCGGGCGTTCGAATGTCGCGTCGGTCGTGGCTCGCTTGTCCTACCACTCGCGGATCGAGCAGAGCGCACCTTTGGAGCCGTCGTCCGAGTCGACCAGAACTCCGTCGACTTCCAGTTGGCAATGAAACACCGCCTGCGTCGGACCGCTGGTAGCCGCGACCATCGCCCACTGATCCGGATCGGCAAGGACGACATCAAGTACCCACGCCTTTTGCGGGCCGATGTCGGCCTGCACCTTCGGGCTGAAGACGTATGGGTTGTGACTGTAGTCGGCCCAAGTCGGTGGATCAGTATCGCGGTAGTAGATGTCGGCAAGCACCGGGTTTTGCGCGGAGACTGTGTATCTCACGCGATGACGAACAGTTTCGTCGGCCTGCGCCTGGGCTGCGGTGGACACAGCTGCTATCACTGCGAGGGCCACCGCACGGACGCCGTTTCTACTCATCGCCCCTGACCCATCTGCTGGCGCCCCCGGCGGACACGCAACTGAGGAACAGGCCGTCCGGCGCCTGCGCAACACCGTTCTCGTAGCCGGCGCAAGACGAGTTCTCCTCCTTGACGCCCCACATTGACGGCGAGCGAAAATATCTGGGTTCGTAGCGGCGTGGTGATCCGCAAAACACCAGCCTGCCCCACGAGGTGGTACCGAACACATAGTGCGAGGTGTCGTTACACGGTGCACCGAGGACGACGCCCGGAGTCAAACCGGGAGCGCACGATGGGTCGTCGCACGCGGCCGTGTCTGCCGAAGCTGCCGCTGGTTGTATCAGGCTGGCGGCGAGCAGGCCAACAGCAATTGCCCGGGTTTCTCGCATCATCTCACTCTCGCAGGACATTTCAGTGCTTCTATGCGCTGTCCCGCTCAGTGGGCAATGCGCCAACCAGTGCAGTTCGGCGACTCTAGCGTCGGCAGATGCGCTTATCCGGAGTTGTCGTGTGCGCCGTCGCTGCGCTCGCGGCCACGACAATCCCCTTGCAGGCTCACGCCTCCGATGACGACTGGGGCCTCAACGGCAGTTATCTCGCCACATCGAACGGCGAATGGGCGAAAACCAATGAGCGATTCCAGGACGAGGCGAGCATCCGCAGCACATGGACGATCACCACACAATGCAGCTACCCCACAGAGTGCACCGGGACAGTGTCCAGCGACTTCGGCTGGAGTGCACCGATTTACCAGACGGGTGGCGTCTGGTACGTCAAACGAATGGTGGACAACTGGGAGCCCTGTCCTGACGGCACCGCAGCGTCCGGGTTGCAGGTGTTCCGATTCGCCCCGACGACACCGGACGGCAGCCAGATCGACCCGACGGCCACGACATTGGTAGGCGAAGACCAAACGACGGGGCAGGGTGGCGCCTGCGGCATCAACAAACCACTCTTCATCAACATGCCGTTCAAGCTCGTCAAGATGGGTTCCTGAGCGCGCGCGGCGCGCTCGCTCACTTGGGCAGGAGATCCTCCCACGACCGTGTCCCGGCGGGCGTCACGAGATCGGACTGGCGGTACACGTTCCCGTCGGGAGTTGCGTACTGACCTGTTTGTGGGTCATACGTCGCGAACGCGACCGACGGACCCGCAGATCCATTGGTAGAGAACGCACTCGGTGCAGTGGCCGCGGCCGGCTCTTGGGGCGGAGCCGACGGCGGCAGCGGGGTGCCTTCCACCGGCCCGTGGATCTGATCGTCGAAGTCCACCCGGTCGTCGGGCGGAATACCCTGCGCGATCAGATTGGGATCGATCGGATACGGGCCGAGCACATGCTGTCGCATCGCCAACGGTTCGAATGGCTGGTCGCTGTCGCAGATTTCGACAGTCGGCGCGCGCTTACCCGGCTTTCCCATGCACGGATAGTTGCGTGCACCGCGAACACCGATGGGCGAATCCTGGGGGAGCTTGCAGTACAGGCCATCAGGGGTGTCTATGTCCGACAGGTCGGCGGGTGACCGCCACGACGATGGCGGCAGGAAGCCGACCGTGCAAGCCGGCGGATCATTCATCGACATGGTGAAGTCCCCCATCGCCATACCGGTCGGGTTGTTCCTGGCCACACCAACTGTCTGCGTCGCGGCGACGTACGGCGGTAACAGCACGAGGAGTTGTTCCAGCGAAGCGTGGTAGGTGACGCCCACCCGACCGATGGTCGTCAAGTTGGCCAGCAGTACCGGCAAAGTGGGCTTGACCTGGGCCATCAACCGCGAAGCCTCGTCGGCCGCCGCCGGCCCGTTGTCCAGCAGGGTCCGCACCTGCGGATCGTTCGTCACTGCCTGCTCGGTGATCCCCGCCAGGCTGCGCGCCCAGGTGCGAATCTGGTCGGCGGACGCCTGCTGCCCTTCGAGGAGCGGCCTGCTGTCCTCGATGAGTGACCGCGACTGATCGCCGACGCCGTTCACATCACCGATCAGCGTCGACGACGAATCGATCAGCGATCCGATGTCGAACCCAGACCCGTTGAGTCCCTTGAACGATTCGTCGAGCAGTGTGCTGATCTTTTCCTTCGGGACGCTGTCGATCAGGGCACTGACCTGATCGAGCATCGGGCCGACGGCCTGCGGGATCGACGTGTTCTCCTTGGGAATCACCGAACCGTCTCGCAGGTAGCTACCGGACGTGCCGTCCCCGGTGTTCCTGGGTCGCAAATCCACATACTGCTCCCCGACCGCGGACACACTTCGGACGTCGGCCTGCACATCGGCAGGGATATTGCGGGACGTGCCCAGCGACAATGTTGCGACCGCGCCATCGCGGGTGGGGCTCACGTCGGTGACCTTGCCGATCTCCACACCGCGGTATGTCACGTTGGAAAACCGGTAAAGCCCGCCAGTGCCCGGTAATTCGAGCTTCACCGTCATGCGGCCGATGCCGAGCAGAGTGGGGGCCTGAATGTAGACCATGATCATCACGAATACCCCGATGACCGAGGCAACGGTGAAGATGATCAGCTGGTTTCGGACGAAACGGGTGAGCATCAGCCGCCTCCCTCGCTCGCCGGGTCGTCCGTCAGCGGCGGCAGATCCGCGACCTCAGGCGGTGTCGGCGTGACGGGCGCCTTGAGCGGATCGAACGTGTAGGTGGAGTACCAGGGATCCCCGGGCGCGGGTGTCAAAGGCGCGCCTTCCTGCCCCCACCGCGTGCCGAGGAACAATCCGCGTTTCAGCCGCGGGACCGTGAAATCGAAGACGATGAATTGGTTCATGTAGTCACCCCTGATCGCCCGGTCGATGAAGCTCTGCGTGTAGGGAAACGTCGGTGCGTAACCGATAACGGTTCCCAGATCGGGTCCGACATCGGCGAGCGCGCGCAGGGTCGGCTCCAGATTCTTCAGGTTGCGGACCAGGTCGGCCTGGGTGTCGTTGATCAAGCCGGTTGCGGTGTCACTGAATTCCCCGAGCTTCTGCAGGGCTGTGGTGATCCGGGGCCGCTCTCGGGTCAGCACCTCCAACGCGGACGGAATCCTGTGCAGCGCAGCTGTGATGACATCGCGTTGTCCAGCGAAAGTCGCGGACAACCGGTTGAGCGCAGAGATGGACGCGTTGATCTGGTCGCGCTGGGAGTCAAGCATGCCGACGAAATCATTGAGCCGCCTGAGCAAATCGCGGATCTGGTCTTCTCTGCCGTTGAGTGCCGCGTTGAACTCTCTGAGGATGTCACCGGCTTGGCCCAGTCCTCCACCGTTGACGACGACCGACAGCGACGACAGCGTCTGCTCGGTGGACGGATAGGACGACGACTTGCCGAGTCCGATGGTCGCGCCCGGGTCAAGTCTGCCGCTCGGAGGTTGGCCGACCGGCGGATCCAGTGTCAGGTGCATCGAGCCAAGGAGGCTGGTCTGCCCGACCGTGGCGACCGCGTTCGCGGCCACCGCCACATCAGGCTTCACCGATACCTCGACGTCGGCGTGCCAGTCCCGCACCGTCATCTTTCGGACGGTGCCGACCACGACGTCGCCGATCATGACAGGCGAATTGGGTTCCAGCGTACCGACATTGGCCACCTCCACGTGATAGGAGGTGCCATCGCGCCCGCTGCCCACCGTGCCGGGCAACGGCAACGAATTCAGTCCGTTGAATCCGCAACCGGACGCGGTGAGCACCGCACACGACACCGCCGCGAATCGACATTGCCAACGCCGGATGCTCATGCTGGCGGTGTCCCTTCGGGCGGCGCGGGTGGCGCGGGTTGCGCGGCCTCTGCCGGAAGCATCATGTCCTGCAGGTTTGCCGGCGTCGATGGAGCAGGAATCGGCGCACCGGGGTACAGGGCCGCTGTCGGATTGGCTGGCAAACCGCCGGGCGCATCGAGTCCGGGGGCAATCGGCGGTCCATTCGGCGCTGGCGGCGGCGCGACGTCGCCGGTGCCGGTATAGGCTGAGACCGCCGGATCAGCGAGAGTCCCTGGCGCGCTTGCCCCTTCGCCGCCGGGTGCCAGTTTCGGATCCGAATAGATCAGGTTCTGCGGACTCGGCGACTTCGCCAGGTACGCGTTGAACGGCATCGGCAGGTAGTTGAAGTTGAGCAAGCGCAGCGCCGGGCCGAGGTACTGTGCGCAGAGCTTGGCGGTCTCGGCGCTGGTGGCGTTCTGCAGAGCGCCGATCGATGAGCAGACCAGTTGCACCGGGTTGGCGAAGTTACTCATGGCGAATCCACCGAGCATGGTTCCGGTGTCGGGGTTGTAGATGTTGTAGCCATTGCCGATGGCGTTGGGCGCGACGTGCAACACGTTCTCGAGCTTGAGGCGGTTGTCCGCGAGGTTCTGTGTCACGTCCGCAAGCCGCTGAATCTGCTCGGCGGTGGCATCCCGGCTCCCCGCGATGAAGCGCTTCACCTCGCCGACGGCCTCCGACAGGTTGGTCAGCGCCGCATCCATATCCGACCTGCTGGCGTCTACCACGCTGCTCACCGTGGCGAGACGATCCTGGAACTGCACAATCTGGGTATTGCTGTCCCGCAATGCGGTAACGAAGATCTGCAGATTCTTGATGATGTCGGCGATGTTTCCGCTGCCGTCGGCAAGGATTCTGCCAACACTGGACAACTGGGAGATCGTCTGACGCAGCTTGTCCCCGTTACCGTCCATCGCGTTGGCCGCACTGTCGATGATGCGAGCGACGGAGGTCGTCGACAGTTCGCCCGTCGGGCCGAGTTCCGTTGCAAGGCGCATCAATTGGGCCTTGACTTCATCCCATTCCACCGGAACAGCGGTGCGATCCAGCCCGATGACGGCCCCATCGGCCATCAACGGACCCCTCGAGACCGCAGAATCGTAGGCGGGTGTGAGTTGCAGATAACGCGCCGCCACCAGGTTCTGCGCGACGATCACCGCCTTCGCATCGGCGGGAATCGGCACGTCGTTGTCGACTGTGAACGTCATCTTCGCCTGAGACTCGCCGGGTTCGATGGACGTGATGGTGCCCACCTTGACCCCCGAGATGCGAACCTCGTCGCCGGGATAAATCGACGTCGCGGAGGTGAAATAGGCGGTGATCGTTTTCGGGGCGAAGTAGGTTTGACGGACAATCAACGCCGTTCCCGACACCAAAAGCACCACCAGCACAACCAGCAGTGCCGCGGAACGCTGCTTCCGGCGGGTCATCGTGACCCGCCAGGAATGCCGTTGTAAGGAAACGGAAACTCAGCACGCGGGCCGGCGTTGTCCGGTGGTTGACCGGCGTCGACTCCGCGCCGGAACCCGAAGATGTAGTCCAGGAACGGTTGTAGGGATTGTGACGGGATGAGGTTGCCGACAAAGGCGTTGTAGTAGAAGCCGTTGTTGACCGCCTCACCCTGCGTCACTTGGTACTTGGCGAGGCCCTCGAGGGCCTTGGCGATATTGTCGCGGTTCCGCTGCAGCATCTCCGACACCGAATTCAGCTTCTCCAGCGTCGGCGCCAACGCCTTTTCGTTGTCGTGCACCATGCCGGTGAGCTGCGCAGCCACCGCCGACGTGTTGGCGAGCAGGTTGACGATCGCATAACGCCGTTGTTGGAGAACACCCATCAAGTCGTTGGCGTTGAGAATCAGCGCGTTGACTTGCTGGCTCCGTTCGGACAGTATCCCCGTCACGTCGGCCGCGCTCTTGAGTAAGCCGCCGAGTTTCTCGTTCCTGGCGTTCAGGGACTGCGACAGTCGGGTCATGCCGTCAAAAGTCGGTCCCAGCTGAGGTGACAACCGGTCAATCGTCTCGGCCAAGGTGTCCAGTGCCTGATTGAGCGATGCGGTGTCCGTTGCCGCCGTGTTCGCCGTGACGTCGCTGACCGCCTCTGTCAGCGAGTACGGCGACGAGGTGTGCGACACCGGAATGATGTCGGCCGGCCCCAATGTGCCTGAGCCACTCGGCTCAAGGGTCAGGATCCGCTCGCCGAGCAGTGTCCCTGTCCGGATGTGGGCCGTGGTACTTGATCCGAGCCGCACGCGCCCGTCGAGTGTGAATGTCACCAGCGCCTTGCCGTTTCTCAGCGACACGTCGGATACGGTGCCCACCTTCACACCGGACACCTTGACGGCATTGCCTGCGCTCAGACCGCCCGCCTCGGTGAACATCGCTTGGTGTCTGATCGACGTGGCCATCGACCAGAGTTGCTCCGGTCGCAGCCCGACGATGATGACGAGCGCGATCAGCACGACGCCGATGAAACCCGCCCGAACGAGTGAAGATCCACGGTATTTCAGCATCAGGGTTCTCCACACCTCGCCGTGTTCTGGATGATCCACGGGAAGTACGCGGTACGACCCTGAAGGTCGGTGACCCGTACAGAAAGACCGCAGAGGTATTGGTTGAGAAAGCTGCCATAGGCGCCGATCCGCACCAGCTTGCGGTAGTTCTGGGGCGCCTTCTGAATCGAAATATCAAGCAACGCCTTGTCTTTGTCGAGCAGCGGCGCGACGCGGCTCAACTGGTCGACGGTGCCTGCCAGCGGCGGACGAGCTTGGGTGAGCAGGTCCGCCAGTGACGCGGTGCCGTTGTCCAGTGATGCGATGGCGGCGCCGATCGGGTCACGTTCCTGCGACAGCCCGGTGATGAGTTCCTCGAGACGGTCGACTGCGCCGGAGAATTTGTCGCCGTCCTTGGCGACGGTTGCCACCACCTCATTGAGGTTGTCGATCAACTGCTGCACCGTCTGACCGTTGTCCGCCAGGGCGCCGGTGAACGAAGCCGTCCTGCTGAACAACGACTCGACATTGCCGCTCTGCCCCTGCAGTATCTGAATGAGAGACCCGGTCAGCGCGTTGACATCCTGCGGATTCAGGCCCTGGATAACGGGCTTCAGTCCGCCCAGAAGTAGGTCGAGATCCAGCGCGGGCTCGGTGCGGTCACTCGGTATCCGCGTGCCCGGCGGCTGGATTCTCGTCGAGCCTGGACTGTCTACGAGTTCGAGATAGCGGTCACCGACCAGGTTGAGGTAGCGCACCGCGACCTTGGTGCCGGTGGTCAACTTGACGTTCTGGTCGGCCGCAAAGTTCACCAGCACCGTGTTATCACTTTGCAGTGCAACGTTGTTCACCGTACCGACGCGAATGCCGGCAACCCGTACCGAGTCACCGGTCTTCAGGCTCGATACATCGGAGAAGACGGCGGAATATCCATTGGCCGAACCGGTACGGTACTGGCCGAAGATGGCGAACAGCGCGGCGGTCAGTAACACCATGACGACACCGAATGCGCCGAACTTGACGGCTGGTCTCCAGGAGCCCCTCACCCCGGTTGTCCGATCTGTGAGGAGTTGCGCGGCGGTCCGTCGATAGGCCCGAACAGCCACTGTTTGAGTGCATCGGAGTTGAGCAGGATGCCCTGGTTTCCGTACTGCGCCTGATCGGCGCCGATATCCGAGACCACGAACGGCGCCCTGTTCTGGTACCCGACGTCGGGCAGACCAGCACACTGGGGCCCGCCGCTCGCGGCGACCTTCGGAAGGTTCTGCGGATACCGGTAGCGCTCCCTGCCCAGAACGAACGAGTCGAGGAGAAGAACACCCGGCACCGGTGACGGCGGACCTTTGGCAAGTGGAACCAGACCTGCCAGACCACAGTTGATGCCCTGGTTGTACTGATTGGTCAGGTCGGTGGTCGGGACCAGCAGATGTAGGACGTCGGTGATCCCCTCTCGATTGCTTGACACGACGTCGTTGCCGATGTCGGCCAAGCCGATCGCACTGACCAACACCGCGTCGAGGTCCTTCTGCTTGGCGACGATGGTGTCACTGAATCGGGTGGAATTGCTCACGGTATTCACGAGATCGGGTGAAGCGTCCGCATAGGCATTCAACACATCCGGGGCGACGGCGATATCGTTGCTCAGGTCGGGCAGACCCGGTTCGATCTTTGCGAGCAGTTCATCCAGATCCGTCAGCGTCTGCCCGAACTTCTCGCCACGTCCGCTGAGTCCGGACGACACAGCGCCGAGAGTCTCGTTCAGCTTGGCCGGTTGGACCTTGTCCAGCACGGCCACGAGTTGCTGGAAGATCGTGTTGATCTCGACGGTGACGTGCTGACCCCGAATCACCTGGCCTGCTGAAAGCGTCTGCGATGACGGATCCTTCGGCGGTACCAGGTCGACGAACTTGGCGCCGAAGACCGTCGACGACGTGATGTCGACGCCGACATCGGCCGGTATCAGCTGCATGTGCGAGGGATTGATCGCGAGGTGCAACTCGGCGGTGCCGTCAGGACGCGCGTCGATCGACTCGACTCTGCCCACCTCCGCACCGTGCAGTTTGACCCGTGCGTCGGGGTTCAACACCAACCCGGCGCGATCCGAAATCACAGTGACCGGAATGGTTTTGGTGAAACTGCCGCGGAACAGGCCAGCCGCGACCGCGACGATCGCAACGATCGCAACCACGGTGGAAAGGCCCGCGAGCGCTCGCACAGTGCTGGGTTTCACCGCCACCTTCCTTATCCCGACAGGTTGAAGTTGCCGTTCGAGCCATAGATCGACAGCGAGACCAGCAGGGTCACCGAGACCACGACGACCAGCGAGGTGCGTACCGCGTTACCCACGGCGACCCCGACACCGGACGGGCCGCCTGCGGCGAAATAGCCGAAGTAGGTGTGTATCAACAGGATGGTGATCGCCATCAACACCGCTTGGAAAAACGACCACAGCAGGTCGATCGGATTGAGGAAGGTGTTGAAGTAGTGCTGATACAGGCCACCGGATTGGCCGAACAACACGACCGTGGTGAACTGCGACGCCACAAATGACAGGATCACGGCGATCGAGTACAGCGGGGTAATTGCGATCATGCCGGCTACGATCCGGGTGGACACGAGATATTCCACCGGCCGAATGCCCATCGTCTCGAGCGCGTCTATCTCTTCATTGATTCGCATCGCACCCAGCTGCGCGGTGACACCGGCGCCGAACGTCGCCGCCAACCCAATCCCCGCCACCACAGGGGCGGAGATACGCACATTGATGAAGGCTGCCAAAAACCCGGTCAGGGCCTCGATCCCGATATTGCCCAACGATGAATACCCTTGCACCGCCAGGGTTCCACCAGCAGCCAGGGTCAGGAAGCCGACGATGACCACTGTGCCGCCGATCATCGCCAATGTGCCTGCACCCATGGAGATCTCGGCGATCAAGCGGATGATCTCTCGGCGGTAGTGCATGGCGGCGTGCGGTGCCCCGCCGAGCGCCCGCAGGTAGAACAGCATGTGATCGCCCACCCGTGACAGCACGTCGATCGGTCGCCGGGCTTGGCGGGTCAGCCGTGGGTAGGCCGACCGCAGAATAGTCGTGGTCCCCATCCGATGCCCCGGCTATCCCGTCGTCATCCGGATGCCGATGGCGGTGACAACGACATTGATCACGAACAGCGCCATGAACGCGTACACCACCGTTTCGTTGACGGCGTTCCCGACGGCCTTGGCACCACCGCCGGAAATCGTCAGACCGCGATAGCAGGCCACCAGCCCCGCGATCAAGCCGAACAGCATCGCCTTGACACACGAAATAATCACTTCGGGTACACCGGTCAGCAGTGTGATGCCCGCGGCGAATGCACCGGGGTTGACGTCCTGGATGAACACCGAAAACGTGTATCCGCCGAGGATTCCGATGATGACCACGAGGCTGTTGAGGAGCAGAGCCACCAAGCCCGAGGCCAGCATCCGAGGCGTCACCAACCGCTGCACCGGATCAATGCCAAGCACCTCCATCGCGTCGATCTCTTCGCGGATCGTGCGCGACCCCAGATCGGCACACATCGCCGTGGCGCCGGCCCCGGCGACGATCAGCACCGTGACAATCGGCCCCACCTGGGTCACGGCGCCGAACGCCGCACCCGCGCCGCTCAAGTCCGCGGCACCGAGTTCACGCAACAGGATGTTCAGCGTGAAGCTCACCAACACCGTGAACGGAATCGCCACCAACAAGGTGGGCGCCAGCGACACCCGCGCGATGAACCAGGACTGCTCCAAGAACTCGCGCCACTGAAACGGCCGACTGAAAACATGCCGAATTGCATCCGCCGACATCGCAAACAGCCCACCGACGGCCTGCATCGGGCCCGAGAAGCCGCGTATCCGCCCCAGGCCCGGCGACCAGCGGTCCACCCGGCTGTCGGTAGCTGACATCGCGGCTCCTTGGACGAGGCTGGCGGGGCGGGTCCTGGTGTCGATCAGTGCCCCGACCGGGAACACTGACACCCCGGTGGGCCTCGGCACAGTGAGCGTCCCGCTTAATGGGAAGGCCGATCAGCGGAACGGCATGTGGACAAGGCCGCCTCACATGGCACGCTGGTCAGGTGGCCGATACGACCGAGCTGACCGCCAACATCGAGAACGACCTACGCGAATTGAGCACCCCGTCAGGGACGTTGCGCTATTACGACGCCGGAGAAGGCACGCCTCTTCTCTTCCTCCACGGCTCCGGGCCCGGAGTGACAGGTTGGCGCAACTTCCGCGGAATACTCCCGACGTTCGTCGAGCACTTCCGTTGCCTCATCCTCGAGTTTCCGGGCTTCGGGGTGAGCGATGACTTCGGCGGGCACCCGATGATCACCGCACAGGGCACGGTGCCGCCGTTCCTGGATCAGCTGGGCCTGGACCAGGTCCACATCGTCGGTAATTCGATGGGTGGTGGCGTCGGCGTCAACTTCGCGATCAACCACCCGGATCGCATCGGCCGCCTCGTGACGATAGGCGGAATCGGCACCAACATCTTCAGTCCTGGCCCCAGCGAGGGCATCCGGCTGCTCCAGGAATTCACCGAGAACCCCACCCGCGAACGACTCGTGGATTGGCTGAACTCGATGGTGTACGACCAGTCCTTGATCACCGACGCGCTGATCGAGGAACGCTGGCAGTTGGCGACCGATCCGGAGACGCTGGCCGCCGCGCGTCGAATGTACGGAAAAAAGGCATTCGCTGCGATGATGGCGGCGATGAAGGCCGCCGACGTGCCGATGCCGTGGGCGCTGATGCACAAGGTCCAGGCACCCACTCTGCTCACGTGGGGGCGCGACGACCGGGTCAGTCCCCTCGACATGTCCCTCATCCCGATGCGCACGATTCCCAACGCAGAACTCCATGTGTTTCCCAATTGCGGTCACTGGGCCATGATCGAGGCGAAGGAGGCGTTCGAGAGTGCGGTGCTGAGCTTCCTCACCCGCTAACGAATCGTCGTGGTCGAACAATCAATCACGGCGTGTCCCGACCCGCGACGCCCTCGATCAACAGGGAGTGCGCTTCTGGATTGCCGTCGAGGACGCGGCTCTTGCGTTTGGCGATCTGCCAGCCGCCATCGATACGCTCCAGTGCGAAATGGTTTGCCGCAGCACGCCATACGCGGTAACCCTCGCCGTCACGGATCAGAACGAGAGATTCGCACACCGCAACCGCCGTATCGCCGGTAACGGTGACGACCGCAGGCCCGAGAAAGTGGCAGCATCCGCCTGCGACGAGCTTCTGATGGGACGAGGAGCTGACCATCGCGCGCACATCGGCACGGCTACCCATCGTCCAGCCCTCGACGTCGTAGCTGCCGTCGAGCGCCCACAGTTCCGCGGCATCGTCGGCGCTGCCCGAGTCCACCAAGGGGCCGTACGATGCGATCAGCCTGGCGATCGCACGTTCGTCCTCCAGCCGTTGCAGCCGCTCCAGTATGTCGTCATTCACGTCAGTACCCCGTTCCGCCGGTGGCCACGTCCCATAGCCGTTCGAGTTGTTGGCAGTAGTGCACTGCGCTGCGCGCCTTGATCGCCACGGTCGTCGCGGTAGCTCCGGCCCGACGCAGCTCTTTCAGGCGGTCGCGCACCACCGCCGGATCGGCTTGCGGGTCGAGCACGGTGGACAACGCCACCACGAAACCCGTTGGGATGTCGACGTCGTCGAGCATCACCCGCACCGCATCCGGCGTCAGCCCGAACGGCATCCACCCGTCGGCCAGCCTCTCTGCCCGCCGCAACGAGGCGACAGTACGGCCGCCGACCCAGATTGGCACCCTCGGCTGCACAGCGCACGGGTCGACGATCATGTCGGCGAACTCGTAGAACTCGCCGCGGTATTCGGGGCAATTCGTCGACAGTGCGGTCCGCAGCGCCGCGATCGCATCGTCAGCCCGTGCAGCCCTGCGTTCCCATGCCGCGTCGAGGAGCTCGAATTCCTCTGCCAGCGAGCCGATCCCGACACCCAGGATCAATCGCCCACGGCTCACGGTGTCCAACGTCCCGTACCGCTTGGCGATCTCGAGCGGGTGGTGATAGCCAAGCACCACCACAGAGCTCGCCAATCGGATCTTCGAGGTACGCGCCGCGAGAAAACCCAACGTAGCCAACGGATCCCAGTAGACCGCCCCCCGGGTCGGAGCAACGGCGCGCGGAATTGCGACATGCTCCGAGCACGTCAGGTAGTCGAACCCGAGGCAGTCGGCTGTCTCGGCGATCAAGGCGAGGTCGTCGATCGTCGCGGAGTCCTCCCAGTCGCCTGCCACTCCCGGCACCTGCACCACGATCGGGGTGGACAACCCCAACCTCACGGTCAGTGCGCTCCTGCGATCAGCGCCTTGATCGCCTCGTGGGATTCCAGCACCACGCGCGCCCTGTCGGGGACGCTGTTGGCCGCGGCTCGCCCAGCGTTGCCACCGGCGACGTAGACAGGGCCGTCGGCCAGATGTGCGAGCCCCTCTGCCGCCACCTCCGCGGGATCGTTGACGACGATTCCGGGGGCGTCGAAGTTGAGCCCGACGCGTTCCATCGCCGGCGTGCGTGTCACTCCGAGCACCAACTCGAGGACATCGACGCCCTGCTCGCGCAGTTCCAGCCACAGGCTTTCGGCGAAGATTCGGGAGAACGCCTTGGCGCCTGCATAGATGGTGTGCCGCCACGCACCCATGTATCCCGCCAGCGACCCGACCAGCAGTATGCCGCCCCGCCGACGGGCGACCATCTCCCTGCCGTAGTGCTGCACCATCTCCAGCATCCGGGTGACGTTGAGGTCGGTGACCTTCTGAAACTCCGTGAGGTCAGATTCCAGGAACAGCTCGTTACAGGTGCTCGCGCCCGCGTTGTAGATCAACAGTCCCACCGCTACGTCGGCGGTGGCCGACGCAATGCGCGAAACTGCGTCGGGCGCAAGCAGATCCACCGAAACAGTGCGCACCGTCGCGCCGATACCCCGGCACTTCTGGGCGGTAGCCTCCAGCGGCTCGGGCTTGCGCGCGATCAGTACGAGATTGAAGCCGTCCTCGGCGAGCAGCCGGGCGAACTCGGCGCCCACCCCCTCCGACCCACCCGCGATTACCGCCCACGGCCCGTATTTGTTCGCGTCCGCTGTCATGGTGGTTCTCCTCATCGTTGGGTGGCACCCGCATCGACGGGCAGCGCTACGGCGGTGATATAGCGTGCTTCGTCGGATGCCAGAAACAGTGCGGCGTTCGCGACGTCGACTGCGTCGATCCACGGCACCGCAAGCAGATTCATCGATCGCGCAGCCTCGGCGAACTCGGCCCGTGTCGGCGTTCGATCCAGGTCGGGCCGGAAGGCACTGCTGACGGCGTCGTTCTGGATCAGCGGCGTGTCCACGTTGGTGGGGTGTACGGAGTTCACCCGGACGTTGTGCGGTGCGAGCTCATGGGCGAGGCTCCGCATCAATCCGACCAGCCCGTGTTTGGCGGCGGTGTAGTGCGCGACGGCGAACAGGCCGCGCAGCCCGGCGATGGAACTCGTCAACACCATCGCGCCACCACCCCGCGCGATCAGGTGTGGCGCACTGGCCCTGCACGTGTGCCATACCCCGGTGAGATTCACGTCGAGCATCGTGCGCCAAGTGCTTTCGCTCATGTCGACTGCCATGGCGCGTGACGTGATGCCCGCGGTCGCACACACCACGTCGAGTCCGCCGAATCGGTGGATCCCGCGCTCGGTGGCGGCTTGGACCGCGGACAGATCCCGAACGTCCACGACTTCGCCGTGTACGCCGCCACCCGCGTCGTCCACTTGTCGCATCGTCTCCTCGAGATCGGCCGCGGTGCTGGGCGGGACAACCACGGTCTCAACGGGTCCGCACACGTCCAGCGCGATGACGTCGGCACCCTCCTGTGCGAAGCGCACCGCCTGCGCCCGACCGATCCCCCGCGCCGCGCCCGTGATCAGGGCCACCTTCCCGGAAAGCCGGCCGCTCATGTCGTCTTCTGCGTCAGGCCGGCGTCGACGACAAGCTGAGCGCCGGTGATATAGCGTCCTTGATCGGAGGCCAGGAATACCGCGGCGTTGGCGATGTCGACGGGCTCAACCCACGGCACAGGCAGAAGATTGCGTGCCGCGAGTACTTCGGCGGCGTCTTCGGCAGTCGGATCCGGCAAGTCGGGCCGCAGCCGCTTGAACGTCACGTCGTTGAGCACCATCGGGGTTGCCACCGCGCCGGGGTGGATGGTGTTCACCCGAATCCGGCTGGCACCCAGCTCATTTGCCAGAGTCCGCGCCAGCCCCACCACTGCGTGTTTACTCGCCGTGTAGTGCGCGGTGTTCGCCGAAGCGCGGATTCCATTGGTGGAGCTGATGATCACGACCGAGCCGCCGTCCCCGATGTGTGGCACGCCCGCCTTGACTGTGTGCCACACACCGGTGAGGTTGATGTCCAATGTGCGCTGCCAGTCCAGCGGACTGAGCTCCCAGGTGGGTGCGCCTGTCAGGTGGATGCCCGCGTTGGCGACTATCACGTCCAACCGGCCGAGGTCGCCGACACCGACGTCGACTGCGTCGCGCATTTGGTCGAAGTCGGCGACGTCGGCAAGATTTGTCACGCAACGCCGACCGCGCTTGACGACCTCGATTGCCGTAACGGCCAACTCCTCCTCGGCCGACGCGGTGTCGACCGCGATGACGTCGGCGCCCTCATCTGCGAACCGCTCACAGTGGACCCGACCCGTACCGCGCGCCGCGCCGGTGACCAGCACAACCTTGCCGTCCAATCCGGACATCAGGACGTTTTGATGAGAGTGAAGCCTTTGTAGCCGGCGTTGGCGACTTCGGCGCAGATGTCGTTGTAGGTCGCGAATCCGCCGAGGAACAACATGAAGCCCCGCGGTTTGCCCGGCACATTGGCCCCCATGTACCAGGAATTCGCCTTCGTGAACAACGTCGCCTCGGCGCGCTGAGCGAGTTCGACGCCCCAATTGTCCACCGCGTCGGCGGTGGCCTCGATCGCGGTGTATGAGTGCTCGTCGAGGTAACCGATGGCGTCGGCGATCCAGTTCACGTGGGCCTCGGCGTGCAGCACCATGTTGGCGAGCACGGCAGGCGCTCCCGGACCGGAGATGATGAACAGGTTCGGGAATCCGTCGACGCCAAGACCCAGATAGGTGCGCGGACCGTCCTTCCAGTCGTCACGCAGGGTTTCACCGCCACGGCCGACGATGTCGATCTTGCCCAGCGCCCCCGTCATCGCGTCGAAGCCGGTGGCGAGCACGATCACATCGACGTCATAGTGGGCCTGTGAGGTGTTGATTCCGGTCGTATCGATCGATTCGATCGGAGTATTGCGCACGCTGATCAGTCTTACGTGCGGCTTGTTGAACGTCTGAAAGTAGTTGCTGTCAGTGCAGATCCGCTTGGTACCGATCGGATGATCCGTCGGAATCAACAGGTCGGCGACATCCGGGTCGTCGATCACTGCCCGGACCTTTTCTTCGTAGAACTTGCGCGCTTCCTCGTTGGCCTCGATGGTCAGCATCTGATCGCTGAAGGTCTTGGAGAACAGCACACCGCCCAGTTCCCACCGCTTTTCGAACGCTGCCCGGCGCTCCTCGGGCGAGGCTTCCATGGTCAACTTGGGGTGGGCGATGTGCGGCGACCCGCCGCCGCTGCGCCAGGAAAGCCTGCGCCGCTCAGCGTAATTCGCCTTCACGTCGGCGACATCCTGGTCGGTCAACGGCTTGTTGCCCGCCGGGACACTGTAGTTCGGGGTGCGCTGGAAGACGTAGAGTGCCGATGCCTGCTCGGCGATCACCGGGATCGACTGAATGCCCGACGACCCGGTGCCGATCACCGCGACTCGCTTGCCGGTGAAGTCCACCTCCTCATGTGGCCAATGGGCCGTGTGAAAGATGTCGCCTGCGAATGTCTCGAGACCGTCGAAGTCCGGCGTCATCGGCGCCGACAGCGGACCGGTGGCCATCAGACAGAAACGCGCGGTGAGCGTTTCGCCGCCGTCGGTGGTCACCGTCCACCGCAGCGTCCGTTCGTCGAGCAAGGCGGAGACCACTCGTGTGTTGAAGGTGATGTCGCGGCGCAGATCCAACTTGTCGGCGACCCAGTTGATGTACGCCAGAATCTCGGCTTGCGTGGCGTACTTCTCGGTCCAGGACCATTCCTGCTGCAACTCGTCGGAGAACGAGTAGCAGTAGTCCACGCTCTCCACGTCGCAGCGTGCGCCGGGATAGCGGTTGAAGTACCACGTTCCGCCCACCTCGGGGGCCGCCTCGATGACCCGTACCTCATACCCCTGCGACCGCAGCTTGTGCAGTGCGTACAGACCCGCAAACCCTGCGCCCACCACAACGGCGTCGATCGCTTCGTCGGCTGTGCTCTCCACGCGTTCAGGTTAGAAAGTTCGACGACCGATCACCGTGGGTTTCCCGGTCACCGGACGCTGCGCCGGCCGCCTCCCGCGTACCGGGCGCGAACCGCGCCGTGCCGCGACGGTCTCGTGAGAATCTGCCCATGGCAGAAGACACCGAACACGGCGCCACCGCCGCCGAGGCCATCGTCGCGGTGCAACTGGACGGCCACCTGCACAGCTTGCAGTGGCCGCGCGACAAGAGCCTGGTCGACACGATGCTCGACGCCGGTATCGATGCGCCCCACTCGTGCCGGGAAGGCCACTGCGGTTCCTGCGTCGCCACCCTGGTATCGGGCAAGGTCGAGATGGCGTCGTGCGACATCCTCGAACCGGAGGATCTGGCAGAAGGACTCATTCTCGGATGTCAGGCGCGGCCGGTAACGGACAATGTCCGAATCGAGTACTGAAGGCGATTTCCGTCCGCTGATCGGGATGGCCCTCCGGTGCACATACGGATTGCGGTAGACCATCGGATCAGCCCAAGAGTAAGGACCAACAGTTATGAGCGACCGGGTACTCGACCGGGTCATCGAGATGGCCGACCAGTTTCGCGAGCAGGCCACCGAAGCCGAGAAGATCGGCCGGCTGACCGACAGCACGGTGAAGGCCATGAAATCCGCCGGGTCGATTCGACTGTTGCAGCCGAAGAGCCACGCCGGCTATGAGGTCCATCCGCGCGAGTTCGCCGAAACGGTGATGGCAACCGCCGCATTGGATCCGGCGGCCGGTTGGATCAACGGCGTGGTGGGGGTCCACCCGTATCAGTTGGCATATGCCGACCCACGGGTGGCCGACGAGGTGTGGGCCGACGACGTCGACACCTGGGTGGCTTCGCCATACGCACCGCAAGGTGTGGCCAAACCCGTGGACGGTGGTTACCTCTTCAATGGCAGGTGGCAGTTCAGCTCCGGCACCGATGCCTGCGACTGGATCATTCTCGGGGCCATGCTCGGGGACGCCGACGGTAAGCCGCTGATGCCGCCTCAGATGCTGCACATGATCCTGCCGCGCAAGGACTACGAGATCGTCGAGGATTCGTGGGATGTCGTCGGTCTGCGCGGCACCGGTTCCAAAGACGTCATCGTCAAGGACGCATTCGTGCCGTCGTACCGCACGATGGATGCGATGAAAGTCATGGACGGCACCGCGCAACGCGAGGCCGGCATGACCGAGCCGCTGTATCTGATGCCCTGGTCGACGATGTTCCCGCTCGGGATCAGCTCGGCGACCATCGGCATCGCCGAGGGTGCACTGGCCGCACACCTGGACTACCAACGGGAACGGGTCGGCGCCAACGGCACGGCCATCAAGGACGACCCCTATGTGATGTATGCGGTCGGCGAGGCCACCGCCGACATCAACGCAGCACGCCAGGAACTGTTGGCCAACGCCGACCGGATCTACGACATGGTCGCCGCGGGCAAAGACGTCAGCTTCGAGGACCGTGCGGCGGGCCGGCGTACCCAGGTGCGCGCGGTGTGGCGCGCCGTCGCCGCCGTCGACCAGATCTTCGGCAGGTCCGGTGGCAACGCGCTTCGCATGGACAAGCCCTTGCAACGGTATTGGCGCGATGCGCATGCAGGCCTGGCGCACGCCATCCACGTGCCGGGCACCGTCTATCACGCGTCCGCGCTGAGTTCACTGGGCGTCGATCCGCAGGGTCCTCTGCGAGCGATGATCTGACACGAAGGAGCCCGATGACCGACCCCCACCTCATCAAGAGCCTCGGCTACGTCACCGTCTCGGCCACAGACATCGACCGGTGGCGGCACTTCGCTTTCAGAACCCTCGGATTCGCGGAGGGCTCCGGTCCCGACCCCGACTCGCTCTACTTGCGGATGGACGAGCGCGCCGCCCGCATCGTCGTCGTCCCCGGTGACCGCGACCGAATCGTCGCAGTCGGCTGGGAAGTGCGTGACCATCGGGCATTGGAACAGCTGAAGAGCAGACTGACCGGGGCGGGCGTCGTCGTCAAAGAGCTTTCGCTCGAGGAAGCCGACGCGCGTCGAGTCGAGGAGGTCATCACCTTCGACGATCCGGCGGGCACCACGCTCGAGATATTCCACGGCGCAGTGCTCGATCACAGCCCCGTCGTGACCCCGTTCGGTGCCAGGTTCGTCACCGGTGATCAAGGTCTTGGCCATGTGGTGGTGCCCGCCATGGACGTCAACGGGCTGTTCGAGTTCTACACCGGCGTGCTCGGCTTCCGCTCGCGCGGCGCGTTCCGGGTGCCTGCGCCGCCGGAGTTCGGGCCCGTGCGGGTCCGGTTCCTCGGCATCAACGAACGCCACCACAGCCTGGCTATCTGTCCGGCGGCGGGCGTGCGGGATCCGGGTCTGGTGCACATGATGGTTGAGGTCGACAGCCTGGACACGGTCGGCCAAGCCCTCGACCGCGTCAACGCCGACGGGTTCCAACTCTCTTCGACGCTGGGACGGCACACCAACGACAAGATGGTGTCGTTCTACGTCCGCGCGCCCGGCGACTGGGACATCGAGTTCGGCACCGACGGCATGCGGGTCGACGAAACGTATTACACCGCTGAGGAAATCACCGCCGACAGCTACTGGGGCCACCAGTGGGTCAGCGACCTGCCTGCGGCGATGCGGCCATGACAGCGGAGGCCGACATCTACCCCACGCCGGCCGGCGAGGTCGAAACTTGGGACTTCGAAGCCGATGTCGTGATCGCGGGCTACGGAGTCGCCGGCGCAGCGGCGGCGGTCGAAGCCGCCACGGCAGGCGCGGACGTGTTGGTCGTCGAACGCACCGGCGGGTGGGGCGGAGCCGCCGCGATGGCAGGCGGGTTCATCTATCTCGGCGGTGGCACCGGGCTGCAAAAAGCATGTGGCTTCGACGATTCCATCGAAGACATGGCCACGTTTCTGAACGCGGCGATGGGGCCGGGCGCCGATCAGAATCGCGTCGGTGATTACTGCGCGGGAAGCGTCGACCATTTCGACTGGCTGGTGCGCTGCGGCGTCCCGTTCAAGCCGGAGTTCTGGGGCGAACCCGGCTGGGAACCGCCAGGCGATCAGGGCCTGATGTTCACCGGCGGCGAGAACGCCCACCCTTTCAACACGCTCGCCAAACCCGCTCCGCGCGGCCACATTCCGCAGATGGCCAACAAGCGCGCAGGGGAAGCCAGTGCCGGCTACATGCTGATGAAGCCGCTGGTCGACACCGCAACGTCGCTGGGCGTGAGGGCCATCTACGACGTCCACGCAACGTCTTTGGTGGTGCAGTCCGACGGCCACGTCGCGGGACTCGTCGCCCGCCAATACGGCAAGCCGCTCGCGATTCGCGCGCGCCGTGGTGTCGTTCTCGCCTCCGGCAGCTTTGCATACAACGACGCGATGCTTGCGCAGTACGCACCGCGGCTCGTCGGACGTCCAGCTGCGTCGATCGAACAGCATGACGGGCGGGCGATCCGGATGGCGCAGGCTCTCGGCGCGGATCTCGCTCACATGGACGCCACCGAGGTGGCGTTCCTGATCGACCCCCAGCAGACCGCCCGCGGCATCCTGGTCAACGGCCGCGGCCAGCGGTACGTCCCCGAAGACATGTACTCCGGTCGCATCGGGCAGCTGACGCTCTACCACCAAGACGACACCGCGTACCTGATCATCGATGGCGATGCGCAAGAGGAGGCGATGTCCGCCACCTCGGCGACACCCTTCCTCAAGCGCCCCGCGTCGTGGATCTGCGAAACGGTGGCCGAACTCGAAGTCCAGATCGGACTTCCGCCCGGTGCGCTGCAAGCCACCGTCAGCGCGTACAACGACGCCGCCGCACGTGGCGAGGACCCGTTGCTGCACAAGAAAGCTGAATGGTTGAAGCCGATCGGCACACCCGTCGGTGCGATCGATCTACGCGGCAGTTGCGCGGGTTTCACGCTCGGCGGGCTGCAGACCACGCTGGACTCCGAGGTGCTGCACGTCAGTGGCGCGCCGATCCCCGGTCTGTATGCGGCAGGCCGCTGCACGGCCGGTGTCGCGGCGTGGGGCTATGCCAGCGGTATCTCCCTTGGTGACGGCAGCTTCTACGGTCGCAGAGCCGGCCGCTCGGCCGCCAAAGGCTGACCCCTCTCCCCTTCCCGCGAGCGACCGTGTCTGTGCGGCGACACGCCGCTGTGGTCGTGCATTTTGCGGTCGCTCGCACCTGGTTTCTCCATCTGTGTGACAGCAGCCACATGCGTGTGGTACAAAATGTCATATTACTAATAGTCATATGCCGTTCAGTAGCGACACAGACGTGGAGTGCCCATGACAGCGACCCTGGAATCCCCTGTCCCCAGCGAAAGCGCGGAGGCCTGCACCCCAAGTGCGGTCATCGACCGGGTGTCGTTGGTCCTCGACGCGTTCGACGGACCGGGCCGCCTGACGCTTGCCCAGATCGTGCGCCGCACCGGTCTGCCTCGCTCGTCGGCACATCGGATGCTCGAGCGGCTGGTGAAGCTGCGTTGGCTGCGCCGCAACGGACGCGACTACGAACTCGGTATGCGGCTGGTCGAACTGGGTTCACTGGCCGTCCATCAGGACCGTCTCGTGCGCGCAGCCACGCCCATGCTTCACGAACTACACCGCGCGACTGGGCTGGTTGCCCACCTGGCCGTGCTCGACGGGGCCGACGTCGTTTACCTGGACAAGGTTGGCGACCGGATGACCGCCGCGATCCCGACCAGGGTCGGCGGGCGCCAGCCGGCCCACTGCACCGGGGTCGGCAAGGCGATCCTGGCCTACGCCGACGCACTCGACGACGTCGACCTGTCCCTGCGTAAGACCAAGTACTCAATCAGCACGCGAGCGCAACTCACCGCCGAGCTGGCCAAGGTTCGCGCTCACGGCGTGGCGTTCGAGCGCGAGGAATCGCTGCCTGGATTCGGCTGTGTGGCAGCACCTATCGGTTCCCCCGGGGAAGCGGTGGCGGCTGTCTCAGTGTGCGGACCCTTGAACCGCATGACATTCGACCACCGTCTGGTAGCTCCGGTGCGGATGACCGCGATGGGGATCTGGCGCAACGTCGAGGACGGTCCGCAGCGGGTTGCGCCTACGCTGCAGCAGATGCGTCCGCTGCGCCCCGGCCCGCCGCTGCAGTACGCATGACCCTTGATCCGCAGATCGCAGATCTGATCGAAGCGCTCGACGGCGGCTTCCCGCCAGTCCACACCATGACTGGTGCGCAGGCCCGTGCCGCCATTCGGTCCCGCTTCGTGCCACCGGCCGAACCAGAACCTGTCGGCCGCGTCGAGGATCGGGTGGTGCCCGGCACTGCCGGTGACATCGACGTCCGGATCTATCGTCCCTCAGGCGTCGTGCCAGACGGCGGCTGGCCGGTCATGGTGTTCGCCCACGGCGGCGGCTGGGTTTTCTGCGACCTCGACAGCCACGACGGATTGTGCCGCGACTTCACCAATCGCATTCCCGCCGTTGTGGTTTCGGTGGCCTATCGACTGGCCCCCGAACACCCGTGGCCAGCCGCCGCCGAAGACATGTACGCCGCGACCCAGTGGGCAACCGAACATGCGGCCCAGATCGGCGGTGATCCGGGTCGGGTCGTTGTCGGCGGAGACAGCGCGGGCGGCAATCTGGCTGCGGTGACAGCGCTGATGACTCGCGACCGGTCGGGGCCGGTGTTGGCGGGACAATTGCTGCTCTATCCGGTCATCGGCGCCACGTTCGATACGAAGTCTTACCACCAGTTCGGGCGCGGGTTCTACAACCCCCGGGAAGCGCTGCGTTGGTATTGGGATCAATACGTGCCCAATCCGTCGGATCGCCTGCACCCGTACGCTTCTCCGCTATCGGCGGATCTGTCCGGAGCGGCTCCCGCGGTCATCGTGCTCAACGGGCACGATCCGCTCCGCGATGAAGGCGTCGCCTATGCCGACGCTCTGGCGGCCGCGGGGGTGCCCACCGTTCGCTGCGACTACACCGGTGCTGTACACGGTTTCATGACGATGCCAATGCTCAACATTGCCCATGACGCACGGCGGCGGGTATGTGCGGAATTGGCGGCGCTGCTCGATCCCGACAGACGCGTTGCTCAGTGACTCGTGACAGGCTCGGATAGACTGGCTGCGGTGGTGCGCTCCGATAGGGACGCGACGGGGCCGTAACGCTGATCGGGGTCCAGCACACAGTGGGTGCGCCCGAACACCGTCACCATGCACTTGTTGTTGTGCGTGCACCGACTGCGTGTGGACGGGTCGGCGATCATCCGGTTGACCAGGTCCGGTTCGCGTAGTAGTGCCCGCCCCATCGCCACCAAGTCAAAACCTTCCGCCAAGCCGGTTTCGAGGTGATCGCGGTTGGTGATTCCGCCGAGCAAGATCAGCTTGGTATTACGTACCACGGGAACGAATTGGCGTGCGTTAGGCAGCATGTAGAGGTCTTCGTACGGATAATCGCCCATCGCCCACTTGCCGATGAACCGGATACCTGTGCGCATCGGTTGCGGCATGACCTCCGCGAATTCCTTGACCGGAATATCGCCACGGAACAGGAACATCGGCTTGAACACCGAAGAGCCCTGGGTCAACTCGATCGCGTCCAAGGTCGCATCGGCGTCGAGCAACTGCGCGGTGCGAAGCGCCTCGGTCACCCAGATGCTGCCGGGCACCCCGTCGTCCATGTTGAGCTTGGCGATCACCGCGATCCGGTCGCCCACCACATCACGCACCCGGCGCGCAATCTCGCGGCAGAGCCTCGACCGGTTGTCGATATCCCCGCCGTAGTCATCCTTGCGTCGGTTGATGAGCGGGCTGAGGAACGAGCTGGGTAGGTACAGATGGCCGAAATGCAGTTCGACGGCGTCGAATTCGGCGTCTACGGCTACCCTGGCTGCGGCACCGAACCGGTCTATGACAGCGCCGATCTCGGCACGGGAGATCTCACGGCAATAGGCCATCGACGCCGGGTTGATGAACCGGCTCGGCGCCACCGGCGTGACGCCCGTGAGCTTCTTGTGGGCCACCACGCCGGCATGACCCAGTTGCGCCGAGACCGCCGCGCCCGCATCGTGCACCGCATCCGTGAGGCGGCGTAGGCCGGGCAGTGCGCGCGGGCTCATCACGATTTGGCCGGGCGCGCTGGCGCCCTCGGGGGCCACGCAGCAGTAGGCCACAGTCGTCATGCCGACGCCGCCTTCGGCGAAAGCGCGATGGAACGCGATTAACTCGTCGGTGACCAGACCTTCGGGTGAGCGGCCCTCCGAGGTCGCGGCTTTGATCGTGGGATTCCGCAGTGTTACCGGGCCGAGCTTGACGGGGGTGAACGGGTGTCGCCCATCTGCGCTCATCGATCCACCGTCGCTGTGCCCCTGCGACGGGTCAACGAGGGTTCCCGCTAGTCGGGACTTCCGCTGTAGGCAACCACCGCGAGTGCATAGCTTTGAACTCATGGCTGGCGAGGTCTATGTCATCGACCGCGTGGTGACTCGCCCCGGATGTACGCGGACATTCGTCGACAGGTATCTGGCCGAATACGCGCCCGGCGCCGTCGAGCGGGGAATGACCCTGCGCGGCGTGCTCGTCAGTCCGCCGATCTGGTTCGACGACCAGTCCAACACCGTCACGATCACGTGGTCCCTGTCCAACCCTCGGGCATGGTGGGAGATGACGTGGCAGGGTCGCCCGGATCCCACACTCGGCCAGTGGTGGTCGGCAATGGACGAGTTGGTGGAGAACCGCACCCGCGAGGTGGCCGCGAGCGCCGCCGACGTCGACGGCCTGTGCGATGTTTAACGTCACCCGCCTGATCCACGCCGATGAAGCGCACCGCGATCGACTGATCGCCGAACTGCGCGATGCCGCAGTAGGCCGCAGCGCAGTCATTGCCGCGACCGCACCCGGGAGCCGCAACGGCGGAGACATCCTCACGCACCTGCGATTCGACAGCGAATCCGATTGGGAATCGGCCGAATGTGCGTTCTCGGCCATATTCGACGACCCGGCAATCACCCACATCGACGGGGTCGACTACCGCGGCATGCCCACACGATGTGCCGGGGATGCCGGTTCGGTGTACCGAACGCTGCTGCTGCGGGTGCTCCCCGGCACCGAGAACTCGACAGTGGCGCGGTTCGAAGCCGACCTACGCATGCTGACGCGGTACGTTTCGTCGATCACGGCATGGCAACTCAGCCGCGTCGAAACCGCGATCGGCACTTCGCCGTGGACGCACGTGTTCGAGCAGGAGTTCACCGACGAGGCCGGCCTGATGGGTCCGTACCTCATGCACCCGATCCACTGGGCCCATGTGGATCGATGGTTCGACCCCGAATGTCCCGATGTGATCATCCGCGACAGGGTGTGCCACAGTTTCTGTCCCATCGCCGAACCCGTGCTGACCTGACTCACCTGCTCGTGAGCGGTCAGAGGCCGGCCGGCAGAATATTCGGGTTGGCGGTCGCGGGCGGTTCCAGCGGCGGTAGCTCCTTCAGGCCGTCCAGGCTGTGTACCGCCAGACCTTGGGACCACGGATAGTGCAGGCTGAACGCCACCAGCCCGGTGCGTTCTTCGGCAGGCAGATGACACATCGCCAACACGGTTTCGGCGAGATACTCCACGGGTTCGGTGGGAAACGTTTCGGGAATCAGGCTCGCCGCGCCGGGGGTCCTGATCGCGGTGGAGGGGCCGACGCAGTTGACAGCAATGTTGCCGTCGAGCAGTTCGGCCGCTACGCCCTGGGTGAAGCGGTGCAGTGCGGCCTTCATCGACGCGTAGATCACGTCGCCGGAGGTCTTGTTGTACTCCCGATACGGCCGCACCGGGGCCACACCGGTGACTGACCCGATGTTGACGATCCAGCCGCCGCCCTGTTGGCGCATATGCGGCACAACGGCTTTCGTCAGCACGAACGGGGTGCGTAGGTAGTGTTCGACGGTCCGCTCGAAGGTATCGAGCGACATGTCCTCGACAACCGAGTAGTCCGCGAAGCCCGCGTTGTTGACCAGTATGTCGATCCGCCCTGTGCGGTCGAGCACGGCGTCGATCAGTCCATCGCGAGCATCGACGTTCTCGAGGTCGGCGGCCAGTCCGAACGCCGATCCGCCTGCCGCTTCGATCAGTTCGATGGTCTCGTCGATTGTTCCTGGGATCGCCGTCGCGACCCCTGACCGGACAGACTTGGATGGCGTGTGGGCCCGCGCCGTCACCGCAACGGTGGCCCCTTCCGCGGCGAGACGCTGTGCGATCGCCCGTCCGATGCCGCGGCTGCTGCCCGTCACCAAAGCCGTTCTTCCGCTGAGCAATCGCGTCATTGCAGCTCGAAATGGTCTTCGACCGGCGCTCGGTGCTGATGCCAGATATCGACGAGCCGGTACGGGGTGGCAACCACCACCCGGCCCGAACCAGAACGGTAGTAGGTGTGCGCGTTGGGGGTGTGACACCAGACGGTGCCCGCCATGGCCTCGTCGATGTCGGCGACATAGTCGTCGTAGGCCTGCTGGGTGACCTCCATGGTGGTGGCGCCGCGCAGCGCCATCAATTGCAGGCACTCGATCACGTAGTGCGCCATCACTTCCATCGAGAAGTTGGCCCCGGCGCCGTGCCCCGGGCTGTAGTTCGGCGCGGAGTTGATGAACAAATTGGGGAATCCGGGCACCGTTCCACCCCGGTAGGCGCGAGGGCTGTCACCCCATTCGTCTGTCAGCTTCTTTCCGCCGCGTCCGCGGATGTCGACGGTGGACAGGAAGTCAAGGTGATAGCCGGTCGCGTAGATGATGACGTCCAGGTCGATCTGCCTACCATCCTGGGTGACAATGCCTTTGGCGTTGATCGCGGCGGGTTCACTGGCTTCGACGTCGACGTGGTCGCGGGTCAGTGCGGCGTAGTAACCGCCGGGATCTCTGATGATTCGTTTGCCGTAGGGCGCGAAGTCAGGGGTGACCTTCCTCGCCAGTTCGCTGTCGGCGCCGAACGTTCGGTCGATGTATTCAAGACACATCTGCAACAGCACGTCGTTGGCCTGAGAGATGGACAGGTGGTCGGCGGCCCATTCCGGATCCTGCAGGATGACCGGGTAGTTGTTGTCGGATGTGCCCCAGTAGGACTTGAGTCTGTTCCAGTTCGCGTAATACGGCACGTGACGGCCGAGGTAGCGCCGATGGTCCGGGACGTCGTCGGTCAATCGCTTGCGGGGAGCGACCCAGTGCGGTTGGCGCTGGAACACCGTCAGGTGCTCGACGTCGTCGACGCAGGCGTCGACGATCTGCACCGCCGTGCACCCGGCACCGATGACGGCCACCCGCTTACCGGTGAGGTCCACTGACGAGTCCCACTGCGCCGAATGAATGCTGATGCCGGAGAAGGAATCTCGCCCCGACACGTCGGGCCACCGGGGGCGGTTGAGATAACCCGCGGCGGTGACCACGACACGGGCGTAGCTGACGTCGCGATTGCCGTCCGCATCGACGGCGTGAACCTGCCACTGCCTGCGGTCCTCGTCCCACCTCAGGGCCTCGACCTCGGTGCGGAACCGGGTGTGCTCGCGCAGGCCGTACTTGTCTGCCAGCGACACCAGGTACGCCTGATACTCCGCGCCCTGCGGGTAGTAGCTGGTCCATTCGGGGTTCACGTCCCGTGACAACGAGTAATAGGCCGATGGCGTATCGACGCCGATACCGGGATACGTGGTGGTCAGCCACGTACCTCCGACCTCGTCGTTGCGGTCGAAGATCTCGAACTCCACCCCGGCATCGGCCGCCGCCAGTGCGGTGATCATGCCCGCCAGTCCCGCGCCGACGATCGCGACCGTGAGTGCCTTCGGGATCGGCGCCGTGCGCGGCAGCGTCGGCTGGGACAGCTGGAACCCACCCTGCTCGAGCAGCAGCGGGATGAACTCATCGGCGACCTCCGAGCCAAGGGCCACCGGCGCGATTTTGGCGAAGAGTTCGGGGTTGTCCGGCGCGACTGAACCGACTGCACGGGGCGCCCCCTCGACCGCCTTCGCCAAGGCCTTAACCAAGGCCTCCACCAGAGCCTCGGCGGTGTCAGGATCGGTGACCCCGGCGCGCTCGGGCGGATCGGGAACATGCGAGATCTTGGGCCCGAACACGTCGACAACCGACGGATCGCCGGTCAATTGCGCAAGCACGGCGACCAGCACGCCAGGGTCGGCTTCGCGGAGATTGACCCGCAACTCCCCTGCGTCGACTTCGATCTCCGCAGCGCAGGCGGTGGGGACTGTAGCCATGCACCGAGTATCAAAGCCGCCGGGCATTTCGCCGACGGCGTCTTCCTCTCAGCGGGACATGATCGGCCGTCCATCCGCGGCGGTGCATAGTGTTCGGTGCATGCAGCCGGAACTGGACAGCGTGGTCGCGCAGGCGCGCAGCCACACGCTCGGCGACATTCCTCGCCGCTCTGCCCGCAGGCAACCCGACAAGATCGCGATCATCGACGGCGACGTGGTGCTGACGTTCGCCGAATTCGACGACCTGGTGGACCGAGCGGCGGCGGCATTGGCTGACAACGGGTTCCGACCAGGCGATCGCATCGCCCTGTTGTCACACAACTGCTGGCAGTACGCCGTCATCGCGTTCGCCACCGCACGCGCGGCGGTCGTGCTGGTCCCGATCAACTTCATGCTCACCGGTGAGGAGATCGCGTTCATCCTCGGTCACAGCAAGGCGACCGGCTTCATCGTCGAGGACGACCTGATCCCGACGGCCGAGCAGGCGATGACTCTCGGCGGCAGGGTCGAGACGAAGGTCGCACTGTCGGGTCGTGGCCAGTCCGCCGTGAGTGGCTGGGACGATTTCGCGCAGTGGCTGGCCACCACGAGCGCCGCACCCCGCCCGCACATCGAGGACGACCAGCTGCTGCGGCTGATGTACACCAGCGGCACGGAATCGCGGCCGAAGGGTGTGATGCACACCAGTCGCAGCCTGATGTGGCAGTACATCAGCACGATCGTCGCCGGCGAGATGTCGGGCGACGACGTCGAGGTGCACTCGCTACCGCTGTACCACTGCGCGCAGCTGGACAACTTCTTGGCCACCGACATCTACCTCGGCGCCACCAGCATCATCCTGCCGCGGCCGGAACCCGAGCTGGTGCTTCGGGCCATCGCGCACCACGGCGCGACGAATTATTTTGCACCGCCGACGGTTTGGATTTCTCTGCTGCGCTCCCCCGTTTTCGACGAGGTCGACCTGTCGAGTCTTCGCAAGGGTTACTACGGCGCGTCACCGATGCCGAGAGAGATTCTGGCCGAGATGCGTCGGCGACTGCCGAATCTGCGGTTGTGGAACTTCTACGGCCAAACGGAGATGGCACCGCTGGCGTCGGCCCTCGGCCCCGGCGAGCAGGACGACCATGCCGGCGCAGCCGGACGACCGGTGGTCAACGTCGAGACGACGATCCTCGACGACGCCGACCACCCCGTGCCGACGGGCACCGTCGGCGAGATAGCGCACCGCAGCCCACATCTCATGCTCGGCTACCTCGATGATCCCACCAAGACGGCCGAGGCATTCAAGGGTGGCTGGTTCCACTCGGGTGACCTCGGCTACTACGACGAGCACGGCCTGCTGCACGTGGTCGACCGCAAGAAGGACATGATCAAAACCGGCGGCGAGAACGTGGCCAGCCGCGAGGTCGAAGAAGTGCTGTACCGCCACAACGGTATTCACGAAGCCGCGGTCTTCGGACTTGCGCATCCGGTCTGGGTGGAAACGATAGTCGCTGCGGTGGTACCACGCGACGGAGTCACGCTGACTGAGAACGAGGTGCTGGCCCATTGCCGGGAGCACCTCGCCGGCTTCAAGACACCCAAGCGGGTGTTCTTCGTCGATGCCCTGCCCAAGAACCCCAGCGGCAAGCTGCTCAAGCGCGATCTGCGCGAACGCTTCAGCCTCGAATCGGCGACTCACTCAGGGAAATGATGTTCACAGGACGAATCGCACGCTTCGACGAACCCGGTACACCGTTCGAGATCCAGACCGTCAGCCTGCCAACGGTGCGCGCGGGCGAGATCCTCGTGAGGGTGAGCCGCGCCAACATCTGCGGCTCCGACGTGCATGCCTGGCACGGCACGTTCGCCACCCGTGGGCTGGGAGGACAGCTGCCAACTGTGCTCGGCCACGAAATGGTCGGCGCCGTCGCGGCTCTCGGGGACGGCGCGGTCACCGACTCCAGCGGCAAGCCGCTGAAAGAAGGCACGCGGGTGGTATTTCCCTACTTCTTCTGTTGCCATCGGTGCCGAAACTGTCTGGCGGGCAGGCGCAACGCCTGCCTGAACCTGACGATGGCCATGCTCGGACGTGCCGACGAGCCGCCCTATTTCGTCGGCGGGTACGGCGACTACTTCCTGCTGCCAGCAGGCGCCGTGGTTTACACCGTGCCTGACAGTGTCCCCGACGACATCGCCGCCGGTGCGAACTGTGCTCTATCACAAGTGATGTACGGCCTCGAACGAGTAGACCTGCAACTCGGGGAGCATGTCGTCGTGCAGGGTGCAGGCGCATTGGGCCTGTACGCCGTCGCGCTCGCCAAGGCGCGCGGTGCGGCCAATGTCGTTGCCATCGACGGTGTACCCGAACGGCTCGAACTGGCAACGGCGTTCGGCGCCGACTCCGTCATCGACATCGCCGAGGTGGCTACTCCGAAGGAGCGGGCGAAACTGGTGCGCAAGCTGACGGACGGGCAGGGCGCCGACGTCGTCGTCGAGGTGGCGGGTCACCCCTCGGCCATCGACGAGGGCCTGACAATGCTCGGTCAGTTCGGCCGGTATCTCGAGATCGGCAACATCAACATCGGCAAGACGTTCGAGTTCGACCCGTCACGGTTCGTATTCGCCAACAAGACCATGGTCGGCGTCTCACTCTACGATCCCGCGGTGCTGTCGCGGGCGCTGACGTTCCTCGAACAGCACCGCGACAGGCTGCCTTTGGATCGCCTTGCCGCAGCGCAATACCCGCTGGACGACATCAACGAGGCGTTCGCCGCTGCCGTCGGCAAACGCGACGTCCGCGCCAGCATCGTCCCCTGACACCGGAAGCAGGCCATGCACAACTACGACCGCACAACGCTGTTCATCGACGGGCAATGGGTGACACCGGACGGCGATGACGCCATCGAAGTAGTCGACCCCGCCACCGAGCAAGTCATCGGCACGGTGCCCAGCGGCACGGCGGCCGACGTCGACGCCGCCGTTGCCGCCGCACGTCGCGCGTTCGATCCGTCGATATCCGTCGCCGACCGGCGTGACCGCGTCGCCGGCGTGCTCGACGCGATGGAGAAGCGCCTCCCTGATATCGCCGAGACGATCACCGCCGAGATGGGCGCACCCGTGCGCATCGCGCAGTCGGTGCAGACGCAGGTGCCGATGGCGGTGGCGCGAGGCTTCGCAGAGGTCCTCGGACGGTTCGAATTCGAAGAACGCGTTGGCAATTCGCTGGTGGTGCGGGAACCGTACGGGGTGGTCGGCGCAATCACACCGTGGAACTATCCGCTCTATCAAGTGGTGGCCAAGGTGCTCCCCGCGATTGCGGCAGGCTGCACGGTGGTGCTCAAGCCGAGCAACGAAGCGCCGTTGTCGGTGTTCGAGTTCGTCGAGGCGCTCGGACAGGCGGGCCTGCCCGCCGGCGTGGTGAATCTCGTGTCGGGGCCGGGCCCGGTGATCGGCGAACGCCTCGCCGAGCACCCCGACGTCGATTTCGTGTCGTTCACGGGCTCCACCGGGGTGGGCGCACGCGTCGGTGAACTGGCGGGGCGGACGGTGAAAAAGGTCGCGCTCGAACTCGGAGGGAAATCCGCCAACGTCATCCTGGATGGCGCAGACCTGACAACCGCGGTGAAGGTAGGCGTCGGCAACGCCTTCCTCAACGGCGGTCAAACCTGTATGGCGTGGACACGCATGCTGGTGCCGCAATCGCGCTACCGCGAGGCGCTCGACCTGGTCGAGTCGGCGGTGGCCAAGTACACCGTCGGCGATCCATGGGATCCGGCCACCCGCATCGGCCCGTCGGCGTCGTCGTCGCAGTGCGACAGTGTGCGCGGTTATATCGAACGGGCCCAGCGGGACGGGGCGCGGCTGCTCACCGGCGGCGCCGAAAAGGTCTGCGACGTCGGCTATTTCGTCGCCCCCACCGTCTTCGCCGACGTCGATCCGGATTCGGAACTGGGCCAGGAGGAAGTGTTCGGCCCGGTGCTGGCCGTCATCCCGTTCACCGACGAGGACGACGCGCTGCGGATCGCCAACGGAACGCGCTACGGACTGTCGGGCGCCGTCTGGGCGAAAGACGTGGACGCCGCCGTCGGATTCGCCCGCCGCGTGCAGACCGGGCAGCTCGACATCAACGGAGGGGCCTACAACCCAATCGCGCCGTTCGGCGGCTACAAGAAGTCCGGCGTCGGCCGTGAACTCGGCCGGGCCGGCTTCGAGGAGTTCCTGCAGACCAAGTCGCTTCAGCTGCCTGCGTCATGACCGCAACCCCGAACCCCCTCCGCGTCGACACGGACGGACCGACCCAGCTCTGGACGATCAACCTGGCGGAGGTCGGCAACGCGATCACCGACAAGGGCTTCATCACCGCCTTCGAGGCCGCTGTCGACGACGCCAACGCCGACGCCGCGATCGCCGCCGTCATCCTCACCGGTGCGGGCAAGATCTTCTCGGCAGGCGGCAACGTGAAGGAGATGGCTGACCGGCAAGGCATGTTCGGACTTGACGCAATCAGTCAGCGGCGCGCCTACGTAGACGGAATCCAACGGATCCCACGCGCATTGGGCCGACTCGAAGTCCCGTTGATAGCGGCGGTCAACGGCCCCGCCATCGGCGCGGGCTGCGACCTGGCGATGATGTGCGACATCCGCATCGCCTCCGAGCGTGCGTCGTTCGCCGAGAGCTTCGTACAACTCGGCCTCATTCCCGGCGACGGCGGCGCTTGGTTCCTGCCTCGGGCCATCGGATACGCGCGCGCCGCCGAAATGACCTTCACCGGTGATCGCATCGATGCCGCGACCGCGCTCGGCTGGGGAATGGTCAGCCGCGTGGTCCCCCACGACGAGCTGCTCGACGCGGCGCGTGGACTCGCCGACCGCATCGGTAAGAACCCTCCGCACGCGCTGCGGATGGCCAAACGGCTGCTACAGGAGTCGCAGTCCGGTTCGCTCGAATCGACATTGGGCATGGCCGCGGCCATGCAACCGTTGGCGCACGGCGACATTCAGCATCACCAGCGACTCGAACGGTGGCGGACCTCGTGACGGCACCCACCATCTCATCCCGGCTCGTCCCGCCCGCTACAGTCAATCCAGCTGCGACGCAGGCGCTTCGCGCCGAGGTGCGCGAGTTCATTGCCGAACAGGTCTTCGCGCCGTCGGTGGACGCGTGGCTGACCGGCTGGGACGAGGAGTTCACCGCCGCTCTCGCGGCGCGTGGCTGGCTGGGCATGACGGTGCCGACCGAATACGGCGGGCACGGACGCTCGTTTCTCGAACGGTTCGTCGTGACCGAGGAGTTGCTGGCCGCCGGCGCACCCGTGGCGGCGCACTGGATCGCCGACCGCCAGATCGTACCGTCGCTGCTCAAATACGGCACCGAACGGCAGAAGCGCGAATTCCTACCGCGGATTGTCCGCGGCGAGTGCTTCTTCGGCATCGGGATGAGCGAGCCGGATTCCGGTTCGGATCTGGCCAGCGTGCGCACCAAGGGCGTTCGGGTCGACGGGGGCTGGGCGTTGTCAGGCACCAAGGTATGGACGTCCGGGGCGCACCTCGCCCACGCCTTCATCGTCCTGGCCAGGACCGCACCGGTCGATCCGCAGAATCGGCACACCGGACTGAGCCAATTCATCGTCGATCTGCGCGGCGCGGGTGTCGATGTCCGGCCGATCGTGTCGATGAACGGTGCACACCACTTCAACGAGGTGATCCTCGACGAGGTGTTCGTGCCCGACGATATGGTCTTCGGCCAGATCGGCGCGGGTTGGCGTCAGGTGACCTCGGAGTTGAGTTTCGAACGTAGTGGACCCGAGCGGTTCCTGTCGACATTCATGGTGCTGGCCAACGCTGCTGAAGCCATGGCGGCACAACGTATTTCACGCGATCCGGATCTGGGTCGCCTGGTCGGCCGTATCGCCGGACTGCACCAGATGTCGACGGCGGTGGCGGGCGCATTGGAACGCCACGAACCTGCCGACGTGCCAGCGGCGGTGGTCAAGGTACTCGGCACCACCACGGAGGGCGACATCGCCGATTTCGCCGATCTGCACGCCGAAAGAAATGCGGATTCCGCGTATTCGAAACTCGTGTCCGCCGCGGTCGACCAGCGTCCCGGCTTCACTCTGCGGGGTGGGACCAACGAGGTACTGCGTGGTGTCATCGCCCGCGGGCTGGGGTTGCGATGACGGTGTCGCCGGGCACTGGGGTCGACCAGGCGGTCATCGACATGATGGGCTCGGTCTTCGCGGAGTACCGGGAGCACCATGCGCGCTCCGATTCCGTGTCGTGTGATCGGCAATTGTGGAGTGCACTCGACGAACTCGGCCTCATTCGTCTCACCGGCGCCGAGGCGTCGGGCGGCAGTGGCGCGGGCTGGTACGAGTCGGCCGAACTCCTCTCGGCCGCGGTGCGCAACGGAGTGCGACTGCCGTTGGCGGAACACGATCTGCTGGCCTGCTGGCTGTTGGAGGCCAACGGGACGCCTGCGGACACGGCCATCCGCACCGTGTCGAAGGTCGACGCCAACGGCAGGGCGGCGGCAGTGCCGTGGGCGTCGACCGCCGACCGGGTCGTCGTCGTCTGGCGCGTCGGCGACGGGTATCGCGCCGCAGACGTCGACACCGACGCGCTGCGGATCACGCCGGGCGCCAACATGATCGGTGAACCACGCGACAACCTCGAGGTGGACACCGAGACGTTGGTCGGCGAACCGGTGCCGGTCACCGTCGTGGCGCAACTGACGCTCAGATCAGCTCTGATCCGCGCAATTCAGGTGTGTGCGTCGCTTCAGGAGATTCTGGAGTTGTCTGTCGAGCACGTGACGTCGCGTGTGCAGTTCGGCCGCCCCCTTTCGAAGTTCCAGGCGGTGCAGAACCAGGTCGCCGACATCGCGGCCGAAGCCGCGCTCGCGCGCGCCGCAACCGAAGCGGCACTGACCGCCGCCGTCAGCAGCGACTGGACGGCGCCGAACCTGGAATTCCTTATCGCCGTGGCACGATCATGCGCCGGCCACGCCGCATCCGTCGTAGTGCGCAACGCCCATCAGGTGCACGGCGCGATCGGTACCACCCGGGAACACCGATTGCACGAGTTCACCAGGGCGGCACTGGCGTGGCGCTCAGAGTTCGGCTCCGTCCGGCACTGGGACGCCAAGGTCGCAGATTCCGCGCTGGCCGCCGGTTCGGCGGGGCTGTGGAACCTGATCACCGGTTAGTTCAGTTCCGCTGAGCGGACAGAAGCCGTGTTAGGAGCGCCACAATGCGCTTGACTGCCCGCCATGAGCAACGAGATCACGCTGTCCGAGATCCAGGAGTTCATCGCCGGGTTCTGGTACCACTACGACCAAGGCCATTTCGACGAACTCGCCGCCAGGATCGGCGATGAGATGGAGTACGTGAGCCGGTCGGACTCGGGCGCCTGTCCGTTCGAGGAGTTGCTGGCGGCAGAATTGCACGGCGGCGCGGCCACGCTGGCCTGGCTCACCCAGCACCGCAACGAGAATCCCTACCCCCTTCGGCACCACGCCACCAATATCTTCCGCACCGGCATCGACGGACCCGTGACGAGGGTCCGCTTCTACCTGTACGTCAACCAGATCACCAACAACGTGCCTTTCGACGTCTCCAGCGGTGTCGTCGACGTCGGGATCCGGCGCGGGGACAGCGGTCTGGTGTTCACTTCGATGAATGTCGTGCTCGACGCCGAGGATTCGATCCCGTTCGCAGAGCACGCCGCCAACGCGTGAACGCCGGCGACACGTTCGCGGGAGGCGTCGCGGTCATCACGGGTGCGGGCGCGGGTATCGGGGCGGGCCTGGCCCGGCACGCCAGCGCATTGGGCATGACGGTGGTGCTCGCCGACATCGACGGCGCCGCGGCCGCCGCACTCCGCGACGAACTCAATGCCGCAGGCGGCACCGCAGTCGACGCGCAATGCGATGTGCGCGAACCGGAGGCACTCGAGGCACTCGCCGAGCGTACGTACCGCGAACTCGGACCAGTCCGGTTGTTGGTCAACAACGCCGGCGTGGAGCAGTTCGGCTACCTGTGGGACACCCCGATCGCGAACTGGAACAAAGTCGTCGACATCAACATCAGCGGCGTCTTTCACGGAGTGCGGGCATTTCTGCCCCGGATGATCGAGACCGGTTCACCGGCGTGGGTATGGAACCTCTCGTCGATCGGCGGGGTGGCCGTCGTCCCACTGCAGGCGCCCTACATCGTCAGCAAGCACGCGGTGCTGGCGCTGACCGAATGCCTGCATCTGGAGATCGCACACGCCGGCCACGACCACATCCACGTACAGGCGGTGCTGCCGGGCGCGGTCAAGTCGAACATCTTCGAGTCCGCGGGCGGCGTCACAGCAGGCGACGTCGCGGCGGCTGAGTCCCAGCGTGACGCCATGCTCGACATCAAGGCCGAAGCGATGGACCCCATCGAGGCCGCGAAGTTGGTGTTCGACCAGGCAGCCGATGGCAGGTTCTACTTGCTCACCCAACCCGAGTATGTCGGATCGGCGATGACCGAGCGCGCCAATGTCCTTGCGGCGCAACGTGCGCCGCAGCTGCGAACCAAGCGGCGGTTCGACCCGGCGCAAAACCCGCGATGAGCGTTCCTCCGCTCGACCCCGACGCGGCGGCGCGCGTTGCGTCATTCGGCCCGATCGCACCGATGCGCCGGCGGGGGCTGGCCGCGGTCCGCGACGCCATCGAGAACGCACCGCTGCCGGACATGCCGGATATCGCGTCGGTGGAGAACTGCTTTGCGCCGGGACCGGCCGGACCGATCCCGTTGCGGATCTACCGCCCTGGCGCGCAAACCGCGGCGCCCGTGTTGGTGTACTTCCACGGTGGCGGAATGGTGATGGGATCCAACCATTCGTTCGAACCCCTCGCGAGGACTCTCGCGTCACTCACCGACGCCGCCGTGGTGGCGGTCGACTATCGGCTCGCACCCGAGTGCCCACCGCCTGCACAGTTCGACGACGCGTATTCGGCGACGTCATGGATCGCCGACAACGCCGACCGTCTCGGACTCGACGCAACACGGCTCGCGGTCGTCGGCGACAGCGCAGGCGGTTCATTGGCGGCAGCAGTGGCACTCGCCGCACGCGACCACGACGGCCCGGCGATCTTCTGCCAAGTGTTGATCTACCCGGGCCTCGATCGAGACATGGGGGCACAGTCGATCACCGAGTTGACCGACGCGCCCATGTTGTCCCACGACGACATCTGCTACATGCACGAGCTCACCGACGGCGCGGCGGGCGCGCCGCACGACGCTTACCGAATTCCCGCGTACGCCAGCGATCTGAAGGGGCTGCCGCAGGCGATTGTGGTGACCGCCGAATGTGACCCCATCCGCGACTGGGGGGAGCGTTACGCCAACCGGCTTCGCGACGCCAGGGTGCAGGTGAGCGTCACCCGTTATCCCGGTGCCTACCACGGCTTTTTGATGCGGTCGGACGCGACCGCGCGGGGCAGGCTGGCTGTGGCGGAGATATGTGCGCTGCTGCGGGCGAAATTCGACCATCCGCTCGACTTCGGCGATATCCGCGTCCCGATCACCGGTCATCCCCCAGACCAGCGGCACCAACCCGAATCACAATTGGGCTAATCCAAGCCAGACCAAGAGGAGACACGAGATGCTCACCGACGAGCGGCGAATGGAACTTTCGGACGTGCTGCGGCCCGCCGCGCCGCCGCGCGAGATCGACAACGTCTACACCGACGACCAGAAGGACCGCCTGCTGAATGTGGTCCGCACCCAGGGTCCGTGGAAGTTGATCATCGCCCAGCATTTCGCCTCCGCCGAGGAACTCATGGCGACGATGAGCGGCATGTTCCCCGAAGGTTTCGAGCCGTCGCTGGACCTGTTTCTCACCCCGACGTTTCGCGGTTACCTGGCCAACTACGGCACCGTGCTCTACCCGGAATTGCACGACGTGTTCTACAACGCATCCTTCCTCGAGATGGCCAAGAGTTACTGGGGCGCAAAGTACGCCAAGCCCGAGTTGATGTTGTTCAACATCAACGGTCCGTGCGCCAACCGCGATCCCGGCCATCTGGATTCGCCGAGCTTCCGCGGTGTGCGACATGAGAACGCGCCCACGTGGCTGTGCAGCGTGATGGGTAAGTCCGGCCTGTTCAGCGATTACCTGATCAAAATGGCGCAGGTGATCACGTGGTTCTCACTCGATGGCGGCAGCGGATTCACCTACTGGCCGGACGGTCCGCTCAAGGCTCCCAAGCGGATACTGCCACCCATCAACAACCGCGGCGTCGTCGTACAGAACGAGATGATGGTTCATCGCGGCGAGGCCAATGGCCCACTGGAGCAACAGGTTCCGGCGGGTTTGGCTTTCGACACGGTGTTCGCAGGCGATCCGGCCGACCGCGACCACTGGTTGCTCAAGAACGGCGACGACGTGATCGCCCGCCACCACACCGACGAACTGCGCTTTCTGGTGCATTGGTCCGCCGAGGTGTTCTCCGACTTCGACGAGCTGAAGAAGAACATGGACGGATCCGACGACCTCACCCCCCACAAGGCGATCGACATGATGGTCGACGACCTCCGCAAGAGGGGAATCAAACTCGATGTGCCCAGCGAGCCGTTGCACGATGCGTCGTTCATCGGCGCGCTCAATGCGGCCTACGATCTGGGTGGCCCGTCTTCTTATCCCGACGAAGCTCCGTTGAGCGCGTTCCAAATGTCCTGACCGAATTGCGCGCGAGCCGGGTCAGCGGACGATGACCGAACTCGGCGTCCTTGGGGCGCCGAGCATGTCCCGATGCGACGGCGGTTTTCTGCCGCCCTCGTCGGTGATGCCGTAGCGGTCGGCCAGTTCGGCACCGATGACCGTCTGACCGTTCAACTCATCCAGGGCCGGGTCGCGCCACAGCGCATCGATCAAATAACCGGTGAATTGCGGGGTTTCGGCGTGCTTTGCGGTCTCGGCGAGGGCCTGCGGGTCGCGCGCAAAAGCGGCGCGCAGCTTCTCGGTCAGCAGGATGCCCATCCAGATCGACACCGTCGACACGCCGGTGTCGCGGAAGTCGACCGCCATATCGGCGGCGAGTTTGTCGATACCCGCCTTCTGCGCTCCGTACGCGGGTCCATGCATGTAGCAGACCGAACCCGGCGACGACGTGAAAGCAATCAAGCCGTGGCCGGCAGCGACCATGAGCGGTGCCGCATGCCACGAGGCTACGTACGCCGAGCGCAGTCCCACGTCGAGCACGTCCACTAATTCAAGCGGCTTGTCCCAGAACGGCTTCGGGTTGACCAGCTCGTCATGGACGGCGGCGGCGTTGTTGACGAGCAGATCGAGTCGGCCGCTCTCGTCAGCGACCCTGGTGAACAGCGCGGCGACGGCGTCGTCGTCGCGGTGGTCGAGTTGGACGGCGATGCCGCCCTGCGTCGCGGTCACTGTCCGCCCGGTCACGTACACGCGCCAGCCGCGGGCAAGCAGCGCATCGGCGATACCGCGGCCCGCGCCGCGGCTACCACCCGTCACCACTGCGACGGGTTGCTCTTCACCGGTCACCGGTAAAAGTTACCGCGCGATGCCTGCGGCCTCGTCGACAATCGGCAGTACGCCTTCGCGCGCCGCCGCCATGAGCGAGTCCCGCAGTGCCGAGCACGCGAGGAACAGCCCGCGTCCGTGGCCCGCGAGTTGATCGGCATCGCGGCGTTCAAGGCACCGTGCCGAAGCGTCCGCATTCCATTGCACGCTGGTCTGGTCCCAAGTGCTCTTGCGCGCCAGTACCTCGGCGCCGCACCGCCGGCATGTGACCGGCACCATCGGCGAGTCGGCGAGTCGGTTGTCGGGCCGCACGGCCATCAGCGGCCGGCGGTCTTCGCCGCGATATTCGCTTCGACCTCTTTCATCCACTGTTCGCGCGGTTGGGTGGTGTCGATCTCGAACTCGAAGCGGTCAACCATGTCGGGGGTCACGTCGGCGGCATCGACATAGAACTGCTCGTACCACCGACGCAGTTGGTAGACCGGGCCGTCCTCTTCCACCAACAACGGGTTGTCGATGCGGGCTTTGTTCTTCCAGATCTGCACATCCTGCTCGAAACCCATCTTCACGAAGTCCCCTAGCCCGATCGCGGTCTGCGTGGCGAGCTCCGCGGGCAGCGCAGCCGACTTCTTGACGATGATTCCATATTGCAGCACAAAGGAATTCGCATCGATCGGATAGTGACAGTTGATCAGGATCGTATGGTGATCGATGTCGGTGTAGTGGTAGATCAGGTCGTCGATCATGAAGGACGGCCCGTAGTAGGAAGCGACCGACGTGGTGCCGAGCATTTGACTCTCGCCCGGCTCTCCCAGATCCGGTCGCCCGGCACTGTTCATGTACTGCGTGGCCACATGCCCCTCGAAAATGTTCTTGAACTGTGTCGGCAGTGATCCGTGAATGTAGAAGAAGTGCGCCATGTCGACGACGTTGTCGATGATCTCGCGGCAATTGGTGTTGACGATGGTGGTGTACCAGTGCCAGTCGGTCCACTCGTCACTGCTGGCGCCTTCGATGCGGGGAATGGTGACGTCGTCGGGCGGCGGGTTGCCTTCAGGGTCGTTCCAGACGAACAGCATGCCGTCCTGTTCGAGCGTCTGCCATGTCGCGGTGCGCGCCAGCCGCGGGGTACGGCGCGCGTAGGGCACTTTCTTGCATCGACCGTCACCGCCCCAACGCCAATCGTGGAATGGGCAGGCGATCTCATTGCCTTTGACGGTGCCCTGCGACAGGTCTCCCCCCATGTGGCGGCAATAGCCGTCAAGGACGTTGATCTTGCCGTCCTCCCCACGAAATACCACCAGCTTCTGCCCGAAGGCATTGACCTGGTGCGGCGTGCCGTCTCCGAAGTCGCGGACCAGCCCCAGACAATGCCATCCCCTGGCGAACCGGGTGGGTGTTGCAGCGGCCTCGATCTGCCGGATCTCGTCGGAATCGGTGTGCGACGTCATAACTCGGTTCTAGCAGTGACGATGTGGTTTGCGGGACGGACTGTTCCGCTCACCAGGAGATGGGGCGTTGATGAGGCGCAGGCGGTCCTAGTGTCGTGCCTCGTGACCGGTCTTCCCATGACGATTCCCGCTGCCCAGCCTGTCCGCGATTGCACGATCGATCTGTTGGTGGTGGGGTCGGGCACGGGCATGGCGGCCGCGTTGGCCGCCAGGGACGCCGGCATGAGCGTGCTGATCATCGAGAAGTCGACCCATGTCGGTGGGTCCACGGCGCGCTCCGGAGGAGCGCTGTGGCTGCCCGCCAGCCAAGTGCTGCGCGAGGGCGGTGCGGACGACAGCCGCCAGCGCGCGCAGGCCTATCTCGACGCCGTGGTCGCCGGATCAGCGCCCCGTGAACGGTCGACGGCGTTCCTCGAGCATGTGGAAGCGACCGTCGACGTGCTACGGCGGACCACACCGATGAAGCTGTTCTGGGCTCGCGAGTACTCGGACTACCACCCTGAACTGCCCGGCGGCAGCGCGGCGGGACGGACTTGCGAATGCCGACCGCTGGACACGTCGATCCTGGGCGAATATCTGTCGCGACTTCGCCCCGGCGTCATGGAAGTCACCATCCCGATGCCGACCACCGGCGCCGACTATCGCTGGCTGAACCTGATGTCACGGGTGCCGCGAAAGGGTGTCCCCCTCGTCTTCAAACGACTCGGCCAGGGTGTTGGCGGTCTGTTGATCGGACGCCGCTACGCAGCGGGCGGTCAGGCATTGGCGGCCGGACTGTTCGCGGGTGTGCTGCGTGCCGGGATACCGATTTGGACTCAGACCTCGCTGGTGCGACTCGTAGGCGACGGAGACCAGGTAACCGGGGCGGTCGTCGATCATGGCGGCGCCGAGATCACCGTCACGGCTCGCCGCGGCGTTGTGCTCGCGGCGGGCGGGTTCGACCATCACATGGACATGCGACGGAAGTTTCAATCCGAGTCGCTGGGTGAGCATCAGAGCCTGGGGGCCGACACCAACACCGGCGACGCCATCCGCATCACCCAGGACCTCGGGGCGGGCATCGATCTGATGGATCAATCGTGGTGGTTCCCCGCAGTCGCGCCGTTGCCCGGTAAGGCACCAGCGGTGATGCTCGCCGAACGATCACTGCCCGGTGCACTGATAGTCGCCGCCAATGGCAACAGGTTCGCCAACGAGTCCTGCGACTACATGTCGTTCGGTCAACGGGTGCTCGAACTGGAACGGTCCGGCAATCCGGTCGAGCCGATGTGGATCGTCTTTGATCAGCGCTACCGCAATAGTTACGTGTTCGCCGCCGACCTGTTTCCACGTATGGCCATCCCGCAGGCTTGGTATGACGCCGGAATCGCCTGCCGGGCTGATAGTTTCAGCGAGTTGGCAGCGTTGATGGGAGTGCCGACGGGCCAATTCACCGAGACGATTCGGCGGTTCAACGAGGGGGCCAGTGCCGGTATCGATTCTGAATTCCACCGTGGGGACAGCGCATACGACCGTTACTACGGCGATCCGACTGTCACACCGAACCCCAATCTGCGCCCGCTGCAGAAGGCTCCGTTCTACGCGGTGAAGATGGTCCTTTCCGACCTCGGCACGTGTGGCGGGTTACGCGCCGACGATCGGGCCAGGGTGCTTCGGGAGGACGGTACGGCGATCGGGGGCCTGTACGCGATCGGCAATACGGCGGCGAACGCCTTCGGAACCACCTATCCCGGTGCCGGCGCGACGATCGCGCAGGGCTTGGTGTACGGCTACATCGCAGCCCGCGACGCGGCCCAGAGGAGTTAATCCGACTCTTCGGCGGCCTTTTTCTCGATCTCGTACCAGTATTCCGGTGCGGGCCAAGGGATTTTGGTGGTGCCGTCCCCGGGCCGCGGCAAGGTCGCCTCCGCCTCGTCCAATTCTTTGATCATTTTCAAGGTCAGCTCGCGTTCGTTTGCGTAGTAGCGTTCGGCCCACTTCAGTGCCACCCGTGCATACGCCCACGACGGGTCCGCGCCCGCCCATTTCGCGTCCTTGGCGGCATTGCGGTACATCTCGTCGGCATAGCCGAGGTGTTCCTGAAGGATCTCTTTCAGCCTGGCCGGATTGGTGAGATGGCCGAACGTCACGCGCAGCAGCGGGGTGTGCTTGAGCACGGGCGGATCGAGCGGCGCCTCGTTGGCCCACCGCGTCACGGCGTCGACGCCGGCTTCGGTGATCTTGTACAGCCGGCGATTGCGGGTGCCTGCGCTGTTCTCGACTCGCGATGTCACCAATCCGAGTTGCTCCAGCTTTTTCAGCTCGGAGTAGATCTGGCTGTACGCCGGGCTGCCGTAGAAGAACCGCATGCTCCAGTCGATCCACTTTCGGATGTCGTAGCCCGAAAGCTCGTACTCGTAAGACAGCATGCCCAACAGCGCCCAACTGGTCGCCGTTAAGTTCGGCTTGCCCGGCTGATCGCTGTCTGTCACTTCGCCAGATTAACAACCCAGGCCACAGCTGATTTGTCACTCACCACTGGCCGGGACACTCCGTTGCGGGCGGGGCTGCGGCAGCGAAGGCTTGCGTCGATGATGAGTTGCGCTCCCACACCGGCATCCATGCGCGACGTGCTCGGCCGATTCTGCACGGGAATTGCCGTGATCACCGCCAGCGACGGAATTCGACCGTACGGTTTCACGTGCCAGTCTGTGACTTCAGTGTCGCTGGATCCGCCGTACATCTCGTTCTGTCCGGCACGGACGTCGAAGACTTGGCCCCTGATCCGCGAGATAGGTGCGCTGTGTGTCAACGTGCTCGCGCACGACCAGGGCCGCCTTTGTACACAATTCGCGGTCAGCGCGGCCGACAAGTTCCTCGGTGTCCGCTGGCGACCGGCGGCCAACGGCGCTCCGCTGATCGAGGGCGCCGTCGCCACCATCGAAGCCAATCTCGAGTTCGAGCACAGCGCCGGCGATCACACCATCGTGGTCGCCCACGTCACGAAATTACGCGCGTCAGATGACCGGCTCCCCTTGCTCTTCTACCGCGGTGGCTACGGCGGTTTGGCGTGAGCATTCACGAGATGCTGGCCGCGTCGGTGCGTCGCCTCATCGACGTCACCATCCGCACAGACGTCTCGGCGGCGACGATCGCCGCGGCCAAACGTGATGTCGATACGGCCACGGCACGGCTGAGCGAGTCGATGCTGCCGGGGTCATTCGGTGTCCAGACCGATTCGGACGGGCGTTCCCGCGCGTTGGGCAACGTCATGATCGGCGCACGCAATCCCGTCGCGCCGCCCTTGGTCATTCACCACAGTGCCGACGGCACCGTGCACACTGACTTCGCCCTCGGCGCAGCATACGAAGGACCACCCGGTCATGTTCACGGCGGCGTCTGTGCCCTGATTCTGGACCACGTGCTTGGTGCCACCGCTCATCGGCCGGGCAAACCCGCCTACACCGGCACGCTCACGCTGCGGTACCTACGCGGCACACCCCTCGGACAATCGCTGCGCGCGGAGGCGCACGTCGACCGGATCGAGGGATCGAAGACATTCGCAATCGGGCATATCGCTGACGAAAACGGCGTCACCGTTCAGGCTGAGGGCGTGTTCATCCATCCGAGAAGGGCGCAGGTTTGACGACCTGGGACGATGAGACCGACGTGATCGTTGCCGGCTCCGGCGGTGGGCTGGTGGGCGCATACACCGCGGCCCGCGAGGGACTGTCGGTCATGGTGCTGGAGGCCAGCGACCAGTTCGGCGGCACCACCGCGTACTCCGGCGGGGGTGGCATGTGGTTCCCGTGCAATCCGGTGCTGCGCCGCGCGGGCAGCGACGACACCCTCGACGACGCGTTCGCGTACTTCCATGCCGCAGTCGGCGACCGCACCCCGATCGAACTGCAACGCGCATACGTCTACGGCGGCGCCGACCTGATCGCCTACCTGGAAGACGACGCCCACTTCGAGTTCGACGTGCTGCCGTGGCCGGACTACTACGGCAAGCTGCCGCACGCGCGCCTCGACGGGATGCGGCACACCGTGTCCAAACCCCTTCGCGCCGAACGCCTCGGCGACCTCGCTGACCGGATCCGCGGCCCGCTGGACCGCGAACGCCTCGGCGCGCCGGCGCCCAAATACCTCAGCGGCGGCCGGGCGCTGATCGGGCGGCTGCTGTCGGCGATCACCTCTTATCCGCACGCCTCGGTGCACCTGAACAGCCCACTGGTCGAGTTGGTGAGCGCCGGCGGCCGCGTCGACGGCGCCGTCGTCTCCCACGACGGCCGCCGCCGCGCGATCCGCGCCCGCCGCGGAGTGCTGCTGGCGACAGGCGGTTTCGAGAACAATCCGGCGTTGCGGGAGCGGTTCGGCGTACCCGGCGACGTCCGGGACACGATGGGCGCGCCCGCCAATCTGGGGCTGGCGCTTCAGGCGGGCATCGCCGCGGGGGCGGCGACGGATCTGATGGACCAGGCGTGGTGGTCCCCGGGATTGCAGCACCCCGACGGACGGTCGGCGTTCGCGCTGTGGTTCACCGGCGGCATCTTCGTCGATCAGGACGGCAGGCGGTTCGTCAACGAATCGGCCCCCTACGACCGGATCGGCAAGGCCATCATCGACCAACTGGCAAGCGGCACAATGTCATTGCCGTTCTGGATGATCTACGACGACCGTGCCGGCGCCGTTCCGCCGGTGCAGGCCACCAACGTGTCGATGGTCGAGCCGCAACGCTACGTCGAGGCGGGGCTGTGGCACACCGCGGACACGCTGGGCGAGCTTGCAGCCAAAATCGGGGTGGACCCCGACAATCTGGTGCGGACGGTGAAGCGGTTCAACGAATTCGTCGCCGCCGGGGTCGATGACGATTTCGGCCGCGGCGACGAGGCTTACGACCGGGCGTTCTCGGGCGGCCTGCCACCGATGGTGCCCATTGACACCGCGCCGTACCACGCCGCCGCGTTCGGGCTGTCCGACCTCGGCACCAAGGGCGGACTGGTCACCGACAGCTGTGCCCGCGTGCTGGACACCAACGGCGACCCGGTCCGCGGCCTGTACGCCGCGGGCAACACCATGGCCGCGGTCAGCGGAACCGTCTATCCCGGCGGCGGCGTCCCGATCGGCGCGTCGATGTTGTTCAGCCACTTGGCCGCACTCGACATGGCAACTGGAATCTGAGAGGAACTGACTATGGCAGCGCTCGCGCGATTCTCGGACCGTCGCGTCCTTGTCACCGGCGGCGGCTCGGGCATCGGGCAGGCGACCGTGCTGCGGATACTCGACGAGGGCGGGCGGGTGGTGGCCGCCGATATCAGCGAGCCCGGACTGAAGGACACCGTCGCCAAGGCGCAGCACCACGGCGACCGACTGAGCACCGTGGTCGTCGACGTCGCCAGCGAGCAGTCCGTCGCCGAGGGGGTCGCCGAGGCGGTGCGGCGACTCGGCGGTCTGGATGCTTTGGTCAACGCGGCCGGCATACTTCGTTCGGCGCATTTCCTCGACACCACCCTGGCCGACTTCGAGCAGGTGCTGCGGATCAACCTCATCGGCACGTTTCTGGTGATCCGCGCCGCGCTGCCCGCCCTGCGGGAAGGCAACGATCCCGCGGTGGTCAACTTCAGCTCGACCTCGGCATCCTTCTCGCATCCGTACATGTCGGCATACGCCGCGTCCAAGGCGGGCGTTCAGGCGATGACGCACGCGTTGGCGCTGGAGTTCGTCAAGGAGCGGATCCGGTTCAATTCGGTTCAGCCGGGCTCGATTTCGTCGGGGATGACCGACGGTACCGGCGAGTCCAAACAGAGCATCGGACCGGGATTGCCTGCCGATGCGGACTTCTCGTTGTTCGGCAAGATCACGCCGCTGCTGCCCCTCGAGGACGGCGGGATGTTCGCCAACCCGGACGCCGTCGCAGCCGTCGTTGCGATGCTGGCCTCGTCGGACGCCTATTTCGTCACCGGAACCGAGGTCCGTGTCGACGGCGGCACCCACATGTAAATTGCTGCCAATGAGCAAACCCTTGCGCGTCATCCAGTGGACCACCGGCAACATCGGACGGCGCTCGCTGCACGCGATCATCGGGCGCGACGACATGGAACTCGTGGGCGTGTACGCGCACGGGGCCGACAAGGTGGGCGTCGACGCCGCCGAGTTGTCCGGTTGGCCGGAGCCCACCGGCATCACCGCCACCAACGACATCGACGCGCTGCTCGCGCTGCGGGCCGACGCGTGCTGTTACAACCCGCTGTGGCCCAACATCGACGAGTTGGCCCGATTGCTCGAATCCGGCGTCAACGTGTGCTCCAGCGCGGCGTGGATCACCGGCGGCAAGCAGTCACCGGAAGACCTGGATCGCATCCGAAAGGCCTGCGAGAAAGGCAATTCCACGATCTTCGGCAGCGGCGCACATCCAGGGATGACCAACCTGGTCGGCATGGTGCTGAGCGGTTCGTGCGAGCGGGTCGACGAGATCCGCATCACCGAGTCGGTCGACTGCTCGACCTATGAATCGGCTGGCACGCAGACGGCGATGGGCTTCTCGCAGGATCCCGACACCCCCGGACTCGCCGAGAGCGTGCGGCGCGAAAGCGAGGTGTTCGCCGAGTCGGCCGCGATGATGGCCGACGCGATCGGCGCCCGACTCGACAGGATGACGTTCGACGTCACCTTCACGGCCGCGACAGGTGACACCGACCTCGGCTTCATGCAGATTCCGGACGGCACCGTGGCCGGCGTGATGGGTTACCACCGCGGGTGGGTCGGTGACCGCAACGTGGTGAGCGTCGGCTTCAACTGGACCATGGGCGACCACGTCACGCCGCCGAAACCGCTGGAGCACGGCCACGTGATCCAGGTGTTCGGGCTGCCCAACATGCGCACCGTGCTGCACTGCCTGCCGCCGAAGGACTGGACCGAACCCGGATTCATGGGACTGGGCATGATCTACACCGCCCTGCCGGTCACCAACGCGGTGCCCGCCGTCGTGGCGGCGCCGCCGGGGATCGTCACGCTCAAGGACCTGCCGCCGGTCGCAGGCCGGTTCGCGGGCTAGCTAAAACCGTTGAACCAGTTTGGCTTTGCCGGGACCATCCAGGTCGTCCAGCGCGGCGCGGCGACCCGCCATCGCCATCAGCACCGCCTCACCGCTGCCCCGCGCCTGGGGCCCCTTGCCGTACGCCCAGTCGACATCGGTGGCGATCAGACGCACCCCCCGAACCCGCGCGGCGCCGAGCAGACGCGGCGCCCACATGGTGAAATCCAATGCGATGCGCAAGGATTCGGCGGGGATGGTGCGCGGGATCCCGAGCGGCCTTCGGATGTCCTGCTGGTGGATCATCCCGTCAGTGAGTGCGATCTTGCCGCCGAAACCCGCCGTCAGCCCCTGCGGCACCGCATATCGGCGCATCAACGCGGTCAACTCGTCCGGTGAGGCGTCCGCATATTCCGCGACCAGGACCGCGTTGGTTCCACCGCGAGTCACCAGTCCCTTGGCCATTCGGCGGAGTAGTTGTCCGCGGCTCAGCGGGTCGTAGCCGATGACGTGCGCGACGACATCACGGACCCGCCAGCGCTCGCACAGCGTCGGGCTGTCCCACTGCTGCGGCGTAAGGTGCTCCAAAAGTGTTGCGAACTCCTCGCGTTCGGCACGTGCCCGCTGCATGACGTCCGACGTCATCGGCGGAACAGGCCGGCATAGCGGCAAAGGTACAGCGGCCAGCCCGCGTCCCCGTCGACGCCTGCGGCCACGGACTGCCAGCCGTCGCCGTGCCGTTCGATGTGCCGGTGTTCCAGTTCGACGCGGGTGCGCTCGTCGGTCTCGGCGATGAACCGGACCTCGACTTCACTGGTCCGGCTCAGGTCGGTCTCCACCTGCCACGTCGGCCCGATGTCCCAGGTGAATACGACGCGGTTCGGCGGTTCGAAGGTGACGATGCGGGCCCACTTGCAAAGGCTGCCGTCCTCGCCGCGGTCGTAGATGTGCCCGCCGACGTGGGGCTCGAACACCGTCTCGGCGATGGGCACGCTCAGCAGGTTGTGCTCGCGCGGCTTGAAGTCACCGAACCTCTCGGTGAACACGCCGAATGCCCGCTCGATCGGGGCGTCGACGACCACGTGATGACGGACGGTCAGCGGCTGCGCTCGAGTCACGATTGGTCTCCTTCCAGACGTTCGACGGTGTGCTTGAAGCCCGCCAGTGCCTGCGCCCAGAACCGGTCGAGGTCGGCCCGCAGCGCCTCCAGCCCGGACGGGTCCAGTTGGTAGACGCGACGCGTGCCGACGGCGTGGTCGCGTACCAGCCCGGCGCATTTCAGCACCTTGAGATGTTGCGATACCGCGGGCCTGCTCACCGGCAGGTGTCTCGCGAGGTCACCGACCGCCATCGGGCCGTGCGCGAGGTGTTCCACGATCGACCGCCTGGTGCGGTCGGCCAGCGCCACCCAGGCGTCGGTCTCTTGGTAAGTGGACACGAACGGTAAGTTACTACTTACCGATGCCGGGCGCAACGGGTCAGAGCGGCGGCGAGTCGATCATGACCAGTTCGGCGAGACCGCTGATGGTCAGTCCGCGCATCAGCACCGAGTTGGCGATGAGACGAATCCGGTCGGCCTGGCTGTACAACACGTTGATGGCTGCGCTGTCGAGATATTCGACCGCGGTCATGTCGACCGTCAACGGCACACCGCCTGCGGCCGCCGCTGCTGCGGAACTCGTCAGCGCCTGTTTGAAAGCGTCGATATTGCTCAGGTCGATTTCGCCTGCGGCCGTGAGGATCGGACTCCCGTCACGCTGGCTGGTGTCGAGGGTGAGTGGCGTCGGCACTATGCGATCCTGGCGGTCAGGTGCACGGTGGTGCCGTCGGCGTCGGAATTGATGGCGACCTCCTCCATGAGGCCACGCATCAGCGCGATGCCTCGTCCGCGTGTCGAATGAGCAACCAGCTCAGGCGTTTTCCACGAGCCGGTGTCGGCGATGGTCAAGTGCACCCGGTCGACCATCGAGGTCGCGTTCATCCGGATGGTGCCGCCGGGACTGTCGCGGTGACCGTGTTCGATCGAGTTCGCGACGGCCTCTCCTGCCGCGACCAGTAGGTCCATGCTCCGGTCCGGAGGCACCTTCGCCTCTGTCAGCCAGCGGCGCAGAGCCGCGCGGGCGGGTGCGAGTTCGCTTGTCTTGGCCGGGAATTCGAGGTCCAGCGGGCCGGGTTGGCGGTAGAGCAGAACCACCACGTCGTCCTGATAGCCCTCACTGGGCGCGACCGCGGACATGATGTGGTTGGCCAGCTCATCCAGCGTCGCGGTCCGGCAGTCGCGAACCACCTCGGCGACGCGGGAGATTCCGGCGTCGACCCCTGCTTTGCGGCGTTCGACGAGCCCGTCGGTGTACAGCAGCAAAGTCGCGTGCGGCGGAATGGTGACGCGGGCTTCGGGGCGCGACCAATTCGGGCGCACCCCAAGGGCAATGGTGTGGCCGTCCTCGAGCATCCGGGTGGTGCCGTCGGATTCGACGATGATCGGCGGCGGGTGCCCGGCGCTGGAGTACACCAATTCACCGGTATCCGGGTCGAGCACCGCGCAGACCACCGTCGTACATCGGGCGCCGGGCAACCGGGCGGCGAAGCGGTCCATTCCCGTCAGTGCGGCGCCCGGGCTCGGATCGCCGAACAGCAGGGCCCGGCAGCCGCTGCGCACCTGCCCCATCACGGTGGCCGCGGCAAGCCCATGGCCGACGCAATCGCCGACGATCAGCGCGATGCGGCCGTCCTCCAGATCGACGATGTCGTACCAGTCACCGCCCACCTGAAGGGGTCGACTGGCCGCCTGATAGCGCGCCGCGAACCCGCCGGGCGGCTGCGCGGGGCCGAGGATGGCGTGCTGCAGGGCCAGCGCGGTCTCGCGCTGCTTGTCGACCTGGTGCACCCGCTGCAGGCCCTGGCCGAGGCGTCCGGCCAACACCGTCAGCAATGTCTGGTCTTCGAGGGTGAACGGGCGTTGCTCGGCCAGGTCGATCCAGACCACCAGCACGCCCTCTGGATGTTGCAGCGCAATGCCGGCGGCCCCCGGCGTCAAGACGTAGGGGCTGAGGTGGTCACCTTCCCTTAGTTGGTCGAGCGTCCGCCGGGTCTGCGCAGGCAAGTCGGCCCAGTTCACGTCTTCGCCGACCGACACGACATGCGGCGTGCCGTCGGAGGTCTCGCCCGGGTTTCGGAACGTGACGGCCAGTACGCGACGGGCCCGCCACAGCCGGCGCAGTTCTTCCGCCGCCGCGTGTACCGCCTCCTCGACGGTGTCGGCCTGGGTGAGTTCCTGGTTCAGCGCATGCTCGCGACCGGCCGCCAGCGCCAGGGCGATCGCCGCATGCCGCGCGAAATCGTTGACCAGGTCCAGGTAGTCGTTGCCGAACGGCGATTGCTGCGGCTGGCGGGCGACGGCGATGACGCCGAGCGCGGTGCCGTCGGCGATCAGCGGGATGACGATCGCCGAGCGCTGCCCGACATCGGTGAACCCCTCGATCGGGTACTCGAAGGAATCCGTGATCAGCGGCAGGCCCCGACGCGCGACACCGCCGGTGGTGGAGCCGTCCATCGGCACCTGCTGGCCGATCACCTGCGAGGAGTACCGGCCCGCTGTCGCGGCGACGACCAGGGTGTCGACCTGGTCCGCGGGCAGGTCGGGCTCCTTGGGCACCAGCAGGATGGCCTGTTCGGCATCGGCCAGTTCGAGCGCCCGATTGACGATGAGTTGCAGTGGCCCGGTCTGCGGATCGCCGGACAGCAGCGCGGTGGTGATCTCGCGACTGGCGCTGGTCCATTTGGCCGCTTCCCGTTCGCGCTGGAAGAGTCGCGCGTTGTCGATGGCCGCCGCCGCGGCGGTCGCCAGGGCCCGCACGGCGCTCTCCTGGGCGTCGGAGAAGGTCCGGCCGGGCCGGTCGTCGGCGAGGTAGAGGGTGCCGAAATCGGCTCCGCGCACCGTGATCGGTATTCCGAGCAGTGCGCGCAGCGGCGGGTTGCCTGCTTCGATATGTGCACTCACGTCGTCGAGGCGCAGGCCGTCGCCCACCTGCAGCTGACCGAGGCGACGAGCGGTCTCGTCGTCGATCCCCGCGTGCACGCCCGCGCTGAGCGAGCCGTCGGCCGCACGGATGCCCAGCACCCCGTAACGGGCACCGGTCAGGTCGATGGCCGCGTTGACGATGCGCTTCAACGTCACATCGAGGTCCAGATCGGAGCCGATCTCGACGATCGCCCGCACCAGTTGCTCCAACTGTTCGCGAGCGGCCCTCAACTCGTCGAGTTGGTCGTGCTCACCGCGGTCGGCCTCGCTGGTCACAAATCTCCATCATCGTTGCTGGGCCCCGGTCGTGCGGGCGATCGCGCTCAAACCGACACCCCGGCCCGCAGGTTATGTACCCACCGGACGGCCTGCCCACCCAGATCTAGTCGGCCAACTCCACCGCGACGCCGACGGCGCCGCCCCCGACGTGGACCGCCAACACCGGGCCCATGTCGGTGACCACCAGCGACTCGAGCTGGGGCAACCGCGTCGTCAGCGCGGCACCGATCTCGTCAGCGGCGTCGTGATTGTCGACGTGGTGTACCGCGACGGCGGCCTGGCGCTGCCCGATAGCCTCCGCGACCCGGTCGACCATCGCGGCGTGCGCCTTGGTGACGGTGCGGATCCGCTGGTCCAGCACGAGACGTCCGTCGACGTCCAGACACAGCAGCGGTTTAAGCGACAACGCGGTGCCCAATCGCGATGCACCCTTGCTGATCCGGCCGCTGCGCCGCAGATTGTCCAGCCGGTGCACGACGACGAACACGTGTCCTCGGGACTGCGCCGAACGGGCGGCGGCTTCAACGGCATCCAGGTCGGCACCGTTGCCTGCCGCGCGTGCCGCCGCCATCGCGACGAAACCAACCCCCATCGCCGCCGACCGCGAGTTGACCACCCGCACCTGCGCACCGAAGTCGCGCGCGGTCTGCACCGCTGAGCTGAACGTAGACGACAGCGCGGCGGAAAGGTGGACGGCCACAACGCCGTCTCCCCCACTGTCGGTCAGCGCCTGCCGGTAGACCTCGGCGAGTTCGGCGGGCGTGGCGCCCGCCGTCGTGACGCGCGGCCGGTCGTGGATGTCATAGGGTACGTCGTCGATGCCGTCACGCAGATCGGTTCCGTCGACCAGGACGTGTAACGGCACCTGCCGGATGTCGAATTGCTTGAGCTCATCTGGCCCCAGGCGGCACGACGAGTCGGTGACGACGATCACGGACATGAGACGCCCGCTTCGGCAAGCGCTTTCACCATCAGCTCGGCAACCCTGCGGTGTGCCTCGAAGTTCCAGTGGATTCCGTCGGGGTTACCGCGGCCGCTCATGACTTCGTCCTCGACGGCGGCCTTGAGGTCTACGAGCGGAATGTCATGCTGCCCGGCCCATTCGGTGATGGCGCGCACCGTTCCCTCGCGGCCGTGGTGCGCCTTGCCGTAGGTGTCGGCGATGTGGACCGAGGGCAGCGACGCGACCACCGGAATACCAGGCCGGTTAAAATCGATTGCGCCGCGGGTCATCTCCAGGTATTCCACCGAGACGTGCGGCGGAAGGGCGGCGCGTGAGATCGGTGACACCCGCGGCTGCGCCCAGCCGTAGCCGTCGCGCACCCACCGCCGCAGCCACGCAGGCCGGATGTAGCGGATCATCTCGCGCAGCGCGGTGGGCAGCGGCGAGGGCAGCGAATCCATGCCGCCGGTCGCGAATATCACCGCACCCGCCCGGGGCAGCGCCGCCCACGCGCGAGGATCCTGGGTGGCCGCCCACCAGACGTCGCGGCAAGTCCAGCCGATCCGCCCGATCACCTCGGCATCCCAACCCAGTTGAGCGGCAACGATATTCGGCCAGATCCGCGGATCGTCGGCGGGCAGACCACCGGTTGGCCCGTAGTAGGACAGCGAATCGCAGAAGACGAGAAGGGTTTTCTGGTCAGAGGACATCGTTGGCGACCTGTGCCGAGGCGTTCCAGACATCGAGTCGCCAGCGGATGTCACGCGCCTCGGCGTCGTTCGCCGAGTGTCCGGACAGCTGCACCCAACTGGCATTACCCATGCCGCCGAGCGCGGGCCAATTGTCGACGGGCAGATCGAGCAGCGCGGCGGTCAACGCGGCAATCAGGCCGCCGTGCGCGACGAGCACCACCGGCCGCTCGGGATCGTCGACACCCCACTCGGTCTGGTCGGCGATCAGTTCGGCCACCAGAGGCATGCTGCGGGCGGCGACGTCGACGCGACTCTCACCACCGTGCGGCGCCCAGCGGGCGTCGTCACGCCACGCCAGCCGCGCGCCGGGGGCCGCGGCGTCGACCTCGAGGTGGGTCATCCCCTGCCAGTCGCCGAGATGCGTTTCGCGCAACCGGGTGTCGACGAGCACCGGCTGTCCGGACCGCTCCCCCAGCGCGACCGCGGTGTCCAACGCGCGGCGCAGGTCCGACGAGATGATCACCAGCGGTTGACGTTTCGCGAGCACTTCGGCGGCGGCCACGGCTTGGTCGCGGCCCAGATCGGACAAGTTGGTGTCGAGCTGGCCCTGCATCCGGCTGGTCGCGTTGTATCCTGTCTGACCGTGCCGCAGCATCACCAGCCGGCGCACCCTCATGACGTCGCGTCCAGATCGACTGGCACCAGCGGACAGTCACGCCACAACCGGTCGAGCGCATAGAAGTCGCGTTCGTCCTGATGCTGGATGTGCACCACGATGTCGACGTAGTCGAGTAGCGTCCATCTTCCTTCGCGGGTGCCTTCGCGACGGGCCGGCTTGTAGCCCGCGAGGCGCATCTTCTCCTCGACCTCGTCGACGATCGCGTTGACCTGACGCTCGTTGGACGCCGAAGCGATGACGAAGCAGTCGGTGATGACCAGTTGACCGGACACGTCGATGACGACGACGTCCTGCCCGAGTTTGGCCGCGGCCGCCCGCGCCGCCACGCTCGCCATCTTCACGGCTTCGTCGGAGGCGCTCACGAGTTTCCGTCCTTCGTCACGGCCGGTTGCCCGGCGTAGAGCTTGCGTTTGGCCACGTATTGCACGACGCCGTCGGGCACCAGGTACCAGATCGGCCTGTCCTCTTCGGCACGCTTGCGACAATCGGTCGACGAGATCGCGAGCGCGGGCACCTCGACCAGGCTCAGCGCGTCGGCGGGCAGTTCGGACAGCGCCGCCGAGATGTGCTTGCCGTCCAGTTCGTACCCCGGCCTGCTGACACCGACGAACTTCGCGATCGAGAACATCTCTTCCCAGTTCTGCCACGACAGGATCGAGGCCAACGCGTCGGCGCCGGTGATGAAGTACAGCTCGGCGTCGGGGTTGAGCGCCCGCAGGTCCCGCAAGGTGTCCTTGGTGTAGGTGGGCCCGCCGCGGTCGATGTCGACCCGGCTCACCGTGAACCGCGGATTGGACGCGGTCGCGATCACCGTCATCAGATAGCGGTCCTCGGCGGCGGTGACCAAGCGATGCGGCTTCTGCCAGGGCTGGCCGGTCGGCACGAACACCACCTCGTCGAGCCCGAACAGGTCGGCCACCTCACTGGCCGCCACGAGGTGGCCGTTGTGGATGGGGTCGAACGTCCCACCCATCACCCCGAGCCGCCGTGAATTCATAAAGAGCCAGCTTACGGGAGCGCTTTGACGCCCACTTCTTGTGCCGAACGTGGGTTACCCGCACGCGTCGAGCGGCTGGAGCGTGACGGTAACCCACGTTCGGCGGGAAATCAGACCGACGAGAGCCGGTGCGAACCCAGCAGTTCGGACACCTCGAACGACGCCCGATCAGCGCGGTAGACGTCGCGGGCGTACTCCACACACCGCCCGGAGGCGTCCTCGGTGCGTCGGGTCAGCAGTGTGCCCGCCGATCCGGCGCGCACGCCGAGCTGCGAGCTGGATGCGTCGTCGAGCACGATCGATTCCAGCACCGCCGTCGAGCGGGCCAGATCGATGCCGTACCGGTTGCGCAGTACCGCCCACAGCGATCCGTCGTCGGAGACGTCGAGGATGCCCGGGGTCAGATCCGCGGGCAGGAACGTGGTCTCCAGGGCGAACGGCACATCGTCGACGGTGCGCAACCGGTGGAACACGTTCACCATCGCGTGCTCGTCGAGCGCAAGGGCCATCCGCACCGCGGGCGTCGGATGTTGATGTTCGGCCCACAACAGGCGGGCGGCGGGCCGGTGGCCGAGACGCGACACCTCTTCGGAGAAGCTGCCGATGTGAAAGCGGACGCGTGGCTCCGCGACGAACGTGCCGCGGGGCGGCTTGCGGTAGACCACCCCTTCGCTTTCCAGCAGCGACAGCGCCTGGCGCGCGGTCATCCGGCTGACCCCGTGTTCTTCGGCCAATTCGCGTTCGGACGGCAACAAGGTATGGGGTCCGAGCTGGTCAGTGGCGATGCGGTCCCGCACCAAGGCGGCGATCGCGATGTAGCGCGGCGTCGCCGGCGGCCCGTTTCGTGCGGCGCGAGGCATGCTTTGCAGCTTAACCGTATCCGCCAACCACCTGGTCTAGGCCACTTGCTTGTAAACACCTTGTGACGGGGTTGACGATGGCGTGGGTCACATCCGATACTACGGTTCAACCACATGGTCTATACCACCGGGAGGGAATGATGACCGGTCCGAATTCGTCGGCGCGAAGCGACGCCGCTGACCTGGCCAAGTTCGGCTACCAAGAAGCCTTGGAGCGGCGCACGGGCAAGTTCGCCTCGTTCGCGGTGGCGTTCGCGTTCGTCTCGATCGCGACGGGCATCTTCACCACGTACGGATCGGTGCTGAACTCGTCGGGCCCGGCGGGCATCTGGACCTGGCCCATCGCCGTCGCCGGCCAACTCGCGGTGGCGTTGGTCCTCGGCGCACTGGCCGCCCGGATCCCGGTGACCGGTTACCACTACCAGTGGATGTCGCGGTTGGCGAACCCGGTGCTGGGCTGGATCCTCGGCTGGATCTCGTTCACGTTCCTGGCGATCGTGGTGGTCGCGGTGGACTACACCATCGCGTCGACGATCCTGCCGGTGCTGCTGAGCTATCAGGGCACCCCGACGATCGCGTGGCTGGTGACCGCACTCGTGCTGTTGATTCAGGCGTCTCTGGTGGCGCTGTCGACGCCCTGGGCGGAGCGCGTGAACAACACGTTCGTCTCCCTCGAACTTATCGGGATGGTGGCGCTGACGGTGCTGCTCCTCGTCGTCGCGGCGGTGCGCGGCGATATGGACTTCTCGAATCTGTCCAGCAAGGGCGCCGTGCCTGCCGAGGGCTACTGGAGCTTCGGCGGTCTGACCACCGCGGGCCCGTGGATGCTCGGCTTCTTGCTCGGCGCCTTCACGATCGTGGGTTTCGAGTCCGCGGCGAATCTGGCCGAGGAGACCAACGATCCGGAACGCGTTGTGCCGCGGGCGATGTGGCAGGCCGTGCTGGCGTCGGGTGTGCTTGGCTTCTTCTTCATCCTGGCCGTCACGCTGGCCGCGGGTGATCCCGTCGAATTGGCGAAGTCGGGCACGCCGATCGCCGACGTCATCGAGAAGACGTTGGGATCGGCCGTCTCGACGCTGTTACTACTGATGGTGGTGTTGGCCATTTTCGCGTGCGGGCTGGTCATCATGATCACCGGCGTGCGGCTCACCTGGGCGATGTCGCGAGACCAACGCTTCCCCGGCTGGCAGCAGTGGAACCAGATCTCGTCGAAGTTCCGCACGCCGCTGAAGGCCACTCTGCTGTATGTCGTTCTGGCCGAATTGATCCTGGCGGTCTTCTCGCAGTCGGAGACGGCGTTGTTCACCTTGTTCGGCGCGGCCACGCTGCTGCCCGCCGTGATGTACGCATCGACGGTGGCGCTGTATTTGATCAAGCGCAAGTCGCTGCCGGTCAGCGATAAGTTCAATCTCGGCGCCTGGGAGATCCCGGTGCTCGTGGTGGCGGTCGTGTGGCTGGTGTTCGAACTCGCGCTGTTCCGGGACGCGAGTTTCAAGCAGGCGTGGGCGTACGTCATCGTGATGGTGGTCATCGGCGCGATCTATCTCGGGTATCTGTTGGTCAGCCGAGGCAGGAAGGGGCTGTCGATGCCGGATATGCATTCGATCGACGCCGAACTCGAGGCGCAGGCCGCAAAGGATTGACCATGCCGCACTTCCTGGCGATCGACCAGGGCACCTCGGGCACGAAGGCCATCGTGGTCGACGACGCCGGGCGGATCGTGTCGATCGCCGAAGTCGCGGTGCGACCGGAATATCTGGCGGGCGGCGGAGTCGAGCAGGATCCGGAAGCGTTGTTCGACTCCGTCGTCACCGCTGGGCGAAAAGCGCTGGGAGAGGCAGGCGTACCGGTTGCCGCGGTGGCGCTCGCGAACCAGGGCGAGACGGTTTTGGCCTGGGATCGCGCCACCGGCCGTCCGCTCACCCCGGCCGTGGTGTGGCAGGACCGGCGCGCCGAGTCGGTCTGCACGCCGTTGGCCGCATCGGCGGATATCGTCGCGCAGCGCACCGGACTGGTGCTCGACCCGTATTTCTCCGCGCCCAAGATGGCGTGGATCCGGGCCAACATGACCACCGACGGCGTGGTCACCACCACCGACACCTGGCTGGTACACCGACTGTGCGGCGCGTTCGTCACCGATGCGTCGACGGCCAGTCGGTCGCTGTTGACGGCGCTGGACACCGCCCGGTGGGATGACGACCTCCTCGGCGTGTTCGGGCTGACCGGCGAGGCGCTGCCCGAAATCGTGGGCTGCGATCAAATCGTCGGCAGCACAGATGTTTTCGGTCCTACGATTCCGGTCGCCGGACTGATCGTGGACCAGCAGGCGGCGCTGCTGGCGGAGAGTTGTTTGGACCCCGGCCAGGCCAAGTGCACGTTCGGGACGGGCGCCTTCTTGCTGGCCCAACTCGGCGGGAAGCCTGCCCGGTCGGCGTCGGGGTTGACCACCTCGGTGGCCTGGCGGCTACGCGACCTCACGTCGTATTGCGTCGACGGTCAGGTGTACACGGCGGCGTCGGCGGTGCGCTGGGCCGTCGACCTCGGCCTGCTTGCCGCTGCCGACGAAATCGATTCCACGGCAGCCGATTCCAGTGACGGAGTGATGTGTGTGCCCGCGCTGGCCGGCCTGGCCGCACCGTGGTGGGACTCGGCGGCCACCGCATCGTTCACCGGGATGACTCTGAGCAGCAAGCGCGGGCAACTGGTCCGCGCGCTGATGGAGGGCATCGCGGCGCAGGTGGCCGCGTTGGTCAACCTGGTTGCCACCGACCTCGGACAGCCACTGACGCGGCTTCGGGTCGACGGTGGGCTGACCCAGTCCGCGGTGCTGATGCAGGCGCAGGCCGACCTGGCGCGGATTCCCGTCGACGTCTACCCGTCGCTGCACGCCACCGCACTGGGCGCCGCCGCGTGCGCGCGGTTGGCCCTCGAGCCGAGCCTGGACGCGGCGGACGCCGTCGGGGCGTGGACGCCACAGCACACCTACGAACCCGAGTGGTCGCCCGACCGCGCCGCCGAATTTCTGGCGCACTGGACGCGGGCAGCCGAATCGGTTCTGACGCAGAAGGAAACAACGACCCTATGAGCACTCCCGACGTCTCCGACGTGGTTGTGGTTGGCGGCGGAATCGTGGGCTGCGCGATTGCCCGCGCCGTGGCAGGCACAAACCTGTCGGTGGCGCTGCTGGAAGCGCGCGCCGATGTCGGCGACGGCACCAGCAAGGCCAATACCGCGTTGCTGCACACCGGCTTCGATGCGACGCCGGGAACACTCGAATCGCGTTTGGTGGCACGCGGATACGACTTGCTGGGCGGCTACGCGGAGCAGACCGGTATCCCGGTCGAGCGCACCGGCGCGGTGCTGGTGGCGTGGACCGACGAGGAACGCGATGCGCTGCCCGCGTTGAAGGACAAGGCCGAACGCAACGGCTACCGCGACTGCGAGATCGTCACCGCCGACGAGGTGTACCGGCGGGTGCCCGACCTCGGCCCCGGTGTGTTGGCAGGGCTGACCGTCCCCGGCGAGTCGATCATCTGCACCTGGACCACGAACCTCGCCCTGGCCACCGACGCCGTGCAACGCGGCGCGCACCTGTTGCGCAACGCACGGGTGACGGGTGTGGTCGCCGCGGAGGGGTTTACGACGCTGCAGACGACCCGCGGTGACGTCCACGGTCGATGGGTGATCAACGCGGCGGGACTCGGCGCCGACCATCTCGACGCAGAGTTCGGGCATCACCGCTTCACTGTGACGCCGCGGCGCGGCGAACTGCTGGTGTTCGACAAACTGACCAGGCCGATGGTGCCCCTGATCGTGTTGGCGGTGCCGTCGTCCCGGGGCAAGGGCGTCCTGGTCAGCCCGACCATCTACGGCAACGTGATGGTGGGGCCGACGTCGGAGAACCTCGACGACCGAACTGCCACAGGCACTTCCGAAGAAGGCTTCGACTTCCTGCTCAGCAAGGGGCGGGCGCTGATGCCGTCGCTGTTCGACGAGGAGACCACGGCGACGTATGCCGGGCTGCGGGCGGCCATCGACCGCGACGACTACCTGATCGACGTCGACGCCGCGGCGCGTTACGTCCTGGTCGGCGGCATTCGCTCCACCGGCCTCACGTCGGGGATGGCGATCGCCGAGCATGTGCTCGGCCTGCTCGGTGACGCCGGGCTAGACGTCGCCGAGCGTGCGGATCTGCCTGCGCCGCCGCGGATGCCGAACATCGGCGAGGTCGGGGCGCGTCCGTATCAGGATTCCGCGCGCATCGCCGACGACCCCGAATACGGCCGCATCGTCTGCTTCTGCGAACGCGTCAGCGCGGGCGAGATCCGCGACGCGTTCCAATCCCCCATTCCGCCAGCCGATCTCGACGGGCTGCGGCGCCGCACCCGGGTGATGAACGGCCGCTGCCAGGGCTTCTATTGCGGCGCGCGGACAACCGAACTGCTGGCCGCGGGCGGTGGCGCCCGATGAGCGACGTGGCGGTCGCGATCGTCGGCGGCGGGCCGTCAGGGCTGACGGCCGCGGCGGCGCTGGCGCCGCAGGTCGACGGCGAGGTCCTTGTCATCGAACGCGAAGCCGAAACCGGTGGAATACCGCGTCACAGCGACCATCCCGGCTATGGGATGCGCGATCTGCGGCGCTTCATCTCAGGCCCGGCCTACGCGCGCAGGCTGACCGGGACGGCCAAGGATGTCGGCGCAGTGCTCGAGACCGAGGCGATGGTCACCGGATGGGCGGGCGAGCGCACGCTGCAGATCACCTCGCCGCGCGGCGTGCGGACCGTCACGGCTGACGCGGTGATCCTTGCCACCGGCGCGCGGGAGCGACCGCGGCCCGCGCGACTGATCCCCGGCGACCGGCCCGACGGGGTGTACACCACCGGTCAGTTGCAGAATCTTGTGCATCTGCACCACGCGAAGGTGGGCACCCGGGCGCTGATCGTCGGTGCGGAACTGGTGAGTTGGTCGGCGGTGCTGACGCTGCGCGACGCCGGCTGCGCCACCGTCGCGATGGTGAGCGCGTATCCGAAGGCCGAGGCCTACACGGCTTTTCGGCTGCCGGGCCGGTTGCTGATGGCCGGGCCGGTGTTCACCTCCAGTCGGCTGGTCGGCATTCACGGTAAGGACCGGGTGCACAGCGCGGTCGTCGAGGACGTCGTCACCGGTGAGCGGACCACGGTCGACTGCGACACCGTCGTCTTCACCGGAGACTGGATCCCCGATCACGAACTGGCCCGCACCGGCGGGCTCGCGATGGATGCTCAGACACGCGGCCCACTCGTGGATGCCGGCCTGCGCACGAGCCACCCGGGGGTGTTCGCGGTCGGCAACCTGCTACACCCGGTCGATACCGCAGACGGCGCGGCCCTGGATGGTCGCCACGTCGCGACAGCGGTGCGGCAGTGGCTGCGGGATCGTGACGAGCCCGCCAAGGCTGTTCGGGTGCGCGTCGAGTCGCCGTTCAGATGGGTTGCGCCACAACTTGTTTCACCTGACGGCGGCGTCGCGGCGCGTGGCGACCTGTTGTTCTGGGTCGACGAGTACCGCAGGCTGCCCAAGCTGGTCGCGGTGCAGGACGGCCGGGTGATCGGGAGCAAACGCACGCCGTGGCCCGCCGCGCCAGGGCGGGTCTACCGGGCGCCGTGGTCGCTGGTGGCCGGTGCCGACCCGGACGGCGGCGACGTCACGGTGTCGCTGGCGTGACGTCCTTCTTGCGCCGAACGTGGGTTACCGTCACGCTCCGGCGGCCTCAAGCGTGCGGGTAACCCACGTTCGGCGGGGCTCAGACCGGCAGTAGCGCGTCGATCACCGAGGCCAACTGCTTGGCCGACCGGCATTCGTGCATGGTGATGACGTCCTGATACCGCGGCACCGCCGAATCGCCGCTGCCCCACAGATGTCTGGGCTCGGGGTTGAGCCAGTGCGCGTGCCTGCTGGCGTTGACCATGTGGGCCAGCAGATCGGTCTCCGGGTTGCGGTAGTTGTTGCGGCCGTCGCCGAGCACCAACAACGAACTGCGCGGCGACAGCACGTTCGGCCACTTCTCCATGAACGATACGAACGCGTGGCCGTAGTCGGAGTGCCCGTCGCGGGTGTACACCCCCGCCTCGCGGGTGATGCGCTGCACCGCAACCGCCAGATCGGCGTCCGGGCCGAACAACTCGGTGACCTCGTCGGTGGTGTCGATGAACGCGAACACCCGCACCCGCGAGAACTGCTGGCGAAGCGCGTGCACCAGCATCAGCGTGAAATGGCTGAAGCCGGCCACCGATCCCGACACATCGCACAACACCACCAGTTCGGGGCGGGCGGGGTGCGGCTTCTTGAGCACGACGTCGATGGGCACACCGCCCGTCGACATCGACTTGCGCAGCGTCTTGCGCATGTCGATCTCCCCCGCGCGGGCCCGACGCCGCCGCGCGGCCAGCCGGGTCGCCAGGGTGCGCGCCAGCGGCTGCACCACCCGACGCATGTTGCGCAGCTGTTCGCCTGAGGCACGCAGGAATTCGACGTTCTCGGCCAGCTGCGGCACGCCGTACATCTGCACATGGTCGCGGCCCAACTGCTCGGCGGTGCGGCGCTTGGTCTCCGCCTCGACCATCTTGCGCAACTGCGCAATACGTTGCGCGGCAAGCGCTTTGGCGATCTGCTCCTGCGACGGCGTGGGCTCGTCGCCGTAGGGCGCCAGTAGACCCGCGAGCAGCCTGCCCTCGAGGTCGTCCAGGCTCATCGCCTTGAGCGCCTGATACGACGAGTACGACGGGCCCCGGCTGGACTGGTAGCGTCCGTAGGCCTCGACGATCTGCGCGATCATCGCCGCCAACCGCTCGTCCATGTTGGCCAGATCGGCGTTCTCGCTGAGCATGTCGACCAGCGCGGCGCGCAGCGCCTCGATGTCCTCCGGCGGCAGGCCCTGGCCGTCGTCGGTGTCCTCGTCGTCCTCGAGCACCGTCTTGGCGCCCAACGCCGCAGGGAAGAACAGGTCGAACAGCGCGTCGTAGGTGTCACGGTGGTCGGAGCGCCGCAGCACCGCGCACGCGAAGCCCTCGCGCAACGCCTCCCGGTCACCGAGGCCCAACACGGACAGCACCCGTCCCGCGTCGACGGTCTCCGACGGCCCGACCGAAATGCCTTGTTTGCGTAGCGCTTCCACGAACTCGACCAGGTGACCGGGAATTCCGTGGGGCGCCAGCGGCTGGGGCGGGCGGACGCGGCGGGCGGCCATCAGTTCAGCCTCAGCTCCCCGGCCGCCTTCACCTGGTCGGACTGGTGCTTGAGCACCACGCCCAGCGTCGCCGCGATCACCTCGTCGTCGATGGTGTCCATGCCAAGGGCCAGCACCGTGCGGCCCCAGTCGATGGTTTCGGCCACCGACGGCAACTTCTTGAGTTGCATGCCGCGCAGTACGCCGATGATCTTGACGAGTTCGGCGGCCAGATGCTCCGGCAACTCGGGCACCCGCGACAGCAGGATGCGGCGCTCGAGGTCGGGATCGGGGAAATCGATGTGCAGGAACAGGCATCGGCGCTTGAGCGCTTCGGACAGTTCCCGGGTGGCGTTGGAGGTCAGCACCACCAGAGGTGCGCGCTCGGCGGTGATGGTGCCGAGTTCCGGCACGGTGACCGCGAAATCGGAGAGCACCTCCAACAGCAGGCCCTCGATCTCGATGTCGGCCTTGTCGGTCTCGTCGATCAGCAGCACGGTGGGCTCGGTGCGCCGGATGGCGGTGAGCAGCGGGCGTGACAGCAGGAATTCCTCGCTGAAGACGTCCATCTTGGTCTGGTCCCAGTCACCGCCGGCCGAGCCGGCAGTCGAACTCTGCCCTGCCTGGATGCGCAGGATCTGCTTGGCGTGGTTCCACTCGTAGAGTGCACGCGCCTCGTCGACACCCTCGTAGCACTGCAGTCGGACCAGCCCGGATCCGGTGGCCTGTGCGACGGCGCGCGCCAACTCGGTCTTACCGACACCCGCGGGCCCTTCCACCAGCAGCGGCTTGCCCAGCCGGTCAGCGAGGAAAACCGCTGTGGCGGTGGCGGTGTCGGGCAGATAGCCGGTTTCGGCCAGCCGCCGCGCGACATCGTCGATGTCGGCGAACAGCGGCGCCGGGCGCGCAGGGACGCTCACATGTGCTCCTTAAGCCGGGCGGGTGTGGCCGTCTCCCCACACAATCCACTTGGTTGACGTCAATTCGGGCAGACCCATCGGTCCGCGGGCATGCAGTTTCTGGGTCGAGATGCCGATCTCGGCGCCGAACCCGAACTGCTCACCGTCGGTGAACGCCGTCGACGCGTTCACCATCACGGCGGCGGCGTCGACCCGCTCGCTGAACCGTTGCGCCGCAGCAAGATTGGTCGCGACGATGGCTTCCGTGTGGCCGGTGCCGTATTCGTTGATGTGGTCGATCGCGGCGTCGACACCGTCGACCACCGCCAGCGCGATGTCCATCGACAGGAACTCGGCGCGCAGTTCCTCCTCCGACGGATCGGTGTGCACGGTGACACCGGCGTCCTGCAGCGCCTTGGTCAGCCGCGGCACCGCGTGGTCGGCGATGGCCTTGTCGATCAGTAGCGACTCGGCGGCGTTGCAGACGCTCACCCGACGGGTCTTGGCGTTCAGCAGAATACGCTCGGCCACGTCGAGGTCTGCCGATTCGTGAACGTACACATGGCAATTGCCGACGCCGGTCTCGATGGTCGGCACCATCGCGTCGCGCACCACCGCGTCGATCAGGCCGGCGCCCCCGCGCGGGATCACCACGTCGACCAGGCCCCGCGCCTGGATCAGATGCGTCACGCTGGCGCGGTCTTCACTCGGCAGCAACTGCACCACATCGGGATTGCGGTTCTCCAACTCCAGCCCATCGCGAAGCGCCTTCACCAGTGCGGCATTCGAGCGGGCCGCCGACGAACTACCGCGCAGCAGCACCGCGTTACCGGACTTCAGCGTCAACCCGAACGCGTCGACGGTCACGTTCGGCCTGCCCTCGTAGACGATGCCGACCACACCCAGCGGCACGCGCTGCTGACGCAACTGCAGACCGTTGGGCAGGGTGCGGCCGCGCAGCACCTCACCGATCGGGTCGGGTAGGCCCGCCACCTGACGCAGGCCCGAGGCGATGCCGTCGATGCGGTTCGGGTTCAACGCGAGCCGATCGAGCATCGCGTCCGGGGTGCCTGCCGACTTTGCCGTCGCCAGATCTTCGGCATTGGCGTCCAGGATGGCGCCCGCGTCGCGCAGCAGATTGTCGGCCGCGGCGTGCAGCGCGGAATTCTTCGTCTCGGTACTCAGCGTGGCCAACTCACGGGCGGCGACGCGGGCCCGACGCGCCGCGGCGTGCACCTGCTCACGCAGGTCGGAGACCGCTGGTGCCTGCACACTCATCGACCCAGCGTATCGGACATGCCCGAACCGCTCGACGGGTGTCAGGTCGACCGGGCTGGGCTAGCGTTGAGGCTTATGGTGACGCGGGTCTGTGTGGTGGGCAGTGTCAACGCCGATCTCACGTTCACCGTGGATACGTTGCCCCGCCCGGGGCAGACCGTGCTTGCGTCGTCGCTGGCGTCGGCGCCAGGCGGTAAGGGCGGTAACCAGGCGGTCGCGGCGGCCCGAGCGGGCGCGTCCGTGCAGCTTGTGGCGGCGCTCGGCGCGGACGCCGCGGCCGAGCAGTTGCGCGCCCACCTCCGCGACAACGAGGTGGGCCTGGACGGCGTGGTCACCGTGCCGGGGCCGAGCGGGTCGGCGGCGATCGTCGTCGACTCGGCGGCCGAGAACATGATCGTGGTGGCGCCCGGCGCCAACGCGCATCTGACGGTGACCTCCCCCGACATTCGCGCGGTCATCGCCGACAGCGACGTGGTGCTGCTGCAACTCGAGATCCCGATCGCGACGGCGATTGCGGCCGCAGGCGTCGCGCGGGCCGCCGACGCGGTGGTGATGCTCAACGCATCGCCGGCGGGTGCCCGGCCCCACCAGCTGCTGGCGCTGTCCGAGCTCGCCGACGTGGTCGTGGTCAACGAGGCCGAGGCGCGGGAATGGCATTGGCCGGTACCGCATTTGGTGATCACTCGCGGTGCGCGCGGGGCCAGCTACCTGGGTGACGACGAGCGTTTCGACGTGCCGGCGCCTGCCGTCGAGGCCGTCGACACCACCGGAGCAGGCGATGTGTTCGCCGGCGTGCTGGCCGCCGGATGGCTGGACGGCCACGAGGATGCGCTGCGCCGAGCCTGCGCGGCAGGCGCATTGTCGACGCTGGTGCCGGGCGCGGGTGATTGCGCGCCCTACGCGGAGGCCATCGACGACGCAGTAGCCGACAGAGAAAGGCAGTTATGACGTCAAGCACGCCGCGTCCACCGGAGGGCGACTGGCTCGGCACGCCGTATCTGCGCTTCACCCGCGAGGGGCCGTTCGGGGTGTGCACGCTGGACCGCCCGCAGGCCCGCAACGCGATGACGCCCGCGATGTACTTCGGCATCCGGTACGCCGTCCGGCATGTCGACGCCGACCCCGACCTGGCGGGGCTGCTGATCACCGGTACCGGCGACGTTTTCGCGCCGGGCGGCGACATGGGCGGCGGCGACGGTTCGGACAACTGGCTGACGTTCGGGTCGGCGCTCGGCATGGACGCCACGCCGTTCGAGACGCTGCGGCAGTCCGTGAAGCCGGTGGTGTCCGCCGTCAACGGACTGTGCCAGGGCGGCGGACTGCAGATCGCGCTGTGCAGCGACATGGCCGTGGTCAGCGACCGCGCGACGTTCCGCATCCCCGAACTGTTCCGCGGTATCGCCGACACCTACTACAGCCAGATGCTGGCCCGACTGATCGGGCCGGTGCGGACCCGCGACCTGATGTTCACCGGTAGGACGCTGACCGCCGCCGAGGCGCAGGAGTGGGGCATGGTCGCGCGGGTGGTGCCGCACGACTCGCTGCTCGACGAGGCCCGCGACGTGCTCGGCCAGTGCTGCCGGACGGCGCCTGCGGCACGCAGCGTGGTGAAGTCCAGCCTGGACAACTACATGGGGTTGTTCGACCGCATCGGCATGCAGGCCAGCTACTCGTCGCCGGAGGCGTTGGAAGGCTTCCGCGCGTTCAAGGAGCGCCGTTCGCCCGACTGGGTGCACCCGGACCTGCGCACCGACGGCCGCCTCTAGCGCGATTTCGGTGTGTCTGGTCGCGCGCGGCGCTACTAATCACACCGAAATCGCAAAAGGGGATAGTACAGATTCTGCTGTACTATCGCGTCCGTGCAGGTTGCCACACGCATCGACGCCCTCGCCCGGTTCGGCTACGCGCTGTCCGACGCGACTCGAACCAAAATCCTGCTGACGCTGCGCGACGGCCCTGGCTATCCGTCGGAGTTGGCCACCCAGATCGGGGTGTCGCGGCAGATCCTGTCCAACCACCTGACCTGCCTGCGTGGCTGTGGGCTGGTGGTGGCCCAGCCGGAGGGCCGCCGCACCCGCTACGAGTTGGCCGATCCGCGGATCGCGCACGCGCTCGACGACCTGGTCGGCCTGGTGCTCGCCGTCGACCCGAACTGCTGCTCATGACGGTCGACGTGCGGCGCGCGACGCTGCGGCGGCGGATCCGGCTGCTGGTCGCCGCCACCATCGCCTACAACGTGCTTGAAGCGGTGATCGCAGTGTCCGAGGGCGCGCGCGTGTCCTCGTCGGCGTTGATCGGCTTCGGCCTGGACTCGGTCGTCGAGGTGTCGTCGGCGGCGGCGGTCGCCTGGCAGTTCTCGGCAAAGGATCCCGAGACCCGGGAGCAGGCCGCGTTGCGGTTCATCGCATACTCGTTTTTCGCGCTCGCTGCCTACGTCGCCGTCGACGCGGTGCTGACGCTGTGCGGTGTCCGCGAGCCTCGGCCGTCGCTGGTCGGCATCGTGCTCGCGGCGGCGAGCCTGGTCGTCATGCCGGTGCTGTCATTGGCGCAACGCCGCGCCGGCCAGGAGTTCGGATCGGTGTCGGCAGTTGCGGATTCGAAGCAGACGCTGCTGTGCACCTACCTGTCCGCGATCCTGCTTGCGGGTCTGCTGTGCAACAGCCTGTTCGGCTGGTCGTGGGCCGATCCTGTCGCTGCACTCGGCATCGCCGCGATCGCGGTGCGCGAAGGCATCAACGCGAAACGCGGTGACCCATGCTGCCGTTGATCTCACTGACACTGTTCCCGGCGTTCGGATTCGGTTGGCGCAGTTGGGAACGGAATGGTTCGCCGGTGTCGGCTTCGTCGTCGCGGTGATCGGACATGGGCGGTGCGCAATCCGATCTTCACCGCGATGATCGTGTTCGGCTTCGGATTCGCTTTGATTACACCGAATCCGGTGGCGATCGCCGGGTTCGGGGTGATGGCGGCGACGATCGAGTTGCCGCGACTATCTGGCAAATGTCGGCCGCTTCGTTCCCGGGGTGGGCCGCGTCTAGACTGCCGGGCATGCCGTTGCTAGGAAAGCTGCTCCGCCGGTTGCGCGCGAGTGAGGCCCGCAGTCCGCTGTCCAGTCCGGAGTATTCCGGTGCCGCCGCGCTCGATGTCACCAGCCCGGCGTTCACCGACGGCGCCGCGATCCCGCAGAAGCACGCGGGAAAAGGCGTCGGCGACAACGTATCCCCCGCGCTGCACTGGACCGGCGTGCCCGCTGACGCCAAGCAGTTGGTGCTGATCATGGACGATCTGGATGTGCCGATGCCCAAACCGCTGATGCACACCATCGCGCTGCTCGAACCGGATCGGGAAGGACTCGGCGAAGGCGAACTGACACCGGGCACCGCCGGGGTGCGGCTGGTCAAGGCGTTCGGGGACACCTATGTCGGCCCGCGTCCGATTCCCGGTCACGGGCCGCACCACTACCGGTTCTCGGTGCTCGCACTCGACCAGCGGATCGGCGACGACGTCGCCGACCACAACGCATTGCTCTCGGCGATGGCGGGTCACGTCGTCGCGCGCGGCGCTCTGACGGGCACCTACGAACGCTGATCGGATAGCGCGCTAGCGTGGGTTAGGTGGCACGCAAGCAGACGAACAGCAAGCAGGAAGCAAGCTGGCTCTGGACGCCGTTGATCATCGGCCTGGTCATCGGAGTCGCCGTGGCAGCATCCACCGGGCAGTGGTGGTGGTCGACAGTCGGAGTGCTCGCGGGTTCGGCTTTGGGCTGGGTCGGCTACGCCAGATCGCGTTAGTCCTCGGGCACCTCGCGCTCGATCTCGTCCAGCCAGACTCGGGCCGACATGTCCGACGGCGCCCGCCAGTCACCGCGAGGCGACAACGATCCGCCGTGCGAGACCTTCGGCCCGTTCGGCAGCGCCGAGCGCTTGAATTGGGAGAACGAGTAGAAGCGCTGTGCGAACACCTGCAGCCAGTGCCGAATCTCCTTCAGCGAGTAGGCCGGTCGCTTCTGGTCGGGGAAACCGACGGGCCAGTCGCCGCGTTCGGCGTCGCTCCACGCATGCCACGCCAGGAACGCGACCTTCGACGGGCGGAACCCGAACCGCAGCACCTGGAACAGTGAAAAGTCCTGCAGCACATACGGGCCGACCTTGGATTCGCTGCTCTGGATCTCCTCGTCCTCGCCTGCCGGGACCAATTCCGGGCTGATCTCAGTGTCGAGGACCGACTCCAGCACGTCGTTGACGGTGTCGTCGAACTGCTTCGACGAGATCACCCAGCGGATCAAGTGCTGGATCAGTGTCTTGGGCACGCCGCCGTTGACGTTGTAATGCGACATCTGGTCGCCCACACCGTAAGTGGACCAGCCAAGGGCGAGTTCCGATAGGTCGCCGGTGCCGAGCACGATGCCGCCACGCTGGTTGGCGAGCCGGAACAGGTAGTCGGTGCGCAGACCCGCCTGCACGTTCTCGAACGTGACGTCGTAGACCTTCTCACCGCGCGCGAACGGATGATCCATCTCCTTGAGCATCAGTTCCGCGGTGGCCTTGATGTCGATGGTCTCGAACGTCACACCGAGCGCCTCGGCGAGTCGCGTCGCGTTGCTCTTGGTGCGTTCCCCCGTGGCGAAGCCCGGCAGCGTGAACGCGAGAATGTCGCTGCGCGGCCTGCCTTCCCGGTCCATCGCACGGGCGGCGACGATTAACGCGTGGGTGGAGTCCAACCCACCGGACAATCCGAGCACCACCTTCGGATAATCCAGCGCCCGCAGCCGTTGCTCGAGACCGGCGACCTGGATGTTGTAGGCCTCGTAGCAATCCTGTTCCAGGCGTTGCGGATCCGCGGGCACGAACGGGAACCGCTCGATCTCGCGGCGCAATCCGATGTCGCCGCTGGGCGGGTCGAGCTGAAATTCGATGCGGCGGAACGATTCCGCGGTGATGCCGTGGTGCAGGCGGTTGTCGTCGAAGGTGCCCATCCGAAGCCGCTCCGCGCGCAGCAACTCCAGATCGACATCGGCGACCGAACGCTGGTCGCCCAGCGCGAACCGCTCCGACTGGACCAGGCACACGCCGTTTTCCCACACCATCGTCTGACCATCCCACGCCAGGTCGGTGGTCGATTCGCCCTCGCCCGCCGCGGCGTAGACGTAGGCGGCCAGGCACCGCGACGACGCCGACCGCGCCAACAGGCAGCGGTCTTCGGCGCGGCCGATGGTGATGGGGCTGCCGGACAGGTTGGCCAACACCGTCGCACCCGCCAGTGCCGCCTGCGCGCTGGGCGGGATCGGCACGAACATGTCCTCGCAGATCTCGACGTGCAGCACGAAGCCGGGTAGGTCTGTTGCGGTGAACAACAGGTCGGGCCCGAACGGCACGTCGGCCTCCCCGATCCTGATCGCGCCGCGCATCGCGTCGCCTGCCGCCATCTGGCGTCGCTCGTAGAACTCCCGGTACGTCGGCAGGTACGACTTCGGCACCACGCCGAGGATCCGGCCGCGGTGGATCACCACGGCGGTGTTGTAGATCCGGTGCTGATATCGCAGCGGCGCACCGATCACCAGCACCGGCATCAGTTCGGCCGATGCGACGACGACGTCGAGCAGCGCGTCCTCGACCGCGTCCAGCAGCGCGTCCTGCAGCAGGATGTCCTCGATCGAGTAGCCGGACAGCGTCAGCTCGGGAAACACCGCCAGCGCGACGCTGTCGTCATGGCAGGCCCTGGCCACCCGCACGACCGACTCGGCGTTGGCCGCGGGATCGGCGATGCTCGTGTGGTGGGTGCACGCCGCCACTCGCACGAACCCGTGGCGATAAGCCGAATAGAAATCCATGCCTCAATGTTGCCCGAAAACGGATCGGGGTATGCAAAAGCCCATGAGTGACGTCGCTGTGCTGGTCATAGACATGTTGAACACGTATGCGCACGAGGACGCCGAGGTGCTGGCAGACAATGTGGCCAAGATCGTCGATCCGCTGGCCGGGCTCATTTCGCAGGCCCGAGACCGCGACGACGTGGATGTGATCTACGTCAACGACAACTTCGGCGACTTCACCGCCGATTTCGACGACATCGCCGAGGCGGCGTGCACCGGAGAGCGCCCCGAGTTGGTGACACCGATCGCGCCCGACGAGGCCAGCAAGCGCCTGCTCAAGGTGCGGCACAGCGCGTTCTACGCCAGCTCACTGGACTATCTGCTCGGCCGGCTGGAGGCCAAGCGGCTGATCCTGACCGGCCAGGTCACCGAACAGTGCATTCTCTACACCGCGCTCGACGCCTACGTGCGCCATTTCGAGGTCATCGTGGCGCCCGACGCCGTCGCGCACATCGATCCCGAACTCAGCGATGCCGCGCTGACGATGATGAACAAGAACATGCACGCCGAGATCGTGCCCGCTGGGAAGTGCCTGAAGTAGGTTTCACGCCACTGCGCGCGGGTAGGCGTTACCCGTGGTCACACGCGACCGGATCGCCGAACCCTGGGGCGGCCGAACGCCGTACGGACGAGGCGAACGGTGGCCGACCCGCGTCGACACCTACCTGACCGACGACGCCGTCGACCATTGGGCGCAGTCGGCCTCCGTATTGCATTCCAACGGTGACGGCATGGACATCGCGGTGAAAGACGGCCGCATCGTCGGTGTACGCGGACGCGCCGACGACCGGGTCAACCACGGCAGGCTCGATCCGAAGGATCTCTACGGCTGGCAGGCCAACGCCGCACCCGACCGCCTCACCGCCCCGATGGTCCGGCGCCACGGCGAACTCGTCGAAACCGATTGGGACACCGCGATGGACGAGATCGTCGAGCGCAGCAAGGCGTTGCTCGACGGGTTCGGACCCGGGTCGTTCGGCTTCTACACCTCCGGTCAGTTGTTCCTCGAGGAGTACTACACGTTGGGCGTCATCGCTCACGGCGCGATCGGCACCAACCACGTCGACGGCAACACCCGCCTGTGCACCGCCACCGCCGCGGAGGCGCTGAAGGAGTCATTCGGCTGCGACGGGCAACCGGGCTCCTACACCGACATCGACCACGCCGACGTGATCGCGCTGTACGGCCACAACGTCGCCGAAACCCAGACCGTGCTGTGGATGCGGATGCTGGACCGGTTGGCGGGGGAGAATCCGCCTGCCCTGGTGTGCGTCGACCCGCGGCAAACGCCGGTCGCCTGGCACGCCACCGTCCACCTGGCGCCGCTGCCGGGAACCAATGTGGCGTTGATGAACTCGCTGCTGCACGAGATCGTCCGCAACGACTGGGTCGACGACGAATATGTCGCCGCGCACGCCGTCGGTTTCGACGAACTACGCAAGCGGGTCGACGAATTTCCACCCCAGCGGGCCGAGGATATCTGCGGCGTGCCTGCGGGTGATATCCGCGAGGCCGCGCGACTCATCGGCACGGCGACCGCGTTGACGTCGACTGTGCTGCAGGGCTTCTACCAATCGAACCAGGCCACCGCGGCGGCGGTGCAGGTCAACAACATTCACATCCTGCGCGGCATGCTTGGCCGGCCAGGATGTGGGGTGCTGCAGATGAACGGTCAGCCCACCGCCGAGAACACGCGAGAATGCGGCGCAGACGGGGACCTCGCTGGTTTTCGCAACTGGTCCAACGACAGCCACATCGCCGAACTCGCCGAACTGTGGAACATCGAGCCCATGCAGATACCGCACTACGCGCCGCCGACCCATGCGATGCAGATGTTCCGTTACGCCGAGCAGGGCACGCTGCGACTGCTGTGGGTCAGTGCCACCAACCCGGCGGTGTCGCTGCCCGAATTGGCCCGCGTGCGAAGCATTCTCGCGCAGGAGCGATTGTTCCTGGTGGTGCAGGACATCTTCCTGACGGAGACCGCCGAACTCGCCGACGTGGTGCTGCCCGCCGCGGCGTGGGGCGAGAAGACCGGCACGTTCACCAACGCCGACCGCACAGTTCACTTGTCGGAGAAGGCGGTCGACCCGCCAGGGCAGGCCAGGCCCGATCTGGACATCTTCCTCGATTTCGCGCATCGGATGGATTTCCGGGACAAGGACGGGGCTCCCCTGCCGAATTGGAAGGATGCCGAGTCGGCGTTCGAGGCGTGGAAGCGATGCAGCGCGGGACGGCCGTGTGACTACACCGGGCTCAGCTACGCCAAGCTGCGGGGTTCGGGTGGAATCCAGTGGCCCTGCAACGACGAGAATCCTGACGGGACCGAACGGTTGTACGCCGACGGCACGTTCCTGGCGCAACCCGACTACTGCGAGGCCTACGGCAAGGACCTGATCACCGGCGCGCCACTGGAACCCACCGAGTACCGGGCGATGAACCCCGACGGCAAGGCCATCATCAAAGCCGCCGAGTACCTGCCACCGCACGAACTTCCGAGGAGCGACCGCCCGTTCGTGTTGATCACCGGGCGCACGGTGTACCAGTTCCACACACGCACCAAGACCGGGCGCGCGCCGCAACTGCGCGACGCCGCGCCGGAAGTGTGGGTCGAGGTGTCGGAGTCTGACGCATCCCGGTTGCAGATCCACGAAGGCGATGTGACCGAGGTGTGCACCGCACGCGGCACGGTGTCAGCCAAGGCGCGAATCAGCGGGATACGCGAAGGCGTGCTATTTCTGCCATTCCACTACGGCTACTGGGACAGCCGCGACGGTATGAACCGTGACCGGGCGGCCAACGAGCTGACCATCACCGACTGGGACCCCTGCTCGAAGCAACCGATCTTCAAAACCGCTGCTGCACAACTACGCCGGGTCGCCGACGGGGCCGGCCCCGCACCCGCGCCGACGACCGCGGCGGCCAAACCGGTGACCGGCGACGTGCCGGACACCGTCGGCGGTCCGGACGCCGAAGTGACCGAGTCGGAGGGTTGACATGAAACTCGCGCTCGCGCTGCGGGAGTTGCACCGGTCGGAGGCAGGCCTGGCCCGGTCGTTGGACGCGATCGCCGCACGGCACCACAACGACCACGGAATCCATCACGTGGCCCGCGACCTGGCCGTGTGGTCCCGCGAGCACGTCGAGTTGATATCCGACATCGGCAGACGGTACGGAGTGCGGTTACGTGCGAACCCGCGGACGACGACCCTCGCGGAGCCGGTCCAGGAGTGGATCAGCGATCGCCTCGGCCGCAGGCCGGAACCGGCCCTGCTGTTGCTGGCCGACCTGCGCAGGCTGCACCGGCTTGCCGCGGGCGTATCTGTGGACTGGGAGCTGTTGGCGCAGGGCGCGCAGGCGGCCAAGGACGACGAACTGCTGGCGCTCACGCAGCGCTGTCATCCGCAGGCGCTGCGCCAGATGCGTTGGGCGAACGCGATGCTGAAGGAGTTGTCGCCGCAGGCCCTCGCGAACTGACGACGTCGGCTGCTGTTGGTCTGTGGTTCGCCTGCGCGCACCGCGCATTTTGATCGGATCGCGCATCGTGAGACCACACCACCCAACTCCGGAGGTCATCATGAACAAGCCTGCTGCTCAACGTCGTTCACGTTCCTTGCTGCCTGAACTGTCCGGTCTGCTCAGCACCCTTCCTTCGTTCGCCGATCTGCGTCCGCTGTTGGACGGCCGTGTGTTGCGGATCGAGGACGAGCACAAGGACGGCCGCTATGAGGTGCGCGCCGAACTTCCCGGCGTCGACCCGGTCGAGGACATCGAGATCACGGTCCACGACGGCCGGCTGACCATCAGGGCCGAGCGCAGACCGGCCGGTGAATCCGCCGGTCGCTCCTTCACCCGGACGGTCGCGCTACCTGCGGGCGCCTCAGAAGACGAGATCACCGCCAGCTACGACCGGGGCATCCTGACCGTGTCCGTCTCGCTCACCCAGGACAGCCCAGCCCAGAAGCCGGTCGAGGTCATGGAGACGATCTCCGCCGACGACGTGCAGCCGGCGCTGGAGGCCGGCGAACACCAGGAGCACACCGAGCAGCACCAACCCGCCTGAGCCGGATCGCCTAGCCTGGGAGACGTGGAGGCACCGGAACTCGTCGCGCTGCTGCGTGGGCGGCGTGTTGCGGTGCTCACCGGCGCGGGAATGTCCACCGACTCCGGCATCCCCGACTACCGGGGCCCGGACTCACCGCCGAGCAATCCGATGACGATCCGCCAGTTCACCTCGGACCGTGCGTTTCGGCAGCGGTACTGGGCGCGCAATCACGTCGGCTGGCGGCACATGGACCAGACGCTGCCCAACGCAGGCCACCGCGCGCTGGCCGCGCTGGAACGTGCGGGAGTCGTCGCGGGCGTCATCACCCAGAACGTCGACCTGCTGCACACCAAGGCAGGCAGTCGCATCGTGATCAATCTGCACGGCACCTACGCGCAGGTGGTCTGCCTCGATTGCGGGCACGGTATGACGCGCGCCGCGCTCGGCGAGATGCTCGATGCCGCCAACCCCGGCTTCATCGAACGCGCCGAGAAGGTCGGCGGCATCGCCGTCGCACCCGACGCCGACGCGGTGGTGGACGACACCGCGTCCTTCGTGATCGTCGACTGCCCGGTGTGCGGCGGCATGCTCAAGCCCGACATCGTCTACTTCGGCGAGAACGTCCCGAAAGACCGTGTGGACGTGGCGTATTCGCTTGTCGACGGCGCCGACGCGCTGCTGGTCGCCGGCTCGTCGCTGACGGTCTACTCCGGATACCGGTTCGTCCGGCACGCCACGGCGCTCGGCATGCCGGTCGCGATCATCAACCGCGGCCCCACCCGCGGCGACGCGCATGCGACGGTGAAGATCGACAGCGGCTGCTCGGAAATGCTGGCGCTGCTGGCCGACGAACTGCCCACGGTTGCGAGTTCGGCGTAGATGACCGACGACGACGCCAACTGGTTGCAGTCGCTGCTGGAGCGCAAGCGACCCGATCCTGGACCGGTCGCCGGGCGGTGGGCGCTTGGCGTCGGCGACATGGTGGCGGATCACCCGCTGACACCGGACAGACTGCACTGGCTGGCCCGCAAGCTGAACCACTTCGGCGGGGTGGCGATCAGCGAGGACGGAGTGGAATTCGATGGCGACCACGTCAAGTGGTCCGATGTCACCGAGATCCGCACCCGCAGCCTGATCGAGTATCTGTTCACCGGCGGCGTGGACAAGCAGGTAGACAAGCTGCCGCTGCCGTGGTTTCCATTCCGCGGCAAGGTGATCCAGGCGATCTCGCGAGCAGCCTTGACGCTGTTGCTCGCCGCGGCCAAGCAGCAACTCGAGGGCGGCGCGCTGGAAATCCGGATCCCCGCCGAGGTTCACCACCGCGGCTTGCTCGGCACCCGTGAGCTGGCGCCGGGGATGCTCGCCGCCGTGGTGCTGGCGGATCCGGTGGTGCGTCAGTGTTTTGAGGCGACGGCCGAAGCCCATGGCGTCACGGTGTGCCCCGCCGAGGACGATGTGATGGCCGACGCCGACCGCCGCGCCGAGCAGATCAAGTCGCTGCTGGCCACGGTGCAGGCCAAGATCGACAGGCTGACGCCCTAGACGGCGACCAGATCGTCGGCGTGCACGGCGGGGCGGCGCATGTCCGCGGGCAGATCCGAGGTCGACCGGCCCAGCATGGTGGCCAACTCGTTGTGGTCGTAGGCCACCACCCCGCGGGCCACCATGGTCGCGTCCTGTGAGCGCAACTCGACGACGTCGCCGCCGTAGAACCGCCCGGACACCGCGGTGATGCCGGCGGGTAACAGCGAACGGCGTTGCCGCACAACCGCTCGCACCGCGCCGTCGTCCAACGTCAGCGCGCCTGCCGATTCGGCCGCGTAGCGCACCCAGAACCTGCGCGCTGACATGCGTTCGGCCCGCGGTGCGAACACCGTGCCCACCGACGCGTCGGCCAGCGCGGTCGCCGCGTCCGCCGCGGCGGCCAACAACACCGGCACGCCTGCGTCGGAGGCCAACAGCGCCGACGACAACTTCGACGCCATCCCGCCGGTGCCCAGATGGCTGCCGCGGCCGGCCACCACACCGTCGAGATCGGCGGGGCCGTCGACCTCAGGGATGAAGCGCGCGTTGCCTTTTCGCGGATCCGAGTCGTAGAGGCCGTCGATGTCGGACAGCAGCACCAGCGCGTCGGCGCCCACCAGGTGCGCGACCAACGCCGACAGCCGGTCGTTGTCGCCGAACCGGATCTCGTTGGTGGCCACCGTGTCGTTCTCGTTGACGATCGCGACCGCATGCAATGCCCGCAACCGGTCCAGCGTGCGCTGCGCGTTGGTGTGCTGCACCCGCATCGAGATGTCGTGGGCGGTCAGCAGCACCTGACCGACGGTGCGTTCATACCGGGCGAACGCCGCGCTCCACGCGTTCACCAGCGCCACCTGCCCGACGCTGGCCGCGGCCTGCTTGGTGGCCAGATCGGTGGGCCGCTTGGACAGCCGCAGCGGTTCGATACCCGCCGCGATCGCGCCGGATGACACGATCACCACGTCGGAGCCCGCCTTCATGCGGCCCTCGATCGCGTCGGCCAGCACGGCCAGCCTGCTCGCGTCGAACACACCTGCCGGGGTGGTCAGCGCGGTGGTGCCGATCTTGATGACGACGCTGCGCGCGGTGCGGATGGCATCCCGATGCTGGCTCACGAGTCACCGCCAGGGCGTCGCCGCTCGCGCCGCGCGGCCTTGCGCTCGGCGGCGCCGACACGGTCCGTCTGCTCCAACCGCGCGTCTGTGCCACGGCCGGACAGCGTGACATCCACCCCCGCCGGGGTCTGCGGCTCCCAGTCGAACGTCACGTCGCCGATCGTCACCGCGCAACCCGGCTTGGCGCCGAGGCGCAGCAGTTCGTCCTCGACACCGAGGCGGGCCAACCGGTCGCCCAGATATCCGACGGCCTCGTCATTGTCGAAATCGGTTTGGTTGACCCAGCGTTCGGGCCGGACGCCGCGCACCACGAAGCCGCCCTGGCCGTCGGGTTCGACGGTGAACCCGCTCTCGTCCACCGGGACCGGCCGGATCACCGGCCGCCGCGGCACCACGGGCGGCTGCGCCGCGCGGTACGCCTCGACCATGTCCCACAGCGCGAAGGTCAACGGCCGCAAGCCCTCTCGGGACACGGTCGACACCTCGTACACCGGCCAGCCGAAGCGCCGGGCGATCTCGTCGCGGACGAAATCAGCCAACTCACGCGCGTCGGGCACGTCGATCTTGTTGAGCACCACCGCGCGTGGGCGTTCGGCGAGATCACCGAGCGTAAGGTCGCCCTGCAGCGTCGGGGTGTAGGCGGCCAATTCCGCTTCCAGCGCCTCGATGTCGGACACCGGGTCGCGGCCGGGTTCCATCGTCGCGCAGTCGACCACGTGCACCAGCACCGCGCAACGCTCGATGTGCCGCAGGAAATCCAGACCGAGGCCGCGGCCTTCGGATGCGCCGGGAATCAGGCCGGGAACGTCGGCGACGGTGAAGGTGTGCTCCCCCGCGGACACCACACCGAGGTTGGGCGTCAGCGTGGTGAACGGATAGTCGGCGATCTTCGGTTTGGCCGCGGAGATCGACGACACCAGCGACGACTTGCCCGCCGACGGGAAGCCGACAAGACCGACGTCGGCGACCGTCTTGAGTTCCAACGTGAGGTCGCGGACCTGGCCCTTCTCGCCGAGCAACGCGAAGCCCGGCGCCTTGCGCGCCCGCGACGCCAGCGCGGCGTTGCCAAGGCCGCCGCGGCCACCCGCGGCCGCTTCGAACCGGGTGCCCGCCCCGACCAGGTCGGCGAGCAGCCTGCCGTTCTCGTCGAGCACGACGGTGCCGTCGGGCACCTTCACCTCGAGGTCGGCGCCTGCGGCGCCGTCGCGGTTGCTGCCCGCGCCCTGCTTACCGGAGGGCGCGACGATGTGCGGGTGGAAATGGAAGTCGAGCAGGGTGTGCACCTGCGGGTCGACGACCAGGATGACGCTGCCGCCGCGGCCGCCGTTACCGCCGTCGGGTCCGCCGAGCGGCTTGAACTTCTCGCGGTGCACTGACGCGCACCCGTTACCCCCGTTACCGGCCCGCGCGTGGATCACGACGCGGTCTACGAACCGGGGCATTGGGCTTCCTTTCCATGTCGAAATCTACGTTTTGCAGAGAAAGTGCGAGAGGCCAGCTGCAAAACGTCGATCCCGACGCGGAACTAGGCCTCCTGAGGCTGCGGTCGCACCACGCTGACGATCTTGCGGCCGCGCTTGCTGCCGAAGGTGACCGCACCGGGGGCGGTCGCGAACAGCGTGTCGTCGCCCCCGCGGCCGACGTTCACGCCGGGGTGGAAGTGCGTGCCGCGCTGACGGACGATGATCTCGCCGGCCTTGACGATCTGGCCGCCGAATCGCTTGACGCCGAGCCGCTGGGCGGCTGAGTCGCGACCGTTGCGTGAGCTGGAAGCGCCCTTCTTGTGTGCCATTGGTGGACCCCTACGCTAGTTCTTGTCGGTTCTTCGCCTGACGGCTCATCACTTGATGCCGGTGACCTTGAGGACCGTCAGCTGCTGGCGGTGACCCTGCCGCTTGTGATAGCCGGTCTTGTTCTTGAACTTGTGGATGCGGATCTTGGGACCCTTGGTGTGCTCGAGCACCTCGCCGGTGACGGCGACCTTCTCCAGGTCCTTGGCGGCACTGGTGACCTTCGCGCCATCCACCACGAGCGCCACGGGCAGCGAGACGGATGCGCCGGCCTCGGCGTCGAGCTTCTCGACCTTGACCACGTCACCGACGGCGACCTTGTACTGCTTGCCGCCTGTCTTCACGATTGCGTATGTCGCCATCGTTCCTCTTCGTCTCTGGGCGCGCGGCACCTGCGGTGCGCTCGCGATGCTTGGGTGCGGAACCACGTCGGGCCCGCTGTCGTCGGCGTCAGCCGTAAGACAACTGGTCCAGGGTACGTGAGGCCCGCCTACAGGGTCAAATCACCGCAGGTCAGCCGTCATGGCTGGGCGGACCGGCCGGGCGCGCGGCGGCGCGACGCCGATGGCGGCCGCCGGTCACCACCGCGGCAGGCTGGGCGCGGACCTCGGCGTCGTCGCCGGAGTCGTCCTCGTCGTCGGAATCCTCGTCGTCGGAGTCGTCATCCGAATCCTGGTCGTCGGAATCCTCGTCTGAGTCCTCGTCGTACTCGTCGGAGTCGCCGTTGATGACCTCGATGTCGTCGTCGATGTCCTCGTCCTCATCGTCGGCGTCCAGGTCGATCTCGTCGGACTCGTCCTCGTCCTCGTCGTCCGCCGAGTCGTCCTCCTCGTCGTCGAAGTCCTCGTCGTCGAGCTCCTCCTCGTCCTCCGACTCGACGAACGCGCCGATGGTGTCGGGTTCGAGTTCGGTGACGTCCTCGGTGGTCGTCGTGTCGTCGGCCTCGACGTCGGTGTCCTCGTCGTGCTCGTGCTTGCCGTTGGCCGCGGCCATCGCCTTGAACATCGGGTGCTCGCCCGCGGGATGCGGCGGCACCTTCGCGACCGCGACGTCGTCGGCCTTGGCGCCCTTCTTGCCGCGCTTACCGCGCCGACCGCCGGTGTCGGACTTGCGACCGGTCGCCGACACGGAGTCGACCGGATCACCGTGCAGCAGGATTCCGCGGCCCGCGCAGTGCGTGCACTGCGTGGAGAACGCTTCAATCAGCCCGGTGCCCAACCGCTTTCGGGTCAGCTGCACCAGCCCCAGCGACGTCACCTCGGACACCTGGTGGCGGGTGCGGTCACGGGCCAGTGCCTCGGTGAGCCTGCGCAGCACCAGATCTCGGTTCGATTCCAGCACCATGTCGATGAAGTCGATGACCACGATGCCGCCGATGTCGCGCAGCCGCAGTTGGCGCACGATCTCCTCGGCCGCTTCGAGGTTGTTGCGGGTGACCGTCTGCTCCAGGTTGCCGCCGGAACCGGTGAACTTGCCGGTGTTGACGTCGACGACCGTCATCGCCTCGGTGCGGTCGATGACCAGCGTGCCGCCCGAGGGCAGCCACACCTTGCGGTCCATCGCCTTGGTCAGTTGCTCGTCGATGCGGTGCACCGCGAACACGTCTGGACCGTCGGGAGCAGGATCGTACTTCGTCAACCGCGGAACCAGCTCGGGCGCAACCGAATTCACATAGTCGTTGATCGTGGTCCAGGCGTCGTCGCCGGACACGATGAGCCCGGAGAAGTCCTCGTTGAACAGGTCGCGGATCACCTTGACCAGCACGTCGGGCTCTTCGTAGAGCGCGATGGCGGCGCCGGCCTTCTTCTCGGTGGTCTCGGCCGCCTTGGCTTCGATCTCGGCCCACCGCTTCTGCAGGCGCTCGACGTCGGTGCGGATGTCCTCTTCTTTGACGCCTTCGGACGCGGTGCGGATGATCACGCCCGCGTCGGCGGGCACCACCTCCCGCAGGATCTCCTTGAGCCGCTGCCGTTCGGTGTCGGGCAGCTTGCGGCTGATGCCGGTCGAGGAGGCGCCGGGTACGTAGACCAGGTAGCGGCCTGCCAGCGACACCTGCGTGGTCAGCCGGGCGCCCTTGTGTCCGACCGGGTCCTTGCTGACCTGCACCACGACGTAGTCGCCGGGCTTGAGCGCCTGTTCGATCTTGCGGTTCTGCCCGCCGAGGCCGGCGGCCTCCCAGTTCACCTCGCCTGCGTAGAGCACGCCGTTGCGGCCGCGGCCGATGTCGACGAAGGCGGCCTCCATCGACGGCAGCACGTTCTGCACGATGCCGAGGTAGATGTTGCCGACCAGGCTGGCCGACGCGGCGGAGGTGACGAAATGCTCGACGACGACGCCGTCTTCGAGCACCGCGATCTGGGTGTAGCGCGCGCCTTCGTGCGGCGGTTCGGTGCGGACCTTGTCGCGCACGACCATCGTCCGCTCGACGGCTTCGCGGCGGGCCAGGAATTCGGCCTCGCTCAGGATCGGCGGACGGCGCCGTCCGGCGTCACGTCCGTCGCGGCGGCGTTGCCGCTTGGCCTCCAGCCGGGTGGACCCGCTGATGCCCTGGATCTCGCCGTTGTCCTTGTCGGATTTGTCCTTGCCGGTCCGCGGCGCACGCTCGTGGACGACGGTGTTGGGCGGATCGTCGGGTGAACCGGCGTCGTCGTTGTCGTCACCGGAGCCCGACTTGCGGCGGCGGCGACGCCTGCGACGGCGGGTCGCACCCTCGGTGCCGGTGTCGTCGTCGCCGGTGTCCTCGTCGGACTCGTCGCCGGACTCGTCGTCCTTGGCGTCGGCCTGGGTGTCGCCGGAATCGCTGTCGTCGTCATCGCCGCCCTGCTCGCCGCGACCACGCCCGCGGCCTCGGCGGCCACGGCGGCGGCGCCTGCCCGCGGGCCGCTCCCCCTGATCGTCGTCGGCGTCGGGGCCGCCGTCGTCGTCCTCGTCGTCGTCCTCGTCGGCGTCCGAGTCGTAGTCCCGTTCGACGGGCTGCGGCGCCATGAACAGCGGCAGATAGTCGGCGCGCTCAGGCTCGGGTGCGTTGTCGAGAATGAGCCGCGACTCGGGCTCTTCTTCGGCGACCTCGGCCGGTGACTCCGCGTCGTCGGCCGTGTCATCGGCAGGTTCGGCGGGCGCGTCGATCAGCGTTACTTGCTGATCCTCGCCGGGCTGAATCTCGTCTGAAAGCTCTTCGGTATGGGCTGAAACATTCTCACTGTCGGCCACGTATTCTCCTCAAGCCCCCGGGCGCGTCGTGTGTGACGCGGCCACGCGAGGGCTCTCGCTCTTGTCCCCGGGCTACTGCTCCCGAGCTTGTTATGGTCTCGCCCCGAGGGGTCCCTGTGGGAACCGTCTCGGTGCCGGTCTGAATGATGGCTGGACGGTCGGCGCCGCACCGCGGTCGCGATGGTCGCGCACGTCGAAGTCTTCATTCGGGCATCCACCCCGCTTAACAGGACGGCTACCCGAGGCCAGTATCCCACATCACGCGGGCCAGACCGACCAGGCTGGACCAGCGGGCTATTTGCCAGGGAACCAGAGTTCGATCTCGCGGGCCGCCGACTCCGCCGAATCGGAGCCGTGCACCAGGTTGTCCTGGGTGATAAGTGCCAGGTCACCGCGGATTGTGCCGGGGGCGGCCTTCTCCACCGGGTCGGTGCCGCCCGCAAGCTGACGGAACGCGGCGATCGCTCGCGGACCCTCCACGATCGCGGCCACCACCGGCCCCGAGGTGATGAACTCCAGCAGCGACCCGAAGAACGGCTTGTCCTCGTGCTCGGCGTAATGCTTGCGGGCGAGGTCGTCCTCGACGTTCTTGAGTTCCAGCGCCGCGATGCCCAGGCCCTTGCCTTCGATCCGGCTGAGGATCTCTCCGATGAGGCCACGCTGCACGCCGTCGGGCTTGATCAAAACGAGGGTCCGCTCAGTCACGGCCGACAGCCTAGTCGGACGGTGGCTGTTGGCCCGGCAGCAGGCCACGCTTCTGGCGGCGCAGCACCTCGGCGCGCAGGTATGCGATGAACAGCCACACCGCGGCGAAGATCAACCCGATGAAGCCGACCGCGCCGTGCAGCAGCCACCCCGCGATCAGCACCACCTGGACACCGACGTTGACCCAGATGGCCCATGGCCTGCGCTGCACCCCGCACAGCAGCACCAGCACCACTGCGAAGCCGATCAGGTAGCCGGCGCTGCGCGGGGTGAGCCCCTGATCCGCGGCGGCCACCACCGGCAGCGCCAGCAGCACCACGATGGCCTCGAGGATCAGGGTGCCCGCCATGACGCCGCGGAAGCTCTTCCACGGGTCCGGTTGTTCGGAACTCATTGCGGGTCCTTCCCGAACAGGGTGCGGGCCGCCCCCGCGGTGACGACCGATCCGGTGATCACCACACCCGCGCCGCTGAACCCCTCGCCCTCGTTGCCGGACTCCTCGACCAGCGCGGTGGCGGTTTCGATCGCGTCGGGCAGCGTGGCTGCCGTGATGACGCGCTCGGGCCCGAACCGTTCCTCGGCCCGCAGCGCCAGCCCTTCGACGTCGAGCGCGCGCGGGGATCCGTTGTGCGTCACCACGATCTGGTCGAAGGCAGGCTCCAGGGCGGCCAGGATGCCGTCGACGTCCTTGTCGGCCATCACCGACACCACGCCGACCAGGTAGCGGAAGTCGAACTCCTCCTGCAGGGCCTGCGCGAGAGCGGCGGCACCGGCGGGGTTGTGTGCCGCGTCGATGAAAACCGTTGGCGCCGTGCGCATCCGCTCCAGTCGGCCGGGGCTGCTGGTGGCCGCGAAACCCGCACGCACTGTGTCGATGTCGAGCTGACGGTCGGCCCCCGCACCGAAGAACGCCTCGACCGCCGCCAGCGCCACCACCGCGTTGTGGGCCTGGTGTTCACCGTGCAGCGGGATGAAGATGTCCGAATAGCGACCGCCGAGACCCTGCAACTCGAGCAGTTGACCGCCGACGGCGACCTGCCTGCCGAGCACGGCGAATTCCGAGTCTTCCCGTGCCACCGCGGCGTCGGCTCGAACCGCCTGCGCCAGAAGCACTTCCATCGCCTCAGGCAGCTGCCTGCCGATGACGGCGACGGTGTCGGTGGGCACCAGGTCGTCGGCCTGCTTGGTGATGATGCCGGCCTTCTCACCCGCGATCTGGGCGATGGTGTCGCCGAGATAGTCGGCGTGGTCGACGCCGATGGGGGTGATCACCGCGACCGGGGCGTTGACGACGTTGGTGGCGTCCCAGCGCCCACCGAGGCCGACCTCGATCACGGCGACGTCGACAGGCGCGTCGGCGAACGCGGCGAACGCCATCGCGGTGACGACCTCGAACTTGCTCATCGCGGGTCCGCCCGCGGCTTCGGACTGCTGGTCGACCAGGTGGACGAACGGCTCGATCTCCTGGTAGGTCGCGACGTAGGAGGCCGGGCTGATCGGCCTGCCGTCGATCGATATCCGCTCGACGGCGGACTGCAGGTGCGGGCTGGTGGTGCGGCCGGTGCGGCGACTGAACGCGGTGAGCAGCGAGTCGACCATCCGCGCCACCGACGTCTTACCGTTGGTGCCCGCGATGTGGATCGAGGGATAGCCGCGCTGCGGCGAGCCGAGCAGTTCCATCAACGCGGAGATCCGGGTGGTGCTCGGTTCGATTTTCGTTTCCGGCCAACGCTGATCGAGCAGATGCTCGACCTGCAGCAGGGAGGCGATTTCGTCCGGCGTCGGGACGTCGGTCATTTGAGGGAAGCCAGCCTCGCCGTGATGCGGTCCACTTCTTCGCGGGCCACCTGCTGGCGGGCGCGGATCTTCTCGACGACGTCGGCAGGCGCCTTGGCAAGGAACGCGTCGTTGCCGAGTTTGCCTGTGGTGCCCTTGAGTTCCTTCTCGGCGGCGGCCAGATCCTTCTCGAGGCGGCGCCGTTCGGCGGCGACGTCGACGGTGCCGGAGGTGTCCACCTCGACGACGACCGTGGCCTGTGACAGTCGCACCTCCACCTGCGCCGACGGGCTGAACGAGTCGTCGCTCTCGGTGAGCCACGCCAGCGACCGCACTGCGGGGACCTGCGCGGTGAGGTCGGCGGATTCGATGCCCGACAGCCGGGCCGGGACCCGCTGCCTGTCGTTGAGACCCTGGTCGCTGCGGAACCGGCGGACCTCGGTTATCAGTTTCTGCATATCGGCAACACGTTGCGCGGCAACGGGATCCAGCGTGAAGCCGGACGGCTGCGGCCAGTCGGCAATCACGATCGATTCCTCGCCGGTCAGCGTCTTCCACAACACCTCGGTGACGAACGGCATCACCGGATGCAGCAACTTGAGCAGCGTGTCGAGCACGGCCGCCAGCACTGCGGTGGTGTGTTGCGCACCGTCGGCCAGTTGGACCTTGGCGAGTTCGACGTACCAGTCGCAGAACTCGTCCCAGGCGAAGTGGTACAGCGCCTCACAGGCCCGGCTGAACTCGTAGGCGTCGAACGCCGAATCCACCTCGGTGCGAACCTGTTCCAGCCTGCCGAGGATCCACCGGTCGGCGTCGGTCAACGCGGCGGTGTCGGGCAGCCCGGCGGGAGCGGCGCCGTTCATCAACGCGAACCGGGTGGCGTTGAACAGTTTGGTGGCGAAGTTGCGTGACGCGCGGGCGTGGTCCTCACCGATGGTCAGGTCGCCGCCGGGACTGGCGCCGCGGGCCAGCGTGAAGCGCAGCGCGTCGGCGCCGAACTGCTCGACCCAGTCCAGCGGGTCGATGCCGTTGCCGCGCGACTTGCTCATCTTGCGGCCGAACTCGTCGCGAATCAGACCGTGCAGGAACACGTTTTGGAACGGCACCTGCGGTCCGCGCGCACCGTCGAGGGTGATGGCGGGGTCGTCGCCGACGAACGTGCCGAACATCATCATGCGTGCGACCCAGAAGAACAGAATGTCGTATCCGGTGACCAGTACCGACGTCGGATAGAACTTCGCCAGGTCGGCGGTGTGATCGGGCCAGCCCATGGTGGAGAACGGCCACAGCGCCGACGAGAACCAGGTGTCGAGGACGTCGGGGTCCTGTTCCCAGCCCTCCGGCGGGGTCTCGTCGGGTCCGACGCAGACGGTTTCGCCGTTGGGGCCGTGCCAGATCGGGATGCGATGGCCCCACCAGAGCTGGCGTGAAATGCACCAATCGTGCATGTTGTCGACCCAGGCGAACCACCGCGGTTCCAGGCTGGGCGGGTGAATCACGGTGTCGCCGTTGCGCACCGCATCGCCCGCGGCCTTCGCCATCGACTCGACCTTGACCCACCACTGCAGCGACAGCCGCGGTTCTATCGGCTCACCGCTGCGCTCGGAATGGCCGACGCTGTGTAGGTAAGGCCGCTTCTCGGCGACGATGCGGCCCTGCTCGGCCAGCGCCTCGCGGACCTTGATGCGCGCCTCGAAGCGGTCGAGGCCGTCGAATTCGGTTCCGGTGTCGGCGATCCGGCCCTTGGTGTCCATGATCGACGGCATCGGCAGCTGATGGCGCAGCCCGATCTCGAAGTCGTTCGGGTCGTGCGCAGGCGTGACTTTCACTGCGCCGGTACCGAATTCGGGGTCGACGTGGGCGTCGGCGACGATCACGATCTGCCGGTCGATGAAGGGGTGGGGCAGCGTCGCGCCGACCAGGTAGCGGTAGCGGTCGTCGTCGGGATGCACGGCGATCGCGGTATCGCCGAGCATCGTCTCGACCCGGGTGGTGGCGACCACGATGTGCGGTTCGCTGTCGTCGAGTGAGCCGTACCGGAACGACACCAGCTCGCCCTCGACGTCCTCGTATTTGACTTCCAGGTCGGAGATCGCGGTCTCCAGGATCGGCGACCAGTTGACCAGGCGTTCGGCCTGATAGATCAGCCCGGCGTCGAACAGCCGCTTGAAGATGGTCCGGACCGCCCGCGACAGGCCGTCGTCCATGGTGAACCGGTCGCGGCTCCAGTCGACGCCGTCGCCGAGCCTGCGCATCTGACCGGCGATGGTGCCGCCGGAATCGCGCTTCCAGTCCCACACCTTTTCGATGAACAGTTCGCGGCCGAAGTCCTCTTTGGTCTTGCCGTCGATGAGCAGTTGCTTTTCCACCACGCTCTGGGTGGCGATGCCCGCGTGGTCCATGCCGGGCAGCCACAACACTTCGTAGCCCTGCATCCGCTTACGGCGGGTCAGCACGTCCATCAGCGTGTGGTCCAGCGCATGCCCCATGTGCAGGCTGCCGGTCACATTCGGCGGCGGCAGCACGATCGAGTACGGGGGTTTACCGCTGGCCGCGTCGGCCTTGAAGTAGCCGGCGCTGACCCAGCCCTCGTATAACTGCGACTCCACCGCGCCCGGATCCCACGACTTGGGCAGGGCTTCGGCAGAAGGATGGGAGCTGGCGGTCACCCCGGCAATTCTAGGGAGACAGCGCGAACAGTCGTAAAAGGCCCCGACACGCCGCGAAAACGGGGCACTTTGCGTCTGCTCGGCGGGAAAAGCTACTTCTTGCCGCCGCCGAGCAGCCCGCCGAGGATCTCCCCGATCGGGTTGCCCTGATTGCCGCCGCCACCGCCGCCGCCGAGCACGCTGCCGAGGATGCTGCCCAGCGGGTTGTTCCCGCCTCCGCCGCCGCCCGCGCCGCCGAGGATGCTGCCAAGCACGTCGCCGAGGCCGCCGCCGCCAGCAGAGGCCTGCGGTGCTGAGCCCTTGGACAGCTGCTTGCCGAGGTAGGCCAGCACGATCGGCGCGAGGATGGGTAGCAGTTTCTTGATCAGATCGCCACCGCCCGCGCCCTGGCCCGCTAGCGCGGAGGCCACCGCGTTGCTGTCGTTGCCGCCGAAGATCTTCGCGACGTACTGGTCGCCCTGTTGTTCGTCGACTGCGTCGACGCTGACCCCGCCGTCGAGCAGGCCGCTGGTGCCCTGCTGTGCGACGGCGGACTCCAGGTCGCTGGAATCAATCTGGTCGGCGTGCACGTTCTCCGCCACACCGCCGACGAGCGCGGGCACCAGCGTGCGAATCGCGTTGTTCACTTCGCCTTCGTCGGCGCCGATCTTGTTCGCAATCTCCGATACCGGGATCTGGGCATACAAATCGTCTAGATCAGCCATCGCATATCCGCCTTCGTCGTTGAAAGTCGCGGTGCCGACACTAGTCGGTCTGATCTTGACGCACAGGAGTTCTGCGCGGGCCGATCAATTCAGCCGGGTGGTCTCCAACGTCACTCCGGCGCCGGGGAATCGCGCCAGCAACGCATCGCCCATCGCGGCGGCCGGGGTCAGCACACCACGCAGGTCCGAGAGCCGGTCGCGGTCCAGCGCAAGCGCCAATCCGCTCTCTCCCAGCAACACCGACGTGGCCTTGTAGCCGGGGTCGCCCTGCTGCGACATGACCGACCGGTAGCGCGCGCCGGTGGTTGTCGTCGTGTAGGTCTCGACGGTGTAGTGGCCCTGTTCGCGGGTGCGTTCGCTGGGGCCGGTGCCCGGTTTCGGGGCGATCCGTTCGATGACCTTGTCCGGCACCTTGTTGAAGTAGCGTCCGCCCAGCGCCATGGTCGCGGTGTTGCCGACGGTGACCATTGCGGCGGCGACGGGCGCGGCGATCGACTTGCCGAGGCTCATCTGCTCGGCGTACTCGAACCGCCTGCCGTACGCATAGTCCAGTAATGCGTTGGAGCGCCGGACAATTCGGGTATTGGCGGCGGCCATCACGAACGCCCCGGTCCAGTAGCCGTCCAGTTCGGGCGCGATCTCCCTGCCACGCCGCCAGCGCGCGTCGGGCTGCGCGCCCAGTTCCGGTTCCGCGCTGCGGTCCGGGGTCAGCGTGTACGGGTCGGTCATCAACCGTCGCGCCTCCGGATCGGAGGACGCCGCGCGCATCAGTTCGATCATCGACGCGACGGTGCCGCCGGACACCCCGCCCGCGAACGAGCGCACCACCATGTTGGTGTCGGTCAACTGACCCTCGCCGTTCTCGGCGGCGCGTCGATACAACGCGAAGACGGTGAGATCCGAAGGGATGGAATCGAATCCGCACGAGTGCACGATCCGGGCGCCGGTGTCGATGGCCTGCTTGTGATACAGATCGATGCTCTCCCGGATGAAGAGGCCCTCCCCGGTCAGGTCGGCGTAGTCGGTGCCTGCGGCGGCGCATGCGGCGACCAACGGCAGCCCGTACTTGAGGTAGGGACCGACGGTGGTCACCACCACCTGGGTCCGCGCGGCCATCGCATTCAGCGTCGACGGTTGCGAGGCGTCCGCCGAGATCAGCTCCCAGGTCTGCGCCTTCTCCCCCAGCGTGTCCCTGACCGCGAGCAATTTGTCGTGCGACCGGCCCGCCAGCGCGATGCGGGCGTCACCTCCCGCCCTGGCCAGGTACTCCGCGGTCAATTTGCCGACGAAGCCGGTGGCGCCGTACAGGACGATGTCGAATTCACGCTGCTTGTCTGAATGTCGCCGGCCGGGCGGCTCCGGTGCGTTCATGACGCCTACGCTAATCCAGCGTCGGGGAAAGGATGCCGCCCATGCTCGACGGCGCCATGATCGTCTGGTTCGCGCTGACCACGGCGAGCGTGGTCTTCGTGGTCGCCGATTCGGTCACCAACGGCGTCACCAGTTGGGTACAGCGCACCGCCTGGATCCTGGTGACGGTCTACACGGGACCGGTCGGCCTGTTGTGCTACCTGCTGGCCTGCCGCAGACCGTTGCCGGGAACCCACGCCGCCTTCACGTCGGCGACGTGGAAGCAGGCGCTGAACAGCGAGATGCACTGCCTGGCGGGCGACGCCACCGGCATCGTCGTGGCGGCGTCCATCCTTCCGGTATTCGGACTGACCAACGGCTGGGACGCCACCGTCGAATATTTGGCGGCGTTCGCCTCGGGCCTGCTCATCTTCCAGGCGCTGATGATGGTCGGCATGTACGACGGCAACTACTGGAAGGCGGTGCGCAAGACCTTCTTCGCCGAGACCGTGTCGATGAACATGGTGATGACCGGCATGCTTCCGGTCATGCTGATCCTCGGTGTGCACTGGCACGGTTCCGAGGAACCGCACCACGCGTCGTTCTGGTTCCGGATGAGCGTCGCGACCATCGTCGGTGGGCTGGTGGCCTACCCGATCAACCATTGGCTGGTGGCGAACCGGCTGAAGCACGGCTGCATGACGTTGCCTGGCGCCGACGCACCAGCGCCGGGTCTCGGCCACGTCTCCCCGGAGCCGTCGTCGATGATCGATCACACCCAGATGGGCCCGTTGGATCACACCATGACTGAACTGCCCGCCGGTCGCGCCGCAGCCGTCGTCGCCGCGACGTTCGCGATTCTGCTGATCGCGGTGTGGGTCACCAACCTCGTTGTGCCCGTGCGGTTTTGATCATCCGAGCAGCTCCGGCGGCTCGACCTGCTGTCCCAGCACATGTTCAGCCAGGAACGCGGTGACCACCTGATACCAGAGCTTGGCGTGCTGCGGGCTGAGCACCCAGTGGTTCTCCGACGGAAAGTAGAGGAACCGGTGCGGGCTGCTGCCGTCGTCGGCGGCGGGTAGGCCGGACTCGGTGAGAAGCTCGAACCACAACCGCAGCGCCTCGCCGATCGGCACCCGGTAGTCCTTGTCGCCGTGGATGACGAGCATCGGGGTGCGAATCTCGCTGACGAAGCGGTGCGGCGAATTGCGTTGCGTCATCTCCGATGTCATCTCGCGTGCCCACCAGTACGCGCCGTCGGTGGTCGGCCCGAACTGGTCGAGCGCCCACAGGCTGGCGTGCGTGACGATGGCGTCGAACCGGTCGGTGTGCCCGGCGATCCAGTTGGCCATGTAGCCGCCGAACGAGCCACCCATCGCCGCGGTGCGGGTGGCGTCGACCCTGGGATGCGCGCACGCCGCATCCGTCGCCGCCATCAGGTCGGTGTACGGCGCGAAACCCCATGCCCCCCAGCCGCGTTGAATGAAACCCTGGCCGTAGCCGGTCGACAGCGCCGGATCCGGTAGCAGCACCGCATAACCGTTGGCCACCAGCAGCCACGGATTCCAGCGCCAGTGCCAGGCATTCCAACTGGCCAGTGGACCGCCGTGCACCCACAGCACCAGCGGCGCCTGCTCGTCGCCGTGCGGCAACGCCAGCCACGACCGGACGGCCTGGCCATCGTCGGCCGTCGCGGTCACCTCCGTCAGGGTGCCCGGCAGATCGGGGACCGCCACGCACGGCAGTTCCGTCACGGTGCCGTCGGCATCGATGCGCACCGGATGCGGCGGCCGCGCATAGGAACTGCGCATCGCGTACACGACGCCGTCCGGTGCGGTGCCCACGTCGGTGTAGGTGTAGTCGTCGTCGGTGAGCCTGCGAACCGCACCGGTGACGGGATCCACCGCGAACACCGGTCCGCGGCCGTTGTCGTCGGCGGTGACGATCAGCGTCGAACCGTCGACGGACCACGTGACCGATGTCGGCCAGCGGTCCCATTCGGTGATCTCGACGACCGGTTCGCCGAACCGCATGTGACACAGCGTGATCCGCGGTGCAGTCTGCGGTGTGGAGTGGGTTTCCCTGGTGAACACCACGGCGCTGCCGTCCGGGGAGATCGCGGGTGACCCCAGGTCGGCGGCGGGATCGTCGACGATGACGGTGCGCTGCGCGGTGGCCACGTCGATACGGACCAGGGTGCCACGGATCGCCGCGCCAGGCGCCGGGACATGCCAGGCCGCGACCACGTAACTGCCGTCCGGACTGAGGGCGAAGTCGACTTCGCGCAACGCATCACCTGGCGCGGGCGTCAGATCGCGCGAGCCGTCGATGTCGAGCAGGTGCGGCTGGTCGGGTCCGAGGTCGTGATCCCAGTACCGCACCGGATAGCCGCTGTGCAACACCGCCGACACCTTGTTGTCCTTGCGCAGCGCCCGCAACCGCTTGTCCTCGTCGACACCTTCAGCAGACGGCAGTAGCTTCGCCGCGACCACCGTGGTGGCGGCGGCACGCGCGGTTCGCACGCCGTCGACACCTCCTGGCAGCGCCAACACCTCGACGGCTTCACCGCCCCTGGCGGGCAATCGCCACAACGATGCGGGCGGCTTGTCGTCGTCCGCGGTCGGGCGCGCGGCGAGAAACAGCAGATCCCCGTCCGCGGTGAAGACCGGTGACGACTCGCCTTTGGCGCCGCGTGTCAACCGCCGGGCGGGTTCGCGGCCGTCGGGATCCAGTTCCCAGACCGCGGTGACGAACTCGGTGCGTTTGTCGTTCAGTTCGGCGATCGAGGTGACGACACGCGACCCGTCCGGCGACACGGCCAGCCCCGATGCACGCGGCAGCGCGAGAAATTCGTCGAGGTCGTCGAACGGTGCGGTCATGTCCATTTAGTAGCACACACCCTAGTGAGTTTGACTTTCAAACTTACGGCCGGCATGCTGGCCGCATGAGCACAGTGGTGCTGAGTGAACTTCCCGGCCGGCCATGTCCGATCGCCGCGGCGCTCGAACTGGTCGGCGAGCGCTGGGCGCTGCTGATCGTGCGGGAAATCGCGTTGGGCGCAACCCACTTCAGCGACATCGTGGCGGGCACCGGGGCGCCCCGCGACCGGATCGCCGCCAGACTCAAGGCGCTCGAGAGCGCGGGCGTCGTCATCCGGTCGCCCTATCAGAGCGCGCCTACCCGCTACGAGTACCGACTCACCGACTCGGGCGAAGCCCTGATTCCGGTGCTCGACGCCCTGCTCACGTGGGGCAAGGCGCACGCCGTCTCGGCCGACGATCCCGATCGTCAGCAGCGCTACCACGCATTCCACAAACTGAAGGAATCTCGATGACCGCAGAACTGGTGGACCCCGACCTGCGCGCAGACTGGGGTCGGAAACGCTCGCGCACCGTGACGTGGCACTCGCCAGGGCCGAGCACGGCCAAAGGCATGTCGATGGCGGGCATCGATTACCTACGCGCCATGGTCGACGGCGAACTCCCCCCGCCGCCGATCGCCGGACTGCTGCAGTTCGAACTCGTCGACGTCGAGTCAGGCCGGGCGGTATTCACCTGCCGCGCAGACGAATCCGCATACAACCCCATCGGCACCGTACACGGCGGTTTGATCTGCACGCTGCTGGATTCGGTGACGGGCTGCGCGGTGCACACCACGCTGCCCCAGGGCAAGGGCTACACCTCGATCGAGATCAAGGTGAATTACCTCAAGGCGGTCCGGGTCGACAGCGGACTGCTGACGGCCACCGGCACGGTGGTCAAGTCCGGTTCGCGGGTCGGCTTCGCGGAGGGCGTGGTGACCGACGCCAGCGGCGCCGTGGTCGCGACCGCGACGAGCACGCTGCTGATCTTCGACCTGTAGCCGCGTTACGTTGATGGGATGGCGCAGCAGCACATCCTGATCATCGGGGCGGGCATCACCGGACTCGCGACGGCGGTGGCGTTGCAGCGACGCGGCCAGCAGGTCAGCGTCATCGAGGAGCGCGCCGACACCTCCTCCGGCGCCGGCATCAGCATCTGGCCCAATGCGCTTGCCGCGCTTGATGAAATCGGCCTCGGCGACGCCGTTCGGGAGGCCGGTGGCAGGGTGACCGCTGGCGCGTTGCGCTGGCATGACGGCACCTGGTTGCGCCATCCCGGGAACGAGCGTCTGGTCAAGGCGCTGGGCGAACCGTTGGTGGTGATCCGCCGTTCCGCCTTGACCGCCGTGCTCGCTGACGCGCTGGCCGAGGGCACCGTGCACACCAGACGGTCCGCGCAGGAACTCGTGGCGACCGCCGACGGTGTGCGGGTCAGGCTGGCCGACGCGTCCGCCGTGGATGCGACGGCGGTGGTCGGGGCGGACGGCACCCGTTCGGTGGTGGCGCGCCATCTCAACGGCGCGCTGGCAGACCGCTATGTCGGTTACACGGCGTGGCGGGGCGTGGCCGAGTGTGTGATCGACCCCGAGGTCGCAGGTGAGGTGCTGGGGCCCGGTGTCGAGTTCGGCCTCGTCCCACTCGGCGCCGATCGCACCTACTGGTTCGCCACCGAGCGGGTGCCGGAGGGCGCCACCTGCCCGCAAGGCGAACTCGACTATCTGAGGGCCCGATTCGGGTCGTGGGCCGATCCCATTCCGCAGGTAATGGCGGCAACGGACCCCGCGGCGGTGCTGCGCAACGACCTCTACGATCGCAACCCGGCGCGGCAGTGGTCGAGGGGCCCGGTCGTGGTGGTCGGCGATGCCGCGCACCCGATGCGCCCGCACCTGGGGCAAGGCGGTTGTCAGGGGTTGGAGGATGCGGCGGTGCTGGCCCGGTTCGTCGACGGCGCCGACGATCTGGCGGCGGGGGTCGCGCGGTTCGTCGCATTTCGCCGCAAGCGGGGGCGCGCCATCGTGCGGGAATCGAAACTGGTCGGGCAGATCGTCAATGTGCGACCCGCGCCGCTCAGCGGACTCGTCGGCCGCGCGACGAAGCTGGTGCCCGAAGCGGTGATGAGCCGACACCTGGCGACGGTGGCGGCGCGGTCGGCGTTCGTACTGCCCGGCGAGCGGGAAACGGCATCGCGGTGAACGCCACGCTGGGGCCTTTGGTCGTCGACGCGGTCGACCCGTGTGCAGTCGAGGGCTTCCGGACCGCCGCCCTTGGCGCGTCGTTTCGCCCACAGACGTGCGCCGAAGTCGTGAAAAACCGTGTGCACCTTGATATTTACGCCTGCTCGATCGAGCCGCTTCTCGAACTCGGTGCGACGGCACCCCGCTGGCCCTACGGTTCGGCAGGCTGGGAGAACCTGATCTGGAAATTCGTCAGGGTCAGCGACGACCGGGTGGTCCCGAATCGCTGGCAGTGGAGCGTCCTGACGGATCCCGGCGTGCGCGTCGACCCGCAGGGCAACGACTTCGTGGTCAGCTGACGTCGCACCCTGGCGGAGTGGGCGCGCTGTCCGATGTAGGTGCCCCCGCCGGATCGACATAGGTGACATCGAGGACCAGCGGTGTGGTGCCCTCGTTACGACCAATGTGGACGTGGTCGGGCCCGGTGGGGTCGGTGATCGCGGCGCCTGCGGGATAGACACCGTCCTGGCGGCAGTCCGCGCCGTAGTGCGTCAACGTGCCCGCCCTGATCACGCCGTACACCTCACCGCGGTGCGTGTGCCAACCAGTGCTGGCGTTCGGCGCAATGGTGATCTCGGTGACGATGTAGTCCTTGTCCTTCACGGTCTGCTTCGACAGCACGACCGCACTCACCCCGGCGGGCGGTGCGGCGTGCGCAGTAGCGGACGAGACGACGACGGCCGACAGCGCAAGCGCCGCCGTTGCTACGCGTCTGGACGATTTCACGAGACTCCCTTCGTTCATGCCCTCAAACTCGGCCGCGTCGAAAAACATTCAAATGCGCGGTGACGAATACGGCGGCCCTGTCGAGGGCTCGCCGCGCACTGACCAGTTGCTCGACATTGAGCTGGAAGACGTGATGCATACCTTCCCACACTTCGAGTTCCACTGTGCCGCCGGAGTTCACGACGGCCTCGGCGAACCGGCGCGAGTCGTCGAGCAGTATCTCGTCGGAGCCCACCTGAAGCAGCAGCGGTGGCAGCGACGAGGTGATTCCGAACAGTGGGGAGGCCCGCGGGTCGTCGGGCGAGGCCGATCCCAGATATGCCGCCGCCGACGCGCGCAGGTACGCCGGATCGAGCAGCGGATCCCCGACCGCGTGTTCCCGCACGCTGGCACCGCTGAGGCTGAGATCTGTCCACGGCGAAAATGCGACCACAGCAGCGACATTGAGCCCTTCCGTGACCGCACGGGCCGCGGTCGCAAGCGACAGGCCGCCGCCGGCGGAGTCGCCGACCACGGCGACCGCGTCATGGCGGTCAGTCAGGCGGCCCAGCGTAGCCACGGCGAGATCGAGCGCCGCAGGCAACTGAGCCTCAGGAGCCAATGGATACTCGAGCGCGAACACCGGGACTCGGGTGCGGGCGGCAACCTGGCTCACCAGGCCGACATACGACGACACGCTGCCCAATCCGTATCCGCCGCCGTGGACGAACATGATGGCCGCGTCCGATGCTGCGTCGTCGGGCCGCACCCAGAGTCCCGGGCCAGGATCACCAGACGTCATGGTCTGCACGGTCGTGCCCGCAGCTATTGGAGTGGCGGCAGTGAACCGGTCGTAGACGGCGCGGGACTCACCTTGCTCGGTCGACCAGAAGCGCGCGAACTCGACCCGCAGTGCGCGTGCCGCGGGTATGTCGGCCTCGTCGATGGGGATGACGGACACTAGCGCTCCTTCCCGTGGCTAGGCGCCCACGAGTCGTCTGCTGCAGGCTTCGGCGATCATGATGGTGGTCAGGTTCGTGCCTACCGAGACGATGTCGGGCATGATCGACGCGTCCGCGACGTGCAGATCGGTCACGCCGCGCACGGCGCCGGATGCGTCGACGACGGCGCTGGCGTCATCGGCGCCGCCCATCGGTACCGTCGAGGTCGAATGGTGATAGCCGTCCACCGTCGCGATGACGGCGTGCTCGACCGCGGCGTCGTCGACGACGTCCTCCCCGGGGGTCATCTCGAACTCGACCACGTCGCGCAAGGGCGCCATCCTGCCTATCCGCCGGGACAACCGCACCGCCTCCATCATCCGCCGAAGGTCGCTTGGATCTTCGAACATGTTGTAACGAATCAACGGTGCGACGCGCGGGTCACGACTGGCAAGCCGAACCGACCCTATCGAGTTGGGCAGCGTCACAGAGCAAGCCAGCACGATCGCTCCCCCGGTCTCGCTCTCGTCCGGGTCGAAGATGTGTGTGCCGGAAATGTGCAGATCCAGTTCACCCGGACCAGCATCGGTAGATCGGGTCCAGATGATCGCCCCTGCAACCGGATCCATCGACTTGAACTCCGGCTTGAGCGCGTACACGTTGTAATAGAACGGGTGCTCTTTGAGACGCTCGCCTACAGGCGCATCGACCAGCACGGGGATGTCCAACTGCCGCAGGTGTGACGACGGCCCGATGCCCGAGCGCATCAGTATTGCCGGACTACCGAAAGCGCCGGCAGACAGGATCACCTGGCCCGCCGTCAGCGTTTCCCCGCTGACCAGCCGCACTCCCGTCGCGCGTCGACCCGCAAAGGTAACGCGGTCAACCTCGGACCGTCCGAGGATCGTCAGATTCGGGCGACTGCGCACATCGTCGGTGAGGTAGGCCATGGCCGTGTTGATGCGCTTGCCGTTCACCACGTTTCGCGGGTAGGGCGACACACCGTGCTGGTCGGCTCCGTTGAAGTCGCTCACCCGTGCCAATCCGGCGGCCTCGGCAGCGCTGACGAATGCCTGCATCGACGGGGTGTTGTCGTCCAGTGTCATCTGGCGAATCGGGAATGGCCCGGATCGGCCATGCCACGCATCGTCACCGGTCGGGGTGTTCTCGAGGTCCTTGAAGATCGGAAGAACCTCGTCGAAGGACCAGCCTTCGATGCCGCGGGCGGTCCAGCTCGCGAAATCAGATGGCCTGGCGCGCATCGCCACCGCGGCGTTGATGGCTGAACTTCCGCCGATGACCTTCCCGCGTTTGGCGTGGATGTCATGCCCGAGGCGGAAGCGGTCTCTGGTGTGATAGCCCCAGTCGTGCGCCGCATCGCCACCGACGCTGTTCGCATTGGCGATTACGTCGGGAAACTCCGCGGTGCGGTAGGCGGGGCCTGCCTCGAGCAACACGACTCGCCTGGTGGGGTCCTCGCTCAATCGGTTCGCGAGCACAGCGCCCGCTGATCCGCCGCCGACGATGATTACGTCGTGTCGCGTCACGAGGTCAGCGCCGCGGCCACCTGGCCCATCAACGTGGCGAAGGGCATATCCAGCGCGGCATAAATGTCAATGGCTTTGGGATCGGCGTTGTCCCCCATGATCTCGACCATCAGGGTGGCGTAGTCGGAGACCTCGATACCCAGGGTGATCAACCGCGCGATCCCAGCCTCGCGCTTGTGACGCGAGAAGGTACCGCACGCATCCAGCGCCACGACAGGATGAAATCCGTTCTCGCGCGCGCAGATTGCGGGCAGCGAGGCGCACACTTCGAAGGACAGACCGGCGAAGATCAAGTGGTCGCGTCCAGTTCGCTTCACCAGGTCGACGAATCGCTCGTCGTCCCAGGCATTCACCGTGGACCGGTCGAGGATGTCGTCGTCACCGAGAACCTGGGCGAGTTCAGGAATCGTCGGCCCCCACATGCTGTCCCTCGCGGTCGTGACGGCGACCATCGGCAGTTCGAGGACCTTCGCCGCCTTCGCCAGCCCCACAACGTTGTGCTTGAGTTCGTTGACGTCGATGTCACGTACGCCGGTGAACAACCCGACCTGGTGGTCGATCAGAAGCACAGCGGTGTTGTCTCGATCGAACCGCACCCGATTCATCTGCTCCTCCATCTCTCCAGCCGCCAACCCAGCCCAGACGGTCAGCTATACTGATAGTCAGTAATAATTACTACTTCTGCTGGCGTGGGTTGTCAAGACACCTGATCAGCGGGTCAGGAACAACCTATGACGGATATCCCCAGCGAACTGGCTGACACCGAGGCTTCATTGAGGCGTATCGCGGTGCTCGTTGCCGATGGTGCCGCACCCGAGAAGCTGTTCGATGCAGTCACCAAGGAGGTGCTTCGACGATTCGGGCCCGGCACGGCCAGGATGATTCGATTCGAGTCTGACGGTACTGCAACGGTTCTCGCGAATGCGGGGACTTCTGGACCACACGTGAAAATCGGCGGCCGATGGGAGAACTATCCGGAGTCGGGCCTCACGGCGACCATCCGGGCCACTCGCGCGCCCGCCCGCGTCGACGACTACGGCGCGATACCCGGAGGTGAACCATATCTGCAGGAAGGGCTGCGCAGCAGCGTCGGCATGCCCATCAACGTCAGCGGTCGATTGTGGGGAATGATCGCCGTCGGGGCAGCGCATGGCCCGTTGCCGCCCGACACCGAGTGCCGGATGATGCAATTCACCGATCTGCTGTCGACCGCGATTGCCACAGCGCAGCATCACGCCGAACTGATTGCGTCACGGACTCGACTTGTCAGCGCCGCCGACGAAGCCCGGCGCCGCATCACTCGCGATTTGCATGACGGCGCGCAGCAGCGCCTCGTCGGGCTTGCGCTGCGATTACGTGCCGCGGCCGACTACTGCACCGATCTCGACGACGCCCGCCACAGCTTGCGCACCGCGGCCGCCGACGCGTTCGAGATCACCGAAGAGCTTCGCGAGATGGCCCACGGCATTCATCCTGCAGTCCTGACCCAAGCCGGTCTTGGGCCGGCCTTGCGGGGACTCGGACGTCGGTCCGCCATTCCCACCGAGGTCCTCGTCTCCCTCACCGACCGGTTGCCTGCTGCCACTGAGATCTGTGCGTACTACATCGTCTCGGAACTGCTCACCAACGCGGCAAAGCACGCCCAAGCGACCGCCGTCCGGATAAGCGCGCACCTCGAGGGGACTCACTTACTCATCTCAGTCCGCGACAACGGAATCGGCGGCGCGGACGCCGAGGGCTCTGGCATCACTGGCGTGCGTGACCGGGTGGCGACCGTCGGCGGCACCTGCCGACTCGAGAGTCCGCCAGGCGGTGGGACCGTCTTCATCTGCCGACTACCGGCAATCGCAGCGCCGCAGCCGTTCTGGTGAACCAGCGAGCCGCTACGGCGCGGCGTCCTGCGCCGCTGCCCGCTGGTGCTCGATGACGGTGTTGAAGTTTGCGAGGAACTGACGGAACTCCGCTGCACCCAGGTTGCGGGCATGCCGCCTCATGATGTCGGCCATGATCGAATCGGCCGCCTCCATCTGTCTGCGTCCCCGTGCGGTCGGCACGACCAGTTTGGCTCGGCGGTCGGCTGGATCGGGCTTACGCCTGACGTAACCCAAGGCCTCGAGGTCGTCGATGATCACCCCGATGACCTGCTTGAGCTGACCCGATAACCGGGCGACCTCTGTTGCTCGAACCCCCTCGGGGCGAAGATATGCCAGTACCGCACCGTGTCGTGGCACGATGTCGTCAAACCCTGCGCCATGCAGGCGACTGAACAATTCATCCTGCACGGCGAACAGCAACCGACCGGCCAGCACGCCGATGTCGTTGCCTCTGAAATTCGCCCGATTCGCCACCACGCCTCCACTGTCCCGCCCACGTGGAGAGCAACCCTATCGGGCGGGTGCTCACGGGCGCACAGTTTCACGGCCGATTCCGAGCTTGACACTCGGCGAACAATCGGCCGCGGAGGCGCGAAAATCCTTCGTGCAGTTGGCGCTAGCCGGTCGTCATGCTGTCGCTGCCCGGCGGAATGTTGTGGTTGGTGCGAAACCGGTTGTGCGGATCGTACTTGGCCTTGGCCGCACGCAGCGCCTGGTACGTATCGTCGGCATAGGCGCGGCGGGTGCCCGACATCGTGGCATCGGCCGGACCAAGGAAGCTCGGGTGAGCGCCGTCACACGCCCACGGCTGCAACGCCTCGACGAGTTCGCGTCCGCAATCGGCGAAATCGGCAACCTGCTGGCCGGGCGGCACCACGGTCAACCCGAAGTAGGCGAACGCAGCGTCGCGCCTGCCCACCGCGTTCGGCACCGGTGAGGGTCGGCCGAAAGCTCCTTGCAGGTGGCGAATGTCGACGATATTCAGCTGGCTGTTTGTATCGGGACCGACCGCCTCGACGATCGCGTCGACGGTGTCTTCGGTCAGTTCGCGTAGCAGTCCGAAGTGCTCGACGGCCGTTGCGGGATCGGTCGGGTCATTGGTGATGGTCGCGAACTGCGTGTAGGGAATCTCGGCGATGGTGTCGAGTTCGACCGGTGCCGCGTGACGCAACGGTTCGATCAAACGCTGCCCCGCATCGGCGTCACCCACGTAGGAGATCCGCACCGACACGGCGAGCCTGCCCTGCATGAAAAGCGGAAGATGAGGAAGCGGCGGGAAGTTCAACAGCCCCAGCCCGGAGGTGAGCTCGTCGGGAGCGGTCGTCGTGAGTTCACGATAGGCACGCAAGACCGGGCCGATATGGTCACCGGAGAAGAACAAGGACCCGGCGTAGAGATGGGTCACCGGGAACAGTGCGAACTCCATCGCCGTGACGATGCCGAAGTTGCTCTTCCCCCCGAGTAGTGCGGCGAACAGATCTGCCCCCGATTGCGGGGTCACCCGATGCAACGACCCGTCCGCCGTCACCACATCGAGCGATGTGACATGGTCAGACGCCCAACCGTATTTCCGCCCGACGGTCGAGCTGGCCCCGCCGCTCAAGGTGTAACCCACCACGCCGACTCCGGGCGATGAGCCGGCCAGCGGCGCAAGCTCATGTGCTGCCGCGGCATCCACGAGCTCGCCGAACCGGACCCCCGCCTCGACACGCGCCGTCCTGTTGACGGGATCGATGTCGATCTTGTTCATTCGCCTCGTCGTGACGAGCAGAGTTCGGGCATCGGTTGGTAACGACGGACCGTGACCGGTGTTGAGTACGGCAATCCCCATGCCCTCACGCGACGCGAACTCCACGGCCCTACTCACATCTGCCGCGCACTCCGCACCAACCACCATCGAAGCGTGGTGCGCCACTGACTGATTGAAGACCGCCACCTCCTCGGCGTAGCCTGCGCCGCCCGCGAGGAAAAGTGGACCGTCCAACGTTTCATCCAGCCGTTCATGCGCCTCACACCATGAAACCATCGATTGACCTTCCACCTCGTCAGTAGGTAACCCGCTCGGGCATCACAACCGGTATAGACGCGCGGCACGGCAGAACTGATCCACTCTCGAAGATACTTGCCGTGGCGTGTTTTCGGTCTCATTAGTCCAAACCACTTACTACATTAGTGTAGTTCCCTGACTATCTTGATTACTTACTAGTTGCGGTCGGATGGTGGACTATTTGCATCCGGCGTGGCGTCTCACCTCGCATGAGCAGAAAAGGTCCTATGCCGGAGCCACTCGGAGTCGATCCGACGCTACAGCTACTCGCCGACGACATCGCGCAGCATTTCACCCTGGCGAAAGGTGTCGAACATGCCCGCCAGCAGTGGCGCGCGCTCACGGCGTCGACGCCAAAAGAACTGCTGCACATGCGAATCGAAGATCGCACCGTGGGGTTCGGCCCGACAACCGGCGTCGGTGTGCGGATTTACTGGCCGCCGATCGAACAGCAGTTCAACTTGCCGATCGTGGTCTTCTACCACGGCGGCGGTTGGGCCGTCGGCGACCTGGACTCCTACGATGCCATCGCGCGGACCCACGCGTACGCTGCCGAGGCCATCGTCGTTTCAGTGGATTACCGGCTCGCTCCCGAACACCCCTTCCCCGCCGGCATCCGCGACGCGTGGGCAGCATTGCAGTGGGTGGGCGAGCACGCGGCGGAACTCGGCGGGGACCCGGCACGCATCGCCGTTGCCGGCGACTCCGCCGGTGGCAACATCGCCGCGGTGATGGCTCAGTGCGCCAGGGAGAATCACGGGCCGAGATTGGCGTTTCAGCTCTTGTGGTACCCGGCGACCACCATTGACTTCACGCTGCCCTCGGTGGCCGACAAAGCCGATGCCCCGATCCTGAACGTCGACATGATGACGACATTCCTGCGCTGGTATCAGCCGCCCGGCGTCGGCTTCTGCGAGCCAGGGGCGTTGCCCACAACGCTGGCTCCGGCCAACGCCGCGGATTTGTCGCGGCTACCGCTGACGTACATCGCCACAGCCGAACACGACCCGCTACGCGATGACGGCGCGCGCTACGCCGACTTGCTCAACGCCGCAGGCGTCTGGGTGCAACTGCACAACGCGCCGACGCTGACGCATGGCTATTTGAACTTCGCCTCTGCCGTCCCGGCGGCCGCCGAGGCAATGAACCGAGGACTGGCCGCGTTGCGATCCGGGCTGCACGCGAGCTGAGGCGGCGCGATGGATCAGGCCCCGAACGCGCCCAACGGGCTGAGCAGCGCCGAGCACATCTGGCGCGGGTTGATGAAGCCGAGCAGGCCGCTGGTGGGCATCGCGGCGCATCCCGTCTTGGTGACCGGGGCCGACGGCGCGCCGGGCGTCGTCCACACGGCGGGGCTGGCCGCCTGCGCGCCGCACTTGGGCCACGCCTTCAGGCCCTGGGTGCGCAGGACGTTCTCCGCGACCCGGATCTGCTCGGCACGCGATGCGGTGGAGGGATTGCCGACCCCGCCGTTCGAGGACCAGGTCGCCGGCTTGAACTGAAGGCCGCCGTAATGACCATTGCCGGTGTTCGACGACCAGTTCCCGCCGGATTCGCACTGGGCGATGGCGTCCCAGTTCACGCTGTCGGCGCTGGCGGTGCTCGTCGCGACGGCCATCGGCACCAGGCCCAGCGCTCCGGCGATGGCGGTGGCCAACAAGCCCTTGGTGAAAGCCTTACGAATGTTCATCACTGCGGTCCTTCCCCGACCGTTTGAAACAAGGCCCGCTCGAGAAGCTGTGCTCTCCGACGCGGCTACCCGGTGTTTCGGGTGATCAACATCACGCGTTACTCAAGTGTCGAAAGTTTTAATCGTTACTTAATTGGTGTAAGAGGCTTCTGAGAAAGACGAGGCGGTGCCGGGATACCCCCGACACCGCCTCGTTCTGCTCTTTTACTAGCCGCGCTTGCCGCACACCGGCCAGGCGCCGATGCCCTGCGAGCGCAACACGTTCTCGGCGACGCGAATCTGCTCCTCGCGGCTGGCGTGCTGCGGCGAGCCCTTGCCGCCGTTGGCATGCCAGGTGCCCATGGTGAACTGCAGGCCGCCGTAGTAGCCATTACCCGTGGCGATGCCCCAGTTGCCGCCGGACTCGCAGGCCGCGACGGCGTCCCAGTTGACGCCACTGTCCGCATTGGCAGTGCCGGCCCCCAGCGCGATCGGTGCCACAGCGAGCGCACCGGCAATAGCAGCCAGTCCAAACGTCTTGCGGATGTTCTTCACTTCGATCCTTTCGCCAAGCGCGCACCATCGACACCCGCGCAGGGACGCGGGCGTGGCTGCCTGATTCACAGGCGAGGGAGTTGGGCCGCACCGTCTCGGTCAGGTGCGGCAGCGGGAGGCATGAAGCGCCTCGCCGGGCAACAGGCCCGGCGGCTGAGGGAAGCGAGAAACGCTTGCCCAAGTTTTGGTGTCAGCCCCGACTCACACGCAGGTTCTTGGTTTTGAAATTATTTGCTCCGTTTGAAGCTCTTGGGAACGTACAAAGCCTGCGGCGCAAAGTCATATCCGGTAGCGGGCGTGTCGCGGTTTGATCACGAGAAGATCACGGTCGCTGTCGCCGTGGTCTTTGCAGGTCAACCGAGGGTTTGATGGAGCTGCGGATTGCGCGGTCATAGTGTTTCGCCGTGACGGGAATCACGGTCATTTTGTGAGCTGGCACACGCGAATTCGGGTTTAACCGCAGTAGAGACGCTGCTCAGCGACCTCACAGGCGCCACCTTCTGCCACATATTCGCTGATTGGTTACCGCCGGCATCCGGCTACGGATTGCCCCAAATCCGCTGTCCGCGTGATCTTTTCGGCGCACCGGCCGGTGTCGGGCACTATTGGCCCGGTACGGCGCACCGCGTCAATGTCGTTGTTGGACAGCGTGTTCGGGCGAAGCTGGCAAACAGCTGACGGTCCCCGGCGCCACGGGATCGGACGACTGCGGCGCCCGGTCCACCTTGACGCCCTGGCATCGCCGGACAACAGGCAGCCCTTGTCCGGCCGAGCCATTCGTAACGTGACGTAATTGCCGTACGAAGCGGTCATCGCACCAGTAAAGCCGTTGCGGCACAACGGATTACAGCACCGTCGACGCTCTCGACGTAGCTCGTCATAGCGGCAGCGGGCGCCGTCTGATTACGGTGAAATTCGGAAGAATTGCGTGCCCCGAAATTCGACCGGCAGAACGCCGAATTCAGAATTCAGAATCTGCGAATTTGCTAGGCAATTCGCGGCGGGATGATGGCGGCCAGGTCGGCGGCGGTGTTGACGTTGGTCAGCGACGGCTGCTCGGGCATCACGATCCGCTGGGTGTCGACCCGGTCCACCAACGCCCGCATGCTGCGCTCCCCCGCTGCGACCAGTTCTTGGATGCGGTCGGCCAGGGAGGTGCGGTAGATCCCGGCAAGGTAGTGGTCGCGCCCGTCCCAGGGCAGGACCACGTCGGCGCCGAGACGCATCGCAGGGCCAGCGAGTTCGTCGATCAGGCCCGCGTTGAGGTGCGGCATGTCGACGGCGCAGACGAAGGCCAGGTCGAGTCCGGCATCGGCAGCCGCCCGCAGGCCTCGCCCGGTCGCCAGCAGGGGCCCGACCCCACGCTTCTCGTCGCGCAGGACTTGCGCCTCAACCGGGGGCAGTGCCTGTCCCGGCGCTGCCATCACGAACACCGGCGAACAGCGCGTGCTCACGACCGACACCGTGCGCTGCAACAGCGTTGTGCCTTGGTACGGGAGGCTGGCCTTGTCGCGGCCCATCCGGCGGGACTCCCCACCGGCCAGAATGATCGATGCAAGCGGCACGGGGGTCGTCACGTGGATGAGATTAGCCGAACGACGATCAAGCGGCGTAGCCGCGTTGTGGGGGATCCGCCCGCGCGGAGCGCAGGGGGAGGGTTCGGCCATTGGGTTTAGTCGACGGTCCAGGTGTCCTTACCGCGAAGCAGCGACTGAAGTGCGGCCGTGTCGTGTGGTTTGGCGGCACGTGCCGACGCGACCTGGTTGCGGGCGGCGTCGTCGTAGGTCGGCTTGCTCACCTGACGGAAGATGCCCATCACCATGTGCTCGAGGTTCTGCTCGGACAGCCGCGACAGCGCGAACGCGTACGCCGGATCCGCGACATTGGCGTTGTGCACAACGATTTCGTCGGCCGACACGTCCGCCGTCTTGGCCACCTCGAGTCCGTAGCCGGACTTCACCACGCAGTACGCGCCGTCGGTGCCGAATGTGATCGGCTCGCCGTGGCTCAGGTTGATGATCCGCTCCTCGGCGCCTTCCTTACGCAACGCGTCGAAGGAGCCGTCGTTGAAGATCGGGCAGTCCTGCAGGATCTCGACCAGCGCTGCGCCGCGGTGGGCGGCCGCCGCTCGCAGCACCTCGGACAAGCCCTTGCGGTCGGAATCCAGTGCGCGGCCAACGAATGTCGCGTCCGCGCCGAGCGCCAGCGACACCGGGTTGAACGGATAGTCCAGTGAGCCCATCGGGGTGGACTTGGTGATCTTGCCGACCTCGGAGGTCGGCGAGTACTGGCCCTTGGTCAGCCCGTAGATCCGGTTGTTGAACAGCAGGATCGTGATGTTGATGTTGCGGCGCAGCGCGTGGATCAGATGGTTGCCGCCGATCGACAGCGCGTCGCCGTCACCGGTGACGACCCACACCGACAAGTCGGGGCGGGCCAGCGCCAGCCCGGTCGCGATGGTCGGCGCGCGGCCGTGAATCGAGTGGAAGCCGTAGGTCTCCAGGTAGTACGGGAACCGGCTGGAGCAGCCGATGCCGCTGACGAACGCGATGTTCTCGCGTCGCAGCCCCAGTTCGGGCAGGAAGTTACGGATCGTGTTGAGGATGACGTAGTCACCGCAGCCGGGGCACCACCGGACCTCCTGGTCGCTGGTGAAGTCCTTGGCCTTCTGCGGTTCGTCGGTGGTGGGCACCCCGCTGAGCTTCGACAGCGGCGTGACGCCGAGGTCCGATCCAATCAGGTCTGTCATGCGTTAGCTCCCACGCCATTCTCCACGGTGGCTGTCGCCAACCGCGCGAATTTGGCCTTCTCGATTTCCTTGTCGCCCAATGTGCCATCGAGCGCGGCGTCGATGATGCCCTCGATCTCGTCGGCCAAAAACGCCATGCCCTCGACCTTGGTCACCGACTGCACGTCGACAAGGAACTTGCCGCGCAGCAGCAGCGCAAGTTGACCGAGGTTCATCTCCGGCAGCACGACCTTCGGGTAACGGCGCAGCACCTCACCGAGATTCGCGGGGAACGGGTTGAGGTTGCGCAACTGCGCGTGCGCGACCTTGATGCCCTTGCGCCTGGCCCGCCGGCACGCCTCGCCGATCGGGCCGTAGCTGCTGCCCCAGCCGACCATCAGCAATTCGGCGTCGCCGGTCGGATCGTCGACCTCGAGATCGGGCACCTTGATGCCGTCGATCTTGGCCTGCCGCAACCGCACCATCAAATCGTGGTTCTTCGGCTCGTAGGAGATGTTGCCCGAGCCGTTGGCGGCCTCGAGACCGCCGATGCGGTGCTCCAGGCCCGGTGTGCCGGGCACCGCGAACTGGCGCGCCAGGGTTTCCGGGTCGCGGGCGTAGGGCTGGAACGGCTCGCCCGACTTCGCGAAGGTGTGTGCAATGGGCGCGTAGGTGCCGACGTCTGGAATGCGCCACGGCTCAGAGCCATTCGCGATCGCACCGTCGGACAGGATCAGCACCGGCGTGTGGTAGGTGACCGCGATGCGCGCGGCCTCGATCGCGACGTCGAAGCAGTCCGACGGCGAGCGCGGCGCGATGATCGCCACCGGCGACTCCCCGTTGCGGCCGAACATCGCCTGCAACAGGTCGGCCTGCTCGGTCTTGGTCGGCAGGCCGGTGGACGGCCCGCCGCGCTGCACGTCGACGACGATCAGGGGAAGCTCCGTCATCACGGCCAGCCCGATGGCCTCCGATTTCAGCGAGATGCCGGGGCCGGAGGTGGTGGTGACGCCGAGCGCGCCGCCGTAGGACGCGCCGATGGCCGAGCCGATGCCTGCGATCTCGTCTTCGGCCTGGAACGTCAGCACATTGAAGTTCTTGTGCCTGGACAGCTCGTGCAGGATGTCCGACGCCGGGGTGATCGGGTAGCTGCCCAACACCAGTTGGATGTCGGCCAGCTGGCCCGCGGTGATCAGCCCGTAGGCCAGCGCCGTGTTACCCGAGATCTGCCGGTACTCGCCGGAGGTCAGTTTGGCGGGCGACACCTCGTAGGTGCTCGCGAACGCCTCGGTGGTCTCGCCGTAGTTCCAGCCCGCCTTCAGCGCCAGCACGTTGGCCTCGGCGATATCGGGCTTGCGGGAGAACTTCTCCCGGATGAACGCCTCGCTGTGCTCGAGTTCGCGGCCGTACATCCACGACAGCAACCCCAGCGCGAACATGTTCTTGGCGCGCTGACCGTCCTTCTTGGACGCGCCGATCGCCTCGACGGCGCCGAGGGTGAGGGTGGTCATCGCGACGGGCTGCACGACGTAATCGGACAGCTCGTCGGTCTCCAGCGGGTTGGCCTCGTAGCCGACCTTCGCCAGGTTGCGCTTGGTGAACTCGTCGGAATTCGCGATGATCAGGCCGCCGCGCGGCAGATCCGACACGTTGGCCTTCAGCGCGGCGGGGTTCATCGCGACCAGCACGTCGGGACGGTCACCTGCGGTCAGGATGTCGTAGTCGGCAATCTGGATCTGGAACGACGAGACACCCGGCAGCGTGCCCTGCGGGGCACGGATCTCAGCGGGGTAATTCGGTTGCGTCGCAAGGTCATTGCCGAACAGCGCCGCTTCGGAGGTGAACCGGTCACCGGTGAGCTGCATGCCGTCGCCGGAGTCCCCGGCAAAACGAATGACGACCTTCTCGAGCTTGGTGCGCGTCGCTGGATTGGCGCCGTTTCCGTTCGCCCCCACTCGCCTGCCTTCCGGTACCGGTCGGCGAAGTCCTGGAAGTCGCGGTCAAGCCGACGCGACGTCGATGGACTACCACCAAATTTTTGCTGTCACTGTCAGTACCGATTATTGCACTTCTCTTAGGCATGCCTTCACCCGACGCGCGGGTGTCGGCGGTGTGATCGGACGGTTAACCCCATGCTCAGCGCATGTGTTCGCGGCTCACACAAGAAGCCTTTGTGTTTTCCGTCACGTTTGGGAGAATGGCATTCTCTTAGAATTGGTTACCGATCAGTAGCGCTAGCTCGGCAGGTTGTACGGCGTGATCACCTGGATCGGCACGGGCCTCGACGGCTCGGCCGGCAAAGCGCCGCGTTCGGCGAGGATCAGCCGAATGGCCAGCCGCGCGTCGGCGCGCAGATCGTTGTGCAGCACCGCGGAGATCCGGCCTTCCCGCAGCAGCCGCCGGTTGTCGGCGTCCAGGTCGTGGGCGACGAAGACACGGCAGGTGCGCCCCAATGCGTCGAAGGCGGCGACCGTGGCGGTGTTACCGCCGCCGACGGAGTAGACGGCCTCGACGTCGGGGTGTTGTTGTAGCGCTTCGAGCACCAGCCGCTCGTTGGTGGCGTCGATCCCGTCGCTGTCGCTGACCTCGACGATGCCGCGACCGGAGGCCCGCAACGCCGAGCGGAACCCGACTTCGCGCTCGCCTTCGCCGCGGAACACCGTGCGGGAGAGGGTGATGAGCACTTCTGAGGATGCCGCACCGAGCCACTGGTTCATCAGATAGGCGGCCGTCACGCCTGCCCCGTGATTGTCGATACCGACGTACGCGCAGCGCGAACTGACGGGAACATCGGTGGTGTAGGTGACCACCGGCACCCCGGCGTCGACGAGGCGGTCGATGGCCTCGGCGACTTCGGGGTCGTCCTGCGCCTTGAGCACCACGCCGTGACTGCCGCGCAGGCGGCCGAGCGCGTCGACCATCTGCGCCGTCGACCCGGACTCCCAGAGGTGGAATCGGGCCCGCACCATGGCCGGCGCGAACGCAGGCAGTTCGGCTTCGACCGCCGCGCGGAACGCGTCGGAGAACCGCTGCGGTGTCTGCATCACGACGTCGATCAGGTAGCGCCGGCCGACCAGCCGCAGTTGCGCACGTTGTTTGTCGAGGTCGGCGATCGCCTGCATGACCTCTGCCCTCGTGTTCTCCCGCACGCCCGGCCGCTCGTTGAGGACGCGGTCGACCGTGGCCTCGCTCAGCCCGGACTGCTGGGCGATCTCGCGGACCTTGTAGCGGTGCGGCATGGGGGTTCCGTTCTTCGGCGAGCAGACGCAAACTCGCACAAATCAGCCCACGAAGAGTGCGACTTTACGTCTGCTCGCCGGAATTGGTGATGGATTTTTGATGGGTTTCTGGCGGTAGTACCAGGTTCCCACAGCACCGACGAGCTGTCCCGCTTTACGATGGCCTCCACCACACGCCACGATCGCGGCGTGGAGGCGACGGCCCGCCGAGCACCTCACAGCAACCTCGATCTGTCAGGTAAACACCCTATTTCTCCCCGCGTGGTTGCTGAATACGCTCCGGGCTATGACCGTTGACCTAGCAAAGACGGCCAACAAAACCGCATTAACAGCAGCCGTGGCCAGCGGCGTCCTGGAAGAACAAGTGTCGAGCGTCGCTGCAGTGATTGCAGCAGCAATATTCGCGTAGTCGTCTACTCGTTCCTTTCCGGCGGCACCGACCAAGACTTTGCAAGGTCAGCAAAAAACGGGTAGGCGTGCGCCGTACCCGAACACTGAAGGGGGTACGACATGTCCAGTCGAAGCAAGCGAGGTCCCGGCGGCCGTCAGTCGCGGGGTCGAGCGTTGGCCGTTACGGTCGGCGGCGCCGGACTTGTCCTGGCCGCACCAGCGGCGGCATTGTTGGCCGCTCCTGCCGGCGTCGCACACGCCGCACCGCCGGCACCGGTCGCCGCCGTATGCGGCCCCACCAGCCTCTTCGGCTGCGACGGGCTGAACGCATCCAGTCTCGTCAATGCGTCCCTCGCGAAAAATCTTTCTGATCCGTTCGGGCTCACGAACTCCTTCCTCGACATCGCCGGCGGGATCCCGGTCCTCAACGTCTTCATCGGCAACGGCGCCGATGGCACGGCGGCTCATCCCAACGGCTTCAATGGCGGAATCTTCGCCGGTAGCGGCGGCGACGGCTACAGCCCTACGACTGCAGGCGCAAATGGCGGTCACGGCGGCAACGCGGGACTGTTCTACGGCGACGGCGGCCGCGGCGGTAACGGCGCCGACGGCAACGCGTTCGTCGGGGGTGGCAATGGCGGCGGTGGCGGCAACGGCTCCATGTTCATCGGAAACGGCGGTGCTGGCGGCAATGGCGGCCAGGGTGGCAACGGCATCGACGGCGTCAACTCAGCGACGTTGAGCACGGCTGCTGACGGCATCAACGGCGTCGATGGCGTGTCAGCGGCAACCAACGGCCACCCCGGCGTCGGCCTGCAGAACGGCGGCACGGGCGGCACCGGCGGCAACGGAGAGAACTTCGGCCTCGGCGGCAACGGCGGCGCCGGCGGCGGCGCCGGCGGCAACGGCGGTGACGGCGGCACCGGTGCGGTAGGCACTGCCGCGCACCTCGCCGGCGGCGGTGGCAACGGCGGCAGTGCCGTCGCCAGCGGTGGCAACGGCGGCGACGGCGGCATGGGCGGCAGCGATCCGACGGGCCTGCCCGACAGTGCAGGCGGGAAAGGTGGCAACGGCGGAAGCGGCGCAGTCGGAGCCAGCGGTACGGCCGGCACTGCCGGCGGCAGTGGCGGCAGCGGCGGCAGCGGCGGCGCGTTCGGTCTTGGCGGCAGCGGCGGCTCGGGCGGCACCGGCGGCCAGGGCGGCGACGCTGCGAACGGCGGCACCGGCGGTGGCGGCGGCACCGGCGGTTCCACCCTGGTGAACGCGGGCGGCACCGGCGGCAACGGCGGCACCGGCGGCACCGGCGGTACCGGCGGGGCAGGCGGCGCAGGCGGCAACGGAGGCGCAGCCGGCACCGGTGGCGCCGGTAGCGGCACGGCAGGCGCGGCCGGCGACGGCGGATCCGGAGGCTCGGGCGGCAGCGGCGGATCCGGCGGCTCAGCCGGGACAGGCGGCTTTGGGCCAACCACCGGAGCGTCCGGCAGCGTCGGCACGGGTGGCGTTGGAGGCCATGGTGGCGCCGGAGGCCAGGGCGGCACCGACGGAAACGGCACCGCAGGCACAGCCGGCGGCACCGGCACCGGCGGGACCGGAAACTCGGGCCAGTCAGGTGGTTCTGGCGGTGGCGGCGGCACCGGCGGCGCCGGCGGCGGCGTGTAACCGCTACGCGGGTTGGACCTCTCGGGGGCGTCGGTACACACCGGGGCCCCCGAGAGCATGCGCCGGTGATGGTTTTTTGATGGAGTTTTGGCGTTGATCGGGGTCGGGGTCACAGCAAGACTATCGAGGCATGACGGCCACCGTGCGCACGACACACAACGCGTGGATCGACGAGGCTGACCTGCGCCTCGACGAGTTTCGCGTGCAGGTGTCGCGCAGTGTCGAGCCGCGCGACTACCCGCTTGCGTCTGACGTCCGAAGCAACGTGCTGTGTTATTCGCCGGCCGCCGTCGCCGCCGCCGACCGCAGGGCGCTGCAGTCGGAACTCATCCACGCGCTGACCGACGGCCCGGGCGTGGTGGTCTTCGAGGGCGCGTTCGACGCCAATGTCGTCGACCGGGCCAGCGACGCGTTCTTCGCGATCATCGACGTTCAACGCGCTGCGGGCACCGCGGCCGGTGACCATTTCGGCAAGCCCGGCGCGAACGACCGGATCTGGAACGCCGCCGAGAAGCTGGCACTGCACGATCCGCAGGTGTTCGCCGAGTACTACGCGAACGACGCGCTTGCTCTCGTGTCGCAGGCCTGGCTGGGCCCGCGGTATCAGGTGACCTCGCAGGTGAATGTGGTCAATCCCGGTGGAGTACAACAGGTTCCACACCGCGACTACCATCTCGGTTTCGTCCCCGCCGAGCACCTTGCCGCCTATCCCGCGCATGTGCACCGCACCTCGCCGGTGCTGACGTTGCAGGGCGCGGTGGCCCATTGCGACATGCCGGTCGAAAGTGGCCCGACGATGCTGCTGCCGTTCTCGCAGCGCTTCGCGGGTGGCTACCTCGCGTTCAACCGACCCGAGTTCATCGAGTTTTTCGCCGAGCACCACGTGCAGGTACCGCTCGCGAAGGGGGACGCGGTGTTCTTCAACCCCGCGCTGTATCACGGTGCAGGCTCGAATGTGTCGAGCAGCATCCGACGCATCGCCAACCTGCTGCAGATCTCGTCGCCGTTCGGTCGCGCGATGGAGGCGCTGGACCGCACCGCGATGGTGCGGGCGATCTATCCGGCGCTGCGCGCGATGCAGGCGGCAGGACGCCCCGACCGTGATCTGCTCAACGCCGTCGTCGCGACCGCCGAGGGCTACGCGTTCCCCACGAACCTCGACAGCGATCAGCCGATCGGCAGCCTGGCACCACCAAGTCAAGTGGACACCGTGCTGGCCGCGTTGGCCGACGACCTCACCCCAGCACAACTCGACGTCGCACTGCGCGACCAAGACGATCGGAGAAAGCCATGACCGCACTCGGCGTAATCGGGTTGGGCCGCATCGGCGCGTTCCACACCGAGACGCTTTCCGGATTGGACGGGGTCGACCGGCTCGTGGTGGCCGACGAGCGGGCCGACGTGGTCGCCGCTGTCGCCGCGAAGCACGGTGCGACACCGGCAGATTCCGTGGAGGAGCTGCTGTCGTCGGGCATCGACGGCGTGGTTGTTTCGGCGGCCACGCCGGCGCACGCCGAGCTGACGCTGGCCGCCATCCACCGCGGGTTGCCCACCTTCTGCGAGAAACCAATCGCCGCGACCGCCGCGGAGAGCGCGCGAGTCGCCGAGGTGATCGCCAAGTCCGGGGTGCCGGTGCAGGTGGGTTATCAGCGGCGGTTCGACACCGCGTTCGCCGCGGCCAAGCGCGCGGTCGACGACGGCTCACTCGGTCTGTTGCACACCGTCCGCAGCACCACGATGGATCCCGCTCCCCCGCCCATGGAGTACATCGCAGGCTCGGGCGGCATCTTCCGCGACTGCGCCGTACACGATTTCGATGTGCTGCGGTGGATCACCGGACAGCAGGCCGTCGAGGTGTACGCAACCGGCAGTGTGCAGGGCGACCCGCGGTTCACCGAGTACGGCGACGTCGACACCGCCGCTGTGGTGGTCAAGTTCGACCAGGGCACCATCGGACTCGTGTCCGCGGCGCGGTACAACGGCCGGGGCTACGACTGCCGCCTGGAGGTACACGGATTTCATGACACCGTCGTCGCCGGATGGGACCAGGGCGCGCCAGTGCGAAATGTGGACCCGGACAACGAGTTCCCGGCAGGCCCGGCGCACCACTTCTTCATGGACCGCTTCACCGACGCATTCCGAGCCGAACTGAGCGCGTTCGTCGACGTGGTCAACGGCACCGCAGCGCCTGCCTGCACGGTGGCCGACGCGGTCGAGGTCGCATGGTTGGCGGAGGCCGCGACGGAATCGTTGCGGCGCGGTGTCCCGGTCCGGATCGAGGATGTGAGGTCGAAGTGAACAACGTGAAGATCGCGGGGGCGCCGATTTCCTGGGGTGTGTGCGAGGTGCCGGGCTGGGGCCATCAGCTGGACGCGCAGCGCGTGCTCGCCGAGATGCGTGAGCTGGGTTTGACCGCAACAGAACTGGGGCCGGACGGCTTCCTGCCATCCGATCCGCCGGAGCTCACGGCGCTGCTGAAGTCCTACGGGCTGAGCTGTGTCGGCGTGTTCGTCCCCGTCCTGCTGCACGATGCGGCCCACGATCCGCTGCTCGACATCGCCGGTCCCCTCGACGCGTTGCTGGCCTGCGACGCCGACGTCCTGGTGCTGGCGGCGGCCACCGGCACCGACGGATACGACTCACGCCCGACGCTCGACGACACCCAATGGGCAACGCTGCTGGGCAATCTCGATCGGCTCGCGGCGGCAGCCGCCGACAGGGGTGTTGTCGCGGTGCTGCACCCGCACGTCGGGACCATGGTGGAGACGCGAAGCGACGTCGACCGCGTGTTGGCAGGTTCGCAGATCAAGCTGTGCCTGGACACCGGGCACCTGCTGATCGGCGGCACCGACCCGCTGCAACTCGCCCGCGAGGTGCCCGGCCGCATCGCGCATGCGCACCTCAAGGACGTCGACGCCGCGTTGGCCGCCCGCGTTCAGGCCGGTGAGCTCACCTACACCGAAGCGGTCCGCAGCGGGATGTACACGCCGCTCGGCCACGGTGACGTCGACATCGCGGGCATCGTCACGTCGTTGCGCAGCAACGGCTTCGACGGGTGGTTCGTGATGGAACAGGACACGATTCTCGACGCGGAACCCGTCGACGAGGGACCGGTGCGCGACGTGCGGACCAGCGTGGCGTACCTGAACGACGTCTGTCGTACCGTCCCGGTATGAGCATACGGATCGGGGTCCTCGGCGCGTCGCGCATTGCCGAACTGGCGATCGTCGGCCCGGCGCACGAGTTGGGGCACCGGCTGGTCGCCGTCGCGGCACGCGATCCGCACCGAGCGCAGATGTTCGCCGAAAAGCATGGTGTGGAACGGGTTTTGCCGGCGTACGACGCGGTGGTCAACGACCCCGAGGTCGACGTCATCTACAACCCGCTGACCAATTCGCTGCATGCACCGTGGAATCTGGCGGCGGTCGCGGCGGGTAAAACGGGGTTGACCGAGAAGCCGTTCGCGCGCGACCGGGCGGAGGCGCGGCGGGTCGCCGCGGCCGCCGACGCCGCGGGAGTGACTGTGATGGAGGGTTTTCACTACCTGTTTCATCCGGTGACCCGGCGCGCACTGGAGTTGGTGGGCGACGGCACGCTCGGCGAGTTGGTGCACGTCGAGGTACGGATGGCGATGCCTGCACCGGACGACGGCGACCCGCGCTGGTCGCTGGAATTGGCGGGCGGCGCGCTGATGGATCTCGGCTGTTACGGCATGCACGTCATGCGCCGACTCGGGCATCCGTCGGTGGTGCGCGCCCATGCCGAGCAGCGCACCCCAGGGGTTGACGCATGGTGTGACGTCGAGTTGGCGTTCCCCGACGGCGCGACGGGGCTGAGCGCGAACTCGATGGTCGCCGACGACTATACGTTCACGCTCCGCATCGTCGGAACGCGCGGCGACGTGTTGGCGCACAACTTCATTCGACCGCACGACGACGACCGGCTGACGATCAACACCCCGGCGGGCACGACGGTCGAGCGGCTGGGCACCCGTCCGTCGTACACCTATCAACTCGAGGCGTTCGCCAACCACGTGGAGCACGGCGCGCCGCTGCCGATCGACACCGCCGACGCGGTCGAGAACATGGCGTACGTCGACGCGGCGTATCGAGCGGCAGGCATGTCACCGCGCTAGAAATCACTGCGCGCCAGCCACTCGCGAAACGACTGCAGTTCCGGATTGAGCTCGCGCACCGCGTCCAAATCCCTATCGCCAACGAAGCGTGCCGAGTTCTGCGCGTAGTACTGGAACATGTTGCCCATCTCGACAGCTCCCGGAAATCCCTGCGCACGAAAGGCTTCCCAGCTCACCGGGCGGTAGCTGACAGCCTCACCGAAGGCTTCGCTGAACGCCGACGCATACTCATCGCCGGTCAGATGATCGCCTGCAATGCTCACGGTCTTGCCGATGAACGGTGCCCCGCGTTTGAAGATACCGAGCGCGGTTTTACCGATGTCGGTGACCGCGATCCCTGAGAGGGGCTGATCGGCCATCGGCAGCATGAGTACCAGCGAGCCATCATCGACCCGCATCGGGCCTACGCCGCGCAGGAAGCTTTCGAAGAAGAATGTGGTGCGCAGGAAGGTTGTCGGCACGTCATAGTCGCGGAACAGTGCATCCGCCTCGGCCTTGGCGTCGAAGTGCGGAACCTTGTATCGCCCTTCGACGGTGGGCACGCTGTCGTCGTCACCGAAGACGTCGCGAGTGTCTTCGAGCGTCGACCAGATGACATGACTGACCCCGGCCTGCCTGGCCGCCAGCGCCGCGTTGTCGGCCTGTCGGAGTTCCATGGCGGCCCTTGTTCCTTCGGCCTCTTCTTCCGCGGTGCGTTCGGCCCAGTAATTGGTGACCACGAACGCGCCGTCGGCGCCGTCGAACGCCCTGACCACGCTCGCCCCGTCCTCGAGATCGGCTTCGACGATCTCGGCACCAGCGGCGGCAAGTTCGCGCGCTGTCGCGGACTGTGCACTGCGGGTGAGGACTCGCACCCGGAATTCCCTTGCGGTGTCGTCGAGAATCGCCCGGACCAGGCCGCCGCCCTGCGAACCGGTACCGCCGACGACGGCGATCAGCTTTCCATCGGACATGATCTTCTCCATTCGTTTCGAATTTTTGTCTCTAGCGGTCGGTCGGCAGGAGAACCGTCTTGCCGTGCAGACGCCCGGCGTCGGAATCCTGGTGCACCGCTGCGCCTTCGGCGAGCGGGCGATGATTGTTGACCTCGATGCGTAGCGTCCCGTCGTCAACGCGGCGCACCAGCCCGGCGAGTTGGTCGGCGTCGCTGCGCACGAAGACCCGCTGCGTGCGGACGTTGCGCTCCGGGTTGTTCGGCCCGGCGACCATGGTGCCGACGTGGAAGCCGCCGTCGGCGACGACGCCGATCAACGCTTCGGTCTGCGCGTCGGTGGTGGGAACCAAGTTGAGTACGACGTCAAAAGGGGCTCCCTCGACGGTGATCGGGGATTGCGTGTAGTCGATGTAGTCCACGATGTGGTCGGCGCCGTAGTCGCGCAGTCGGGCGGCGTCGCGTTCCTTCGCTGTCGCGGTGACGACGGCGCCGACCTGTTTGGCCAACTGAATGGCGTAACCACCCACTGCACCCGAGGCACCGTTGATGAAGACCGATTGGCCACCTCTGAGGCCGGCGATATCGAAAAGGGCCTGCCACGCAGTCAACCCAGCTACGGGAAGGGCGGCAGCGTCGGCGAGGTCCACCGACCTCGGCGCGGCGGCCAGCGATTCGGCTGGGGCAATCGCGTATTCCGCAGCGGCGCCATCGGCGTCGAGGGGAAGAAACGCGACGACGGCGTCGCCGACGTTCCAGCCCTGCACGCCCTCACCGATCTCGGCGACGGTGCCGGCCACGTCCACACCGGGAATGTGCGGGAAGTTGATCGTGTACACCTGCGCCAGATAGCCGCCCCGAATGCCGGCGTCGACCGGGTTGAACGAGGTGGCGGCCACCTCGATGACTACCTGCCCGTGACCTGGAACCGGTCGCGGGACATCCTCGTACACGAGTACGTCGCTGTCGCCGAAGCGGTGGTATCGGAGCGCCTTCATGATTTCTCCCTTGGTCGATTGCTTCGAAGATGAAGCAGTTACCTCTCCTGCAACTGCTTCGATCTCGAAGCAATTCCCGGTCGCAGGTGACCGCCGTCACATATATGGATGCAGGGTCAGACGCCGGCGCGGCGCTTGCGCGGGGCGGCCGACCGTGGCGGACGACGCCGCATGTGGTCGCGAGCCTTGGTCATCATGTCGCCGAGAGCACGCACGTCTTTCTCGGTCAGCGAGTCGAGGAGCAGTTCGCGCACGACCTGGATGTGGCCGGGCAACACCGCGGCGACGCGGTCGCGACCCTGCTCGGTGATCTCGACGACCGTCGCACGCTGGTCCACGGGGGACGCCGAGCGTGTGATGAGGCCCTGCGCCTCCAGCAGTCCCGCCTGATGGGTCAAACCGGAGCGGCTGTACACCACACCGTCGGCGAGGTCGGTCATGGTCAGCGGTTGATCCGCGTCCGCCAGCTTGGCCAGGATCTCGAATTGCACGTAGCTCAAGCCACCTTCGTCCTGCAACTGCTGGCGCACCGCGTGCTGAAGCAGACTGACCGCCTCCATCAACGCGAAATACGTTCGCAACTGAGTGGGATTGAGCGCCTCAGCCATGCCGACCAGCATAGTGCTTCGACCTCGAAGCGCCTGGCTAGAGCCGTTCGAGAAGCTTCTCGCAACTGCGTTCGGCGACCGCGGCGATGGTCTTGGACGGGTTGCGGCCGATGGCCCGTGGTATCACCGCGCCGTCCATCACGAACAGGTTTGGGTGGTCGAACACCTCGCCGTCGTGCTTCGTGACCCCGGCGCCCCGCGCCGCGGCCATATTGCAGCCGCCCAATGGATGCGGCGTGACCAGGGTCCGCAAACGGCTCCAGGTTGCCAGCGGAATCGGCTGCCCGCCAGTCGCATACGTCATCGCCACATGGACGTCTTTGAACGCATCCAGCGCACCGACCGAGCATTGCGGATTCCAATTCAGCCGCGTCCGTGCCCGCCAGAACCTCAGTGGACTGCGCAGCGAGAACTCGCCGTCCGCGGCGTCGATCGACTGACCGAACCACGGAATCATGCTGCGAAAGTCGGTGAGCTCACCGGCTTTTCGGTACGCCCACTTCTTCGGCCCGCGGCCGTTCCGCCACGCTTTCAACACGTGTGCACCGATGTTCGGCAGCCCGCCGTCCTCGATGAAGATCCGGCCGTCGACCCCGATCATGTTGTCGTCGGGCAGATCGACGCCGCCGAGGAAGTCGATTGCCCCGCCGATCGTCGGACCTTTGGTGGGCTCTAGCCAGGGCCGGTCTTCGCCCTTCTTGTAGCGCGCCAGCGTCAGGAAGTCCCCATTCGGACTCCAGCCCCGACCCAACGACTTCGGCAGATTCTTCAACGTGCGGAAGCCGTCCCGTGACCGCAGCAGGATCTCGGTCGATCCGATCGACCCCGCCGCCAGAATCACGGTGTTTCCGTCGATGTGGCGTTTTCGGCGGCCCATCCGCTCGTTGAAGTCGAGGTAGTGCACGCGCCACCCGCCATGTGGCCCGCCCTCGATATGGGTCACGAGCGACAGCGGGCGGATCTCGGTGTCGTTACCGTTGTCCGTCGCCATCTTCAGGTAGTTCCTGTCGAGCGTCTTCTTAGCGCCGTTCACGCAGCCGATGACACATTCCCCGCAATGCACACACGTATCGGGTGCGTAGTTCTGGGGATCGCGCCACGGCTCACCGTTCCGGTCGGCCGCGTGTTCGTCGAACGCCACCGCCAGCGGCAGCGGCTGGTACTTCTCCGGCACACCGAGCGCCATCGCCGCCGCTTGGAGCCGAGTCATCCGCGGGTTGTGTTGGCCAGACGGAATCACTTGCGGCTCAAGCACATCGTTGACAAGGCCGTAATAGTGCCGCATCTTCTCGGCGGTGATCTGCGACGGCCAGCCGGTGTCGAAAACTTCGTCGCGCGCCTCGATACACACATTCGCGTAGATCAGTGAGCCGCCGCCGACCCCTGCGCCTGCAGCCACCACCATCTGATCGAGAAAGCGGATGTCCAACCATCCGTTGAACAGGCCGGGCATCCGACTCGAATAGATGTAATCGCGGGGTCCCTGCGGCGTCTTGCCGTGTTTTGACCAGTCCCGACCCCGTTCCAGCACAACGACTTTCCGTTTCGGATCGGCCAGTCGGCATGCCGCGACAGCACCACCGAATCCGCTTCCGATGATGACGACGTCGGCGCGTTCCTCGGTGTTCACCACCGCCGGCCTTTGGTGTAGGTGTTCACCAGCGATTTGACGAAGAACCGGTAGAAGGACAACTTGTGGGCGCACCTGTCGATCCACCAGAAGTTGCCCATCACCTTCATCGTCAGCAGCTGCCGCACGAATCCCCACAACGTGATCCGCAACAGTCCCGCCGCGATGGGTTCGCCGGTGCCGCCGCTCATCGGGAACAGTTGCACATGAAGAGTCGTGGTGGCCGGCCACACCCGCCACGGCGGCGACGGTTCTATGTACTTGCGGCCGCGCATCCGGTACTGCCGACCGTCGATGGAAAACGTGGTGTCGTACACCATTTCGCGCACACCTTTGCCGTTGCGGATGGCGCGCCGGAACAGACCGAAGTCACCGTCCCCGATGCCGATCAAGTCGCCGCCCAGCACCGGGATCGACCCCGCCGCGTGCCATTCCCCCTTGTGGTTGGGATCGGAGATGAACGCGGGCAGGTTCGGCAGCGTGACGGTAGCGTGCAATTCCATCGCGATTGCGGCGTCGTTCTGGTAGCCCTTGACCGGGTCGGCGATCCCCATGGTGATCATGCCGGTCATCACTTCCCTGAACCGCAGTCCCGGCCGGGCCACCCGCAGCTTGCTTCGCACCTCGGCGACCGTCGGCATGGGCGCCTGCGGCTGAACAGGATTCGCTTCCAGCACCATCACTTGCTCAATTCGTCGAGGATGAATGGGAACACGTCGCGATCGGCGTACTGGCCGAGGAAAACGTCGAGATGCCCGTAATCGGCGAACTTCTGCAACGTGTGCCTGCCAGGTTGGTGCCGGTCGAAGTATTCGAACGTGCGACCCATGCCGACCGGCAGGAAGGTCTGGTTCCTGTCGCCGGTCATGAACACGAATCGGGCGTCGGTCTGCGGCGCGTCGGCGGTGAACAGCGGAGGCAGTTCGCGGTACTTACCCGTCGATACCATCTCCCCCGCTGCGGACGAGTCCGCGATGTGCCCGTAGTACGACATCGGCACCTGGCCGAATTCACCCTTGATCCACTCGTGGGTGGCGTCGTTGAGGTTCTCGTGCCGCCACAGGGTCGGGTGGCCGTACCCGTACATGAAGCTGGTGTGGTTGCACACCGCGTTGTCACATTCGTCATGGGTCGCCTTGACGTACCAGCTGAGGATCTTGGGCAGCAGTCGCGGTGCGTGCAGGCCCCACTGCGGGTTGATGCCGGAGACCTTCTCGGCGTTCAGAAACGCAACGGCCAGCGGCAGTTTCAGGCGCGCCTGCCACGGCATCACCGGGTGCAGCGCCGACGAGTTCGAGATCACCAACGACACGTCGGGGAGCAGGCCTGCGGTGATCGCCATCATGAACGCGCACGACCCCTGGCAGTGGATCAAGGCCTTGATCTTGTCGGCGCCGGTCTGCCTGCGGACCTCCTCGACCGCCCTCGGCATGTCGAGCACAGCGGCGTCGTCGAGGGTGTAGTTGATCGCGGGCAGGTCGATGCTGGAGCGCCAGTTGAGCATCCACAGGTCGTATCGGCGCGCGGTGAGCTGCTTGAGCAGGTTGTTCGTCGGCGGGTTCCACAGATTGGCGCGCGTGCCGGTGCCCGCGACCATCAGCAGCGGCTCGCCGTCACCGCGCAGCCGCTTGAAATTCAGCGTGAAACCGTCCCTTGCCGGAAACTCGATGGTCTCGAAGCGGTCCCGGGGGATCGGCTCGTTCGGATCGGTGACCGCCCTGACCTGCCCATTGGTCGAAGGGGGCGCTGCAACAGCCATGTGACCTCCTGCGCGTCGCGGTACTACCGAGCTACAGCGTGCTCGGCGACCGCGGGGATGTCTTGCGTAGTCCGGTACTCGTCTTTGCCGACGCGACGACTTCGGCCAGCAGTGTGCGGTCGGCGACGTCGAGCTTGATGCACGAGCGGTAGATGTGGCCCTCGACCGTGCGCACCGACACCGACAGCCGCTCGGCGATCGCCTTGTTCGTCATCCCTTCGGACACCATGATCGCGATCTCGAGTTCCCTGCCGGTCAGCGGCAACGGGTTGAGCACCTGATCGAGCGCGGGAGTCGAAGCACCGTTTGCGAGTTCGGCGGCCCGCGCCGCCGCCTCGACTTCGCCCTTGCGTTCGTGGCGCGCGGCGAACACCTTGGCTGCCTGCGCGCAGGCGTCGGCGGCCGCGCATCTCATGCCCAACTCAACGAGTTCGTCTGCGACGGCGTTCAATCCGTCGGCGTCGGCGGCGGCCAGCGCGCGGCCGTGTGCCAATGCTGCCCTGCCCGCGACGCAATCCAGCCCCGCGGTCACCCGTGAGATGGCATCGGCGGCGGTGGCGTCACCGAGACGGACAGCGTCGTGCAACGCCTGCAACGCGACGGCAAGCTGGCCGGACCGTTCGGCGATGCGGGCAGCGTCGCGGGCCGCGCTGATCGCACCGGTCAGGTTGCGGCCCGCCGCCAGCGTCCAGGCGCGGCCGAGAGCCAGCTCAGGGGCGTACAGCTCGGACCTCAAGCTGTGTCGAGATTCGGCGCGCGCCAACACTTCTGCCGACCCCGCGGCGTCACCCTGTTGGCCGAGGGCCTGCGCCAGATACATCAGCGCCAGCGGCCCCCAGGAGTAGCCGGTCTCCGACAACGCCGCCGCGGACTGCCGCAGCAGCGAGGATGCGACGTCGAAATCCCCTGCCGCGATCAGCGTGCGGGCCAACAGGATCTCACCGATCGCACGGCCCGGCTGCTGCAACTCGGAGAACTCCATGAAGTGCCGCGCCAGCCGCTGCGCGTGCGGGACGCTCTTGGTCATCAGCAGCGTGGTGATCTCACCGAGCCCTATGGTGAACCGAAGCAGACCCGGGTGCGTCGCCGCCAGTCCCCGGTCGGACAGCGGGCCCACGTCGTCGAATCGGCCCAGCCGCGCACTCGACAACGCGGCGGTCGCCGCCGCCCACGCGACCGCGAGATCTTGGGCGGCAGGCGAATCCAGCACCTCGGCAGCGATCTGCATGGCCCGGCGCGGGTCCCCGGAGTTCATCGCGAAGGTGGCCACCAAAGCGTCGATCACCGCGATCGCGGCCGGCTCGGAGATGCGGTCGCGCATCGCGTACAAGAAATCGGTGGCCGCCTCCGGCTGATCGAGCATCCAGAACTGGTTGGCTGCCTTCGGCAGCGTCCACGCCGTCAGGTCCCACTCCGACAGACTGTCCGGATCGACCGGCGCCAGCACGACGTCGGCATCCGGCCCCCGGCCCAGCCAGGACAGTGCGTGGGCCAGCGGCAGCCGCGCGGTCAGCTTGCCCGAACGGTCCAGCGCGCTCTGGGCCAGCCGCTCACCGAGCAGCAGGTCGCCGAGCCGCATCGCTTCCCAGGACGAGGTGACGACGTCGTCGACCGGCGGCGGGGTGTCGCTGTCGATCGCCAACGCCGCCAGCCGCAGCCGGGCGCTGACGTGTTCGATCGGCTGTGCCGACAACTGCGCGACCAGTTGGGTGCGCAGCCGCCTGGTCGCGATCTGGCCGAGTGACGCCCGGACCTGCTCGGCGTACAGCGGGTGCGCGGAATGCACGACGAGGTCGTCGCCGCGCTTGACCACCTCGATGAGCCGCCCGTCCTCGGCTTCTTCCAAGGCCTCCCGGCCCGCGAGCTCGGTCAGATCCCGCAGGCTGAGCGGCTCCTCGACGGCGAGGTAGTGCAGCACCGACATCACCGACGGCGGCAGCGCCTCCAGATGCCTGCCGATCAATGCCGACAGTTCCGCCGACAGCCCGATATGGCCGCGCAATTGCCAAACGCCGTCGACTTGACGCAATGCGCCCGAGCCAATCGCGCTTTCCGTCAGATGCCGCAAATACAGCGGATTTCCCTGGCTCGCCGCGAATACCTCGTCGGCACTCGACGTTTCCATCGGGCCACCGAGAACCGCCTCCAGCAAACTCTTCGTCTGTGCAGGATCAAAGGGTTCGATGTCCAGCCGGTCCAGCAGTCGGTCTTTCCACAACGACGTGATCGCGTCCGGGGCCTGCTCGCCTGCCCTGACCGTGATGACGAACCGCGCCGACCCGGTCAGCGCCAACTGATGCACCAGGGTCGCCGAGAGATTGTCCAGGTGGTGGGCGTCGTCGATGGCGAGCAGGAGCCCCTGTCCGCCGCGTTTCAGCAGCGACGCCCGCGCCGAACGCAACAGCGTCGGGGAGTCGCCGACGCCTGCGACGTCGACCAGATGGCTGAACGCGCCGAACGGGATCTGGCGGGCCGATGCCGTGCCCGCCAGCCATTGCACGGAGACACCACCGTGCCGCTGAGCAAAGCGTTCAACGGCATGTCGCGCGAGCACCGTTTTGCCGACTCCCGCCGAGCCGGCTAACACCGCGCCCAGCCGGTTCTTGCTTTTCAGCGTCGACTCCAAAAGGCCCAGCGATTGCCCGCGCGGAACCGTGCGCCATTCGATGGCCATTTGCGGATCCTATGTCGCAGAACGCGTTTTCTCCTCGCATACGAGCAAACTGTGGCGAACGTCGTCCAGGACGCTGACCTGCGACGCCACGAAACAGGTAGTGCACTACTCGTGATTCGGGCCCCCGCGCCTCCCTACTCTGCGGTAGCGGAGCAAACTCTGCGGACTGCCGAGAAGGGACAGGAGATGAACGGTTGGGCGCATCGATTTTCAACGGGCGCGCGGCGGCACTTGCGCTGGCCGGAGGATTAGCGGTCGCGATGTCAGCGCATCCAACCGTCACAGCAGTCAGGCGCGGGACCGAGGACATGGCGGTGCCCGAGTCGGGAGGCTGGCTCAACCCGTTCTCGGCAGTTCTCGGGGTGCTCGGGCGCAGGCCGTCGGCGAGTACCCGCAGGAGGCGGTCGGCGCCCGTCCGCCCGGTGACGACGGTTTCCGAGGTGGCCGGGATGGGGCCCGTGCGTGACATCGCGCTGTCGGCCGACGGGCGGTACGCCTACGTCGCGGCCTCACGCGACGCCCGCGGCGGCACCGTCCATGTCGTCGACACCCAGACCAACACCGTGGTGCACACGTTCGACGACCTTTCCGACGTCGACCCGAGCGGCCTCGCGGTCACCGCCGATTCGTCGCGGCTCTACGTCGCTGACCGCAACGCCGCGGCCATCCGCGTCGTCGACATCGCCGAAGGCAGCGCTACCCGAAACCGGGTGGTGGATTCGCTGCGCCTGGAGGGTTCGCTGCCCGTCGGCTACGGCACACCGACGTCGATCACCCTTTCCCCCACCGGCTCACGGCTCTATGCGCTGATGACCGACCCCGCAGTGCTGATCCTCGATCCCGAAGCCCGCGTGTTGGTCGGGGCGGTCTCCGGCGGCGAGTCCATCGCGATGTTCACCGAAGACGAGCGGGTGTACGTGTGCGCGGGTGATCGACTCGGGCACAACAACGTCACCGCTGGCGTGGTGATCCTGGAGGCCGATACGGGCACCGAACTCGGATCGTTCGGGCTCAACGACGCCCCCGCATTCATACGCCAACCGATCCTGGCCGGCGGCGGCGGCCGGTTGTACCTCGACGTCGACGATCTCGACGGCCAGTTGGAAGTGGTCGACACATCGAAGTTGAATGTGGTGGCGCGCATCAAGATTGAAGCATCGGCGGATCGGCAGCTCCGCAGCATTCCCACCGCCGCAGTACTCAGTTCCGACGGTCGATGTCTGTATGTCGCCAACCAGGGGGTGCGGTTGTCCTCCGACGAGGCGACCGAGGTCGGCTGGATATCGGTGATCGACACCGCACGCAACGAGGTCGTCCACGACATCCCGCTGCCCGACGTCGGTGTCGACGAATACCGCGGCGCCAGCCCACAATTCATCACGATCAGCCCGTCCGGTGACCGGTTGGTGGTGGTCAACGAGTACGGGATCGCCTCGGTCATCGACATCGCATCCGGATCGCTGCTCAGCACGGTGCCGCTGGGGAAATCAACCGATCAGCCGCGGGCGGTCGTCGTCAATCCGACGCGCAACGCCGTCTACGTGGGCGGCGACTCCGGCCTGACCGTGATTCCCCTGTAGCCCGCGGCGCGCCGTTCATGCCAGCGCAGACGTAACAACAGCAGGTGACGGTGCGCGCGGAAACCCGCCGACAGCGGGTCACGCCAGGCCGGCGTGTGCGCCTTCGATCCAGGTTCTGTGTGCACGTCCCCATTGTGCCGTGTCCGGTAGGTGCGGGCCGTGCCGCCATGCTGCCGCCGAGGTGAACAATCGCATAACGATTGTCCCGGATCAGGCGCTTTTACCCCGCAATTCGTGCGACAACGCCTCCAACTCGTCGCCGCCGGCCATCTCCTGCGTCAGGTGTTCCAGGCTGATCTCGTCATACGTGCAGTCGAGCTTCTGCCGACCCCGGTTGAGCAGCACGAAGTGGTCACCGACCATGTGCGCATGGTGCGGGTTGTGCGTGATGAACACCACACCGAAACCCGCCTCCTTCGCGGCGGTGATGTACTTCAGCACCACACCGGACTGTTTGACGCCCAGCGCTGCGGTCGGCTCGTCGAGGATCAACACCCGCGCGCCGAAGAACACTGCGCGGGCGATCGCCACGCACTGGCGCTGACCACCAGACAAGGAACCGATCGGCACGTCGACGTCGGGCAGATCGATGCCCATTTTCGACAGCTCGCTCAGGGTGGTGGCCCGCATCGCGTTGGAATCGAGTGACCACGGGAAGCGCTTCTTGCGGATCTCCTGACCGAGGAAGAAGTTGCGCCACACCGGCATCAGCGGCACGACGGCGAGGTTCTGGTACACCGTCGCGATGCCTTTGGCCAGTGAGTCCTTCGGCGAGTTGAACGTGGTCGGCTCGCCGTCGACCAACAGCTCACCCTCGGTCTGTGGGTGATACCCGGCGATGATCTTGATCAGGGTCGACTTGCCTGCGCCGTTGTCGCCGAGGATGCCGGTCACTTCACCGGCGTGTACACGAAGCGAAATGTCTTTCAGCGCAGTGATATTGCCGTAGGTCTTGCCGACGTTCTTCAGCTCGACCAGCGGCACCTTGCCACCGGAAGGGGCGTCGTGCACGGGTTTGTCCACTGTTGCGGTCATCGGTTACCTCTTCGCCGCGTAGTTGCGGAAAGCGTTGTTGGCGATCACCGCGAACAGCAGCATGCCGCCCAGGAAGAACTTGAACCAGTCGGGGTTCCAGCCGGCATACACGATGCCTTGGTTCACCATGCCGAAGATGAACGCACCGATTGCGGCGCCGATCGCGGTGCCGTAGCCGCCGGTGAGAAGGCAGCCACCGATGACGGCGGCGATGATGTAGAGGAACTCGTTGCCGACGCCCTGGCCGGATTGCACTGTGTTGAACGAGAACAGATAGTGCATGCCGACAAACCAGGCCGCGAAGCCGACGAACATGAACAGGCCGATCTTCATCTTGGTCACCGGCACACCGACGGCACGGGCACTTTCCTGATCGCCGCCGACCGCGAAGATCCAGTTGCCCACGCGCGTCTTGAACAACACGTACGTCGCGACCGCGGTGAACAACAGCCACCAGACCACGGTGATGCGGATGCTGACGCTGCCGATCGAGAACGACGACGCGAACACGAGCTTTGCTGATTCAAAGCCCTGCATGTCGGACACGCTCGGGGTGGCCACCTGGCCGGTGATCAGTTTGGTGACAGCGAGATTGATGCCAGTGATCATCAAGAACGTGCTCAGCGTGATGAGGAAGCTGGGGATCTTCGTCTTCATCACGAGGTAGCCGTTCAAGAACCCGACCGCCAGCGCGAGCACCAATGCCAGCGCCGCACCCACCCACAGATTCAGGTGCAGGTTGAACGCCAGCATGGAGGCGGCCAGCGAGTTGAAGGTCACCGCCACACCCGACGACAGGTCGAACTCGCCGCCGATCATCAGCAGCGCGACCGCGCAGGCCATGATGCCGATGGTGGAACTGGCGTACAGCACGGTGGCCAGCGCTTCGGGGCTGCGGAACGGGGCAGCCACGATGGTGAAGAAGATGAAGATGCCGATCGCGCCGATCAGCGCACCCATCTCCGGTCGAATCAGCAACCGCTGGACGCGGTTTCGTTCCTTGACCCGTTCGTCGTGGACGACCTTTCGTTGCGAAAGGTCGACCTCTGACTGGGTGGTCATTATCGGGTTCCGTTCTTTGCGTACTCCGCGACGGCGTCGATGTTCGACTTCTCGATGAAGGCCGGGCCCGTCAGGGTCGGTTGGCCGCCGCCGATGACGTTGCCGTTGGTCAGATACAGCCACAGTGAGTCGACGGCCAGGTAACCCTGCAGGTACGGCTGCTGGTCGACGGCCCACAGCACGTCACCGTTCTTGATCGCGTCGACCAGCGCGGCGTTGGTGTCGAAGGTGCCGATCTTGGCCTTGCTGCCCGCGTTCTTCGCCGATTGCACGGCCGTCAACGCGAACGGTGCGCCCAGCGTCACGATGTAGTCGATGCTCGGATCCTGTTGCAGCTTCGCGGTGATCGTCGACTCGACCGACGGCATGTCCTTGCCGTTGACGTTGAGGTTCTCGGTGGCAGGGAAGGTGTTCTTCAGTCCTGCGCAGCGGGCCTCGAGGTCGACGTGGCCCTGCTCCTGGATCACGCAGATGGCCTTCTTGGCGCCTTCCTTGGTGAGCCGGTCACCGGCGCTCTGCCCCGCGATGTAGCCGTCCTGCCCGAAGTACTCCTTGACGCCCATCGCCTTCCAGTCCTCCAGGCCGGCGTTGAACGCCACCACCGGGATGCCCTTGGCCTCGGCGCCCTGCACGGCCGCGCGCATGGCGTCCGGCTTGGCCAACGTCACTGCGATGCCCTTGACGCCGCTGTCGACGGCGGTCTGCACCAGGTTCGCCTGGTTGGGCGCCTCGGGATCGTTGGAGTAACGAAGTTCGATGTTGTCCTTCTTCGCGGCCGCTTCAGCGCCCTTGCGGATCAGGTCCCAGAACGAGTCGCCGGGCACTTCGTGGGTGATCATCGCGATCGTCATCCGCGGCGTGTCGGCAGTGCCGCCTCCCCCGCCATTGCCCGATTCCTGGGGCTTGCCCCCGGTGTTGGAACATGCCGCAAGTCCGACTGCGAGCACACTCACCGCGGCGGTGGCAGCGAGCCGACTGAACTTCATATTTCCTCCGCTCATAGAGTGCGGCGTGAGACGCCTCAAAAGTCGATGTAATACGGCTCACAGCGGAATGTCAATACTTTGTCCTGACATTAGGACTGCACATCAAATGCTAGGGTCATCGCTGCCGGTCAAGGCGAGGGAGGTGACGCCGTGAATGACTTTTCGCTGGCGGTCTGCGCGGAGATGGTGTTCACGGACCTTCCGATCGTCGACCGCATCCGGCGCATCCACGAGATGGGCTTCGCCGTTGAGATCTGGAGTTGGCACGACAAGGATTTGCAGGCGCTGGCCGGCACCGGCGCGAACTTCTCGTCGATGACGGGCTACCTGCACGGCGACCTGATCGACCCCGCGACCGCCAACGAGGTGGTGCGCACGGCCGAACTGTCTCTCAAAGCCGCTGAGACCCTTGGTGTTCCGCGGCTGAACCTGCATACCGCCGAGTTGGTCGACGGCAACGCCGCCCGGCCCCGCTACCGGGCCGACGGTGCGATGTGGACCACCGCGTTGCGCACGCTGGAACGTATCGGCGAGATGGGCGCGACCGCGGGTGTCACGTTCTGCGTGGAGAACCTCAACACGCTCGTCGACCATCCCGGCGTCCCGTTGGCGCGCGCCAAGGACACGCTCGCGTTGGTGGAGGGCGTCGGGCATCCCAACGTCAAGATGATGCTCGACCTGTACCACGCACAGATCGGCGAGGGGAACCTGATCGAATTGGTGCGGCGCTGCGGCGACGCAATCGGCGAGGTGCAAATCGCCGATGTGCCGGGCCGTTGCGAGCCCGGCACCGGCGAGATCTACTACCCGGCGATCGCGAAGGGGTTGCGCGACATCGGGTTTGCCGGGACGGTCGGGATGGAGGCCTGGGCGTCCGGCGACAGCGTGGCGGCACTGGACGCGTTCCGCCGCGCGTTCAGTCGATAGCGCGAGCTACCGTGAGGAAAAGTCACCGGTCGACCAGGGTGGTGTCGAAGTAGTAGCGCGACGCGCGGTAGCAGTGCGTGCCGAACTCCACCGCGCTGCCGGAATCGTCGAACGCGGTGCGCGCCATGGTCAGCAGCGGGGCGTTGGGTTTCTCGTCGAGCAGTCGCGCCTCCGAACGCGTGGCGCCCCGTGCGCCGATGCGCTGGCGCGCCAGCCGGATGTGCACGCCGCGCGCCCGCAACGACTGATACAACCCGTTGCTCTCCAACTCCTCGGGCGCCGGGGCGATCTCGACCGGCAGATGGTTCGTCATCACCGCGAGCGGCTCACCGTTGGCGCACCGCAACCGGTAGATGGACACCACCTCCCGGTTCTCGGCGAGATTGAGTTCGCCTGCGACCTCTTCGTCGGCGGGTCCCACCCGGTACTCGAGCAGCTGGGTGGTCGGCTCCTGGCCTGCGCGCGCCAGGTCATCGAACAAACTGGTCAACTCGACCCGACGATGCACGGGGTTCTGCACCACCTGAGTGCCAACTCCGCGCTTGCGCACCAGCAGGCCCTTGTCGACCAGTTCCTGGATCGCACGCCGAGTTGTGGGTCGGGACAAGGTCAATCGCTTCGCCAACGCCAGTTCGTTCTCGAAGCGATCGCCCGGCGCGAGTTCGCCATCCCGGATCGCCGCCTCGATGGCCTGCGCGAGCTGATAGTAGAGAGGGACAGGGCTCGACCTGTCGAGCTCCACCGTCAGGGGCACGTCGACTCCGATCTCGCATGGGGCAGATGAAGAGTAGCTGCATCCTAACATCGCATGATCGAAAGATAGAATGTCAGGACAAAGTATTGACAGCGTCGCGGGATGCGGGGCACAGTCGTTATCGAACGCTCACCATCTTTGGAAGGGCTGACTTTGACCACCGCACAGCCATATGACGTCCTTGCCATCGGGCGCAGCGGCGTCGACATCTATCCGCTGCAGATCGGGGTCGGACTGCAGGACGTCACGTCGTTCGGGAAGTTCCTTGGCGGCAGCGCGGCCAACGTTGCGGTAGCCGCGGCGCGACTGGGTAATCGCACGGCCCTGATCTCCGGCGCAGGCGACGACCCGTTCGGTACGTTCGTCCGCGACGAGTTGGCCCGCCTCGGCGTCGACAACCGCTACGTCGCGACGCACGGCGAGTTCCCGACCCCGGTGACGTTCTGCGAGATCTTCCCGCCCGACAACTTCCCGCTCTACTTTTATCGCAAGCCGAGCGCCCCTGATCTGCAGCTGTGCGCCGACGAGATCGACACCGAGGCGGTGCGCGCGGCCCGGTTGTACTGGTCGACGGTCACAGGACTGTCCGAAGAGCCAAGCCGCAGCGCACATTTCGCCGCGTGGGAAGCGCGCGGGCGGCGGCCGTTCACCGTGCTGGACCTCGACTACCGGCCGATGTTCTGGGAGACGCCCGCCGCTGCCACCGAACAAGTGCAGCGTGCGCTGCAGCACGTGACCGTCGCGGTCGGCAACCGCGAGGAGTGCGAGATCGCCGTCGGCGAGCAGGATCCGCACAAGGCCGCCGACGCATTGCTCGACCTCGGCGTCGAACTCGCGATCGTCAAACAAGGCCCCCGCGGCGTGCTCGGCAAGACGCGCGATTCGCATGTGACGGTGGCGCCCAACGAGGTCGAGGTGGTCAACGGGCTCGGCGCAGGTGACGCGTTCGGCGGCAGCCTGTGCCACGGGTTGCTGCACGGCTGGCCGCTGGATAAGACGCTGCGCTACGCGAACGCCGCGGGCGCGATCGTCGCATCGCGGCTGGAGTGCTCGACGGCCATGCCGACCGCCGCGGAGGTCGCCGGCCTCGCCGAACGGACATCCGCCGAGGCTGCCAATGCCTAGCGCGCTCTGCAACACCTACGCCGAGATCACCGAACTGCGCGCGAGTGATCCCGACGCGATCCACCGCGCGTGGCAGGGCCGCGTCACCAGGCCCACAGTGCGCGGCAACGGCAGGTTGATGATCGTCGCCGCCGACCACCCGGCCCGCGGTGCGTTGTCGGTGGGTTCCCGGCCGACCGCGATGAACAGCCGCACCGATCTTCTGGATCGGTTGCGGGCGGCGCTGGCCGACCCCGGCGTCGACGGTGTGCTGGCAACCGCCGACATACTCGACGACCTGGTGCTGCTCGGCGCGCTCGAGGACAAGGTGGTCTTCTCGTCGATGACCCGCGGCGGCCTGGCAGGCGCCGCCTTCGAACTCGACGACCGGATGACGGCGGCCCCCGCGGCCGCCACCGCCGCGATGCGGATGAACGGTGGAAAGATGTTGTGCCGCATCGATCTTAGCGATCCCGGCACCGTTGCCACCCTGGAGTCGTGTGCACGCGCCGTCGACGAACTCGCATCGCACAAGCTGATCGCGATGGTCGAACCGTTCATGTCGACCCGGGTGGACGGCAAGGTACGCAACGACCTGTCCCCCGACGCGGTGATCAAATCGGTCCACATCGGCCAGGGGCTGGGTTCGACCTCGGCGTACACCTGGATGAAGCTGCCCGTCGTCGACGAGATGGAGCGCGTGATGGAGTCGACGACGCTGCCGACGCTGCTGCTCGGCGGTGACCCTGCCGATCCCGACGAGGCATTCGCCAGTTGGCAGAAGGCGCTCGCGCTGCCGTCCGTGCGCGGTCTGATCGTCGGCCGCACCCTGCTCTACCCGGTCGACGACGACGTCAGTTCCGCGGTCGCGACCGCCGTTTCGATGGTGAGGTGAACATGCAGAGCAAGTACTACATTCCCGCCCGGTCAGCCACTCCCCCGTACACCGTCGACGTCACCCCGGAGTCGGCGGGCTGGACGGAGTCCAGCCTGCAGGTTGTCGAATTGGCTGCGGACCTGACGCTCGACACCGGCGGCACCGAGGTGATGATCCTGCCGCTGGCAGGCGGCGGTTCGGTGACCGTCGGCAGCGAGGTATTCGAATTGAGCCCGCGCGCATCGGTTTTCGACGGTCCCGCCGACATGGTGTACATCGGCACCGGGCAGACGTACACACTGGCAGGGCAAGGCCGGTTTGCGATCTGCGGCGCCCGCGCCAAGCGCCAGTTGCCGAATCGCCGGGTGGCCGCCGCCGACGTCCCGGTCGAGCTTCGCGGCACCGGCAACTGCAGCCGCCAGGTGCACAACTTCGGCACCGCAGGCGTTTTCGACGCCGACTCGCTGATCGCGTGCGAGGTGATCACCCCCGGCGGCAACTGGTCCAGCTATCCCGCCCACAAGCACGACCAGAACACCGCCGTCGAATCGGAGTTGGAGGAGATCTACTACTTCGAAATCGACTCGGGCCCAGATGGTTCCCGCGGCTTCGGCTACCACCGCGTCTACGGCACGCCGGACCGCCCGATCGAGGTGCTCGAAGAGGTCCGCACCGGCGACGTGGTGCTCGTCCCGCACGGATACCACGGCCCGTCGGTTGCCGCGCCCGGCTACCACATGTACTACCTGAACGTGATGGCCGGCCCCGGCGAGGAACGCGCGTGGAAGATCGTCGACGATCCCGAACACGCCTGGCTGCGCGGCACCTGGGAAAGCCAGGATGTCGATCCCCGGCTGCCCCTACGTACCCCGCCTTCTGCCTAGGAGTGTGACGAATGGTTTCCAAAGCATCCGCATTCAAGGCACCCGACGCCGAGCCGACGGTACGACTGACGGTCGCCCAGGCCACCATTCGGTTCCTGGCGAATCAGTACGTCGAGCGCGACGGTGAGCGCACCAAGTTCTTCGCAGGCTGCCTCGGCATCTTCGGACACGGCAACGTGGCAGGCATCGGGCAGGCGCTGCTACAGGCCGAACGCGGGGACAACGAACCGTCGCTGCGATATGTGTTGGGCCGCAACGAACAAGCCATGGTGCACACCGCGGCGGCGTACGCGCGTCAGCAGGACCGGCTGCAGACCTGGGCGGTGACTGCAAGCATCGGGCCGGGGTCGACGAACATGCTGACCGGGGCCGCGCTGGCCACCATCAACCGGCTGCCGGTGCTGTTGCTGCCGTCGGACACGTTCGCGACGCGCGTCAGCGCGCCGGTGCTGCAGGACCTGGAACAGCCCCACGACAACGAGTTGACCGTCAACGACGCGTTCAAGCCGCTGTCCCGGTTCTTCGACCGGGTGTGGCGCCCCGAGCAGTTGCCGTCGGCGCTGCTTGGCGCGATGCGGGTGCTCACCGATCCGGCAGAGACGGGCACTGCGACGATCGCGTTGCCGCAGGATGTGCAGGCCGAGGCGTTCGACTGGCCGGAATCGCTGTTCGCCGAACGCACTTGGCACATCGCAAGGCCGGTGCCCGAACGGTCGGTGATCGCCAGGGCGGCCGAGGTGATCCGCTCCGCGCAGCGACCGCTGATCGTCGCGGGCGGCGGCGTGATCTACTCCGGCGCCAACGAAGCGCTCGCGGCGTTCGTCGAGAAGACCGGCATCCCGGTGTCGGAGACGCAGGCAGGTAAGGGATCGCTGCCGTATGACCATCCGCAGGAGGTCGGCGCGGTCGGTTCGACAGGCACCACCGCGGCCAACGCGCTGGCTGCCGAGTCGGACGTCGTGATCGGCATCGGCACCCGCTACAGCGACTTCACCAGCGCCTCGCGCACCGCGTTCAACGACCCCGGCGTGCGGTTCGTCAACATCAACGTCGCGTCGTTCGACGCCGTCAAACAGGGTGCGCTGTCGGTGGTGGCCGACGCCCGCGAGGCGCTCGAAGCGCTGTCCGACGCCCTCGACGGATACACCGTCGGTGACCAATACCGGTCTCGGACCCTGGAATTGACCCAGCAATGGGAGGACACGGTGTCGGCGGCCTACCGAATCGAGGACGACGGCAGTGCGCTGAACCAGAGTCAGGTGATCGGGCTCGCCAACACGCTGTCCGATCCGCGCGACGTGGTGGTGTGCGCTGCGGGGTCGATGCCCGGCGACCTGCACAAGCTGTGGCGGACCCGAGACCGCAAGGGCTATCACGTCGAATACGGCTACTCCTGCATGGGCTACGAGGTGGCCGGCGGCATCGGAGTGCGTATGGCCGCACCTGACCGCGATGTCTTCGTGCTCGTCGGCGACGGTTCGTATCTGATGATGGCGACCGAGCTGGCCACCGCCGTCCAGGAGGGTGTGAAGATCATCCTGGTGCTGGTGCAGAACCACGGTTTCGCGTCGATCGGCTCGCTGTCGGAGTCGTTGGGCTCGCAGCGTTTCGGCACCGCCTACCGTTACCGCGACGATTCCGGCCGGTTGGCGGGCGACAAGCTTCCCGTCGATTTGGCCGCCAACGCCGCCAGCCTCGGCGCCGAGGTGATCAAGGTGACGACGGCCGCCGAGTTCACCGACGCGGTCAAGGTGGCCAAGACCAACGAGCACACCACGGTCATCCACGTCGAGACCGATCCGCTGGTGTACGCGCCGGACAGCCAATCGTGGTGGGACGTTCCGGTGAGCCAGGTTTCGACGCTGGATTCCACCGCGGCGGCCTACGAGACGTATGCCGAGTGGAAGAAGGTCCAGCGCCCGTACGTGAAGCCTTACGATTCGAAGGATTGACCGTGAGCACGATTCTCGTCGGTTCGGCGCCCGATTCGTGGGGTGTGTGGTTCGCCGATGATCCCCATCAGACGCCGTACACCCGATTCCTCGACGAAGTGGCCGCGTCCGGTTACCAATGGATCGAGTTGGGGCCGTACGGCTATCTGCCGACCGACCCGCAACAGTTGTCGGACGAACTCGCCTCACGCAACCTGAAGCTCTCTGCCGGAACGGTTTTCGAACATCTGCATCAAGACGATTCATGGGATGCCGTGTGGCGGCAGATCGAGGACGTCGCGAAGCTCACCGCGGCCGTCGGCGGGAAACACGTCGTCGTCATACCGGAGATGTGGCGCGACGCGGCCACCGGCGAGGTGCTGGAGGACCGCAATTTGACCGCCGAGCAGTGGAAGAAGAAGACCGGCGGCATGAACGACCTCGGCAAGGCGATGTTCGAGAAGTACGGGGTGCGCGCGCAATATCACCCGCACGCCGACAGCCACGTCGACACCGAGGAGAGCGTCTACCGTTTCCTGGACGGCACGGATTCCGAGTTCGTCAACCTGTGCCTGGACACCGGCCACATCAGCTACTGCGGCGGCGACAATCTCGCGATCATCAACCGCGCCCCCGAACGCATCGGATATCTCCATCTCAAGCAGGTCGACCCGGACGTGCGCGCCAAGGTGGAAGCCGAGGATCTGCCGTTCGGTGCGGCGGTCAAGCTTGGCGCGATGACCGAACCGCCGCGGGGCATCCCGGAAATGCGGCCCTTACTGGATGCGATCGCCAAACTGGGTGTCGACGTGTTCGCGATCGTCGAGCAGGACATGTACCCATGCGATCCCGACCAACCACTGCCGATCGCCCAGCGTACCCGCAACTATCTCGGATCGTGCGGCGTCCCAGCGGTGAGATTCTAGGAAACGTGATGTCAGACTTGCGAATTGGCGTGCTCGGTGTCGGAGTGATGGGCGCCGACCACGTCGCCCGCATCACCGGCCGAATCAGCGGCGCCGTCGTCTCGGTGGTCAACGACTACCTGCCCGAGAAGGCGGCGGAGGTCGCTTCGGCCGTACCGGGATCCCGCGTGGCGGCGGATCCGTTCGACGCGATCGCGGCGGACGACGTCGACGCGGTGCTGCTCGCGACGCCGGGTCCTACCCACGAAAAGCAGTTGCTGGCCTGCCTCGAACACGGCAAGCCGGTGCTGTGCGAGAAGCCGCTGACGACGGACTCGGCGTCGTCCCTCGAGGTCGTTCGTCGCGAGGCGGAACTGGAAAAGCCGCTCATCCAGGTGGGTTTCATGCGCCGCTTCGATCCGGAATACCAGCAACTCAAGGCGCTGATCGGCGGCGGAGAACTGGGCCAACCGTTGGTCATGCACTGCGTGCACCGCAATCCCGCCGTGCCGCCGAGGTTCAACTCGGCGATGATGGTCAGGGACTCGTTGGTGCACGAGGTCGACGTGACGCGTTTCCTGTTCGACGAGGAGATCGCCTCGGTGCAGATCATCAGGCCCGCGGTGAATCCCTCGGCGCCCGAGGGTCTTCAGGATCCGCAGATCGCGATCTTCCGGACCGTCAGCGGTCGTCATGTCGACGTCGAACTGTTCGTCACCACCGGCGTCGGCTACGAGGTGCGCACCGAGGTGGTCGGTGAACGCGGCAGCGCCACAATCGGTTTGGATGTCGGGTTGGTACGCAAGTCGAGCCAAGGAACGTGGGGCGGCCGGATAGCGCCGGGCTTCCGCGAGCGGTTCGGCACCGCCTACGATATCGAGGTGCAGCGGTGGGTGGACGCTGTCCGATCAGGTGTCAACGTCGACGGGCCCACCGCATGGGACGGTTACGCCGCCGCGGCGGTGTGTGAGGCGGGTGTCCAGTCACTGGAGACCGGCCGGCGCGTCGACGTCGGACTCGCGGAGAGAGTGGGTGCGCAATGAAGATCGCGCTCGATCCCACACCGCGGTGATCCTGCCCGACGCCGACCTCGACCAGGTCGTCGGCCCGATCGCCGACGACCTGGTCGCCAAAATCAGTGACCGGGCACGCGCCCTCCGCACCGGCGACGGCACCAAGGGCGCCGACATGAGCCCGCTGGTCACCAAGGCCCACCGCGACAAGGTCGCCTCCTTCATCGACGCCGGAGAAGCCGACGGCGCCAAGATCGTCGTCGATGGCCGCACGGTGAAGGCCGACGGAGGCGCTGAGGGATTCTGGCTCGGCCCCACGCTGATCGACCATGTCACCCCCGAGATGAGCGTCTACACCGACGAGATCTTCGGCCCCGTGCGCTCGGTCGTGCGCGTCGAGTCCTACGACGAAGCGCTGCAACTGATCAACAGCAACCCCTACGGCAACGGCACCGCGATCTGCACCAACGACGGCGGCATCGAACTCGACTTCCCCCAGAACAAATAGATTGGTAACCCGCGAGCGACCGTGCTGCCCGTGACGCGTGCGGTGTCTGATGTGCATGCGGTCTCGGGAGCGTCGGAACGGCGCCGCGAGAGCGCTCGTGGCTTTAAGCTGAGTCCAGCGTTTTCGCATCCAGCTGGGACGGGAGCTGCGATGAACGAGCCTTCGATTTGCGACGTATTGCGCGAACGCGCAAATCTGCAGCCCAATCACACGGCGTTCACGTTCCTTGATTACGAACAGAATTGGGAAGGCTCCGAGGAGCGTCTGACGTGGGGGCAGCTGTGTCGGCGCTCGCTCAACCTTGCTCAGGAACTCCAGGGCTGCGGCGCGATTGGCGACCGCGCCGTGATTCTTGCTCCCCAAGGGCTCGATTACATCGTCGCATTCCTCGGCGCTCTGGAAGCCGGACTCATCGCCGTCCCACTTTCGGTTCCGATGTCAGCGATCCACGACGAGCGCGTCGCCGCGGTCCTGGAGGACGCATCGCCTTCGGTGGTCTTGACGACGTCCGATGTTGTCGACGTAGTCGCACCGTATGCGCAAAGATCCGCCGCAACGGTGATCGAAGTCGATTCGCTCGACTTGGACTCTCGCAGTGCGTCCTTCAGCCATCGGCATGACCGTCCGGACATCGCCTATCTGCAGTACACATCCGGATCGACGCGCACCCCAGCTGGGGTGGCGGTATCGAACACCAATCTGTCGACGAATTGGAAGCAGATCGTCGCCGGCTACTTTCCCGACTACCGGCTGCCGGAATCCGTTGTGTCGTGGCTGCCCTTCTATCACGACATGGGCCTGATGGTGGGAATCTGCAGCGGAGTTCTGGCTGGGTGGCAGACGACAATCATGAGTCCGCTTTCGTTCCTTCAACGTCCCGCCAGGTGGATGCAATTGTTGGCTCGCCACCCCCAAGTGCTCTCCGCCGCGCCGAATTTCGCCTTTGAACTGGCGGCGGCGCGGACATCTGACGACGATATGTCCGGGCTCGATCTAGGGAGCGTGCTCTACATCCTGAGCGGCGCAGAACGGGTGAACCCCGCTACGATCAACCGCTTCACTCGACGATTCGCACGCTTCAACCTATCCGCGTCCGCGATACGCCCTTCGTATGGCCTCGCAGAGGCAACGCTGTTCGTCGCTACCCACCCGCCTGGTGCGGCGCCGGATTTCGTCTCTTTCAACCCCGAGAGGCTGGCAGTCGGCCACGCTGAGCGATGCGAGACCGGTACACAGCTGGTGAGTTACGGTGAGCCGCGATCACCGGTTGTGCGGATCGTCGATCCCGAAACCGCGATGGAGATCCCAGCCGGAAAGATTGGTGAGATCTGGGTGCACGGCGGCAACGTCAGTCCGGGCTATTGGCGCAGGCCTGTCGACGCGGAGCAGACTTTCGCGGCGACGATGATCAACCCTTCACCTGGGACACCTGAGAAACCGTGGCTGAGAACCGGTGATCTCGGATTCGTCTCCGAGGGAGAGCTTTTCATCGCGGGCCGCATCAAGGACATCCTGATCGTGCGTGGCCGTAACCACTATCCCGACGATATCGAGGCAACCATCCAGAAGATATCGCGGGGACGGGCCGTGGCCATCGCTGTCGTCGATGACGCTGCCACAGAGAAGCTAGTTGCGGTCGTTGAGCTCAAGAAGAGCGGCCCGTCCGAGGGGGAGATGGCCGAACGACTCCGCCATGTCCAAGAAGAAGTCACGTCGGCGATTTCCAATTCCCATGGCGTGAGTGTCCAAGACGTCGTACTTGTTGCGCCAGGCTCGATTCCGATCACGACGAGCGGAAAAGTCAGGCGAGCAGCCTGTGTCGAACTCTATCGAAGCGGGGGGTTTCACCGCTTGTCAGCTGCGTCACCGGCCTGACCCGCCATCGCGGCACGGCTGGCAACGGCCACGGTCGGGCCCAACGGTTGGGTGCGAAATTCGACAGTGATTTCAGGGTCGGCATGGTGGGCCAATGCCTGTAGTGCCGACGGGCTGTAGGCCCGCAAAGAGCTGATCAATCCGTCGTGCGCGACCGGCATGAACCGAGTGAACGGCAGCACCGCCGCCAACAGCATCACGTGCAGCGGCGCCCGCGGCCTGCGGAGGTCAACGATCAGCAACTTGCGTGCGACGCGGGTTCCCTCGGCGAACACCAGGGCGGCTTGCTCAGGCGCCAAGTGGTGTAATGACAACGCAAATACCGCAAGGTCGTAAGACCCGGCCGCGGCGTCGATCGCGGTGGCGTCCATCGCCCGCACTGTGGCGCGTGGATGCGTGCCGAGATCCCCGGCGGCGACGCGGGCCACGAAGGTCGGGTCGATGTCGGTGACCGTCACGCAGGCACTGGGGTGAATCTTCAGCATTTTGCGCGAGAGACCGCCCAGGCCCGCCCCGAGCTCGAGGATCGTGGGAGAGGGGATGTCGGCGACCTCGGCAAGCGCCATCCTGGCGATCTTCTCGTAAGTGCCGACCCATCGCCGTTGTCCGCCGCGGTCCAACGATCGGATGACTTTGGCCCTCAGATCATCGACGTCGTCGCGGTCCAGATATTCCAGCCGGTCGGTCTGTAACCGCCGATCGAGCCATGAGGCGTTTGGCCCGCCCCGAGGCATACTCACAATCTCGTGAGAACTGCTGTTCACGCACCTCAGTTTGGACGAAAACGGCAGTGACCGAACGTGGTTTGCGCAACCTATCGCCGACGGCCGCTCCGCGGAAACGCGATTGACAGCCATGACTGCTTGCAGCCGCAACTTGTATTTTCGCTCACCGGTACGCACTACGACCCAAAGTGCAACCAGCTACCATGAACCACAGTTTCCCCTAAGGACAACTATGGATCGAATTGCCTTTTCGATTTACTCGGCGTTCCGGACGGTTGTCCGCTCGTTTGGGCTCATGCGGCAAAAGGACGCCGCTGCGTACTACACGATGATCGGCGACGACGTCATCGACTTCAAGAATGAGGGGTACGCCGACGACTCCAAGCCGCTGTGGCTCAACCTCGGGTACTGGAAAGTCGCTCGCACGTATCCCGACGCTTGCGTCGCGATGGTCGAACTGATGGGAACGCGCGCCGAACTGGAACCAACCGATCAGGTTCTTGATGTCGGCGTGGGATTCGCGGAGCAGGATTTCGTCCTTCTTGATCGCTTCCATGTCTCTCACATCACTGGAATCGACATCACTCCGGTCCACGTCGACAAAGGCAGGGAGCGCGTCGCCCAGCGCCGACTGGAAGACCGGATTCACATCCGACTCGGCTCAGCGACCGAGATGGACTTCCCCGACGGATCGTTCGACAAGGTGTTGGCCTTGGAATGCGCTTTTCACTTCGACACGCGTGATCAGTTCCTGCGCGAGGCTTTTCGTGTCCTCAAACCAGGGGGATCCATTGTGCTCGCCGATATGCTTCCGGATCTGGGCAAAAAGTCCGGCTTGACAACAGCCTTCGGCCGAAGATACGGCCATATCCCACAAGCGAATTACTATGACCGTGAGGAATATCAGCGGCGGCTGGCTGCCTTGGGATTCAATGATGTTCTCGTGGAGTCGATCCGGGAGGATGTCTTTCCAGGGATGGCGAAGTACACCTGGCAACGTGTCCGGGAGAACAAAAAGATGCATGAGGTGGTCGTGGAGGTGACGGACGACGACCGCGCCGAGTGCCGCGGCGTATCGCTGTGGGAGCGGGCAAACGGTTTCGCCGATTACGTGATCGTTTCCGCGCGAAAGCCGTTGGTTAGTAAGGCTGCTCCAACAGACTAGAGCAGGCCGAGCAGTTCCAGATCGGTGGCATACTTGACGATGATCGGCGCCGACACATGTGGGATATCTCGGATGTCCGCGTCGGGGCCGATTTTCGCTTCTTGTACCGCTGCACGGAATCGATTGGTCGGCGCATAAGCCCCGTGTGGCGGCGTCGGGGGCTGCAACTCATTGGAGCCGCGTAACAGCAACATCTGCAGGACAGAATGCTGGCGTTGTTGCTCCGGCAGTGCGCGCAGCCCGGCCTCGAATCGCTGGAGCCACTCGCCGAAGTCGTCGGTGCGCTGGATCGGGTAGCCGGCCTCGATCAGCCAGTCGACGTATTCATCGATCCCGACGCCGTCATCGTGCGGGTTCATCACGTGATAGGTTTCGAATCCGTTGACCGCATGCGCACCCAGTGTGGCGATCGCTTCAGCAACGAAACCGACTGGCAGCCCGTCGAAGTGCGCGGATTGTCGATTGCCGTCAGCGTCGAGCTGGTAGAACGAGCGAGGCGCGGTGCCGGTGGCCACCACGCTCAACACCATCCGGGTGACGGTGTCCGACACATTGAGCTGGCCGGCATATCTGGGATCAGCCAGGATCATTCCGGAGCGGAACACCGCGACGGGAAGGCCGCACAGGTCGTGTGCCTCGCGTAGCAGCACCTCGCCCGCCCATTTGCTGTTGGCGTAACCGCTTGCGATGCCTGCGTCGATGGCGCGGGTCGGGCTGATGACCCGGATATCCGCCTCCTCGGTGAACGCCGAAGGCTCGATCTGCCGACCGACGTCAGACGTCGACACGTAGTTAAGGGGCTTGATCTTCGTCGTGAGCGCGAGCCGGATCAGCTCCGCGGTACCCACCACGTTGGGCCCGAACAGTTCGCGGTAGGACAACACGGCGTTGACCATCGCCGCGGGATCGACGACCAGATCGACCGTGTCAGCCAGCCGCTGCCAGGTCTGCTGGTCCAGTCCCAAATTGGCCTGACCCTTGTCACCGGCGACAACCTCAAGATGGCTGGTAGCGAGTTTCTGGAACTGCTGCAACAGGTTTGGGTCTTTGCTGTCGAAGACCTCCTCGAGACGGCGCCGAGCGTCCTCGTTCGACTCACCGCGCACCAGGCAGATCACCGTGCCATCGACCGACTCCATCCGCTCGAGCCATTCCAGCGCGAGGTAGCGCCCCAGGAAGCCGGTCGCTCCGGTCAGCAGAACGGTGCGGACCTCGGCACTGGGGCCTGGCAGGGTCGGAGCGGCGGACAGTGTCGGCGCGTCGATGAACTTGTCCAGCGTGAGATCGCGGGCGTGCACCTCGGTGACATCGCTTCCGTGCACGGCGGCGAAGCGCAAATCGCTGTCGGGGTGCGCCTCGTGGTGGATGAGGGGTGCGAGTTGTGCCACTGTTGGTGTGTCGAAGAGGGTGTGTACTGGGAGGTCGGTGTTGAGGCTGGTGTTGATGGCGGCGATGGCGCGCATGGCTGATACTGAGTCGCCGCCGAGGTCGAAGAAGGAGTCGTCGATGCTGATGTGGTCGTGGTCGAGGACTTGGGCGTAGATGCCGGCGATGATTTCTTCGATGGTGTTGGTGGGGGCGCGGTAGCGATCGGCCCCACCGTATTCCGGTGCCGGCAACGCCCGCACATCAAGTTTGCCGTTGACCGTCAACGGCAACGCCTCGATCACCACAATCGCCGCGGGCACCATATAACCGGGCAACCGCTCAGCCAACCCCGCCCGCACCCGCACCACAT